>JANOBH010000424.1:0-3447 GCA_031411535.1 Chthoniobacter sp. | reverse complement strand
GCGCCTGCACGCGCGCCGCTGTCGTCGCTGGAGAGCAGCGGGATGAGCGGCTGCACCGCCTCCCGGCCGATCCGCGAAAGCGCAAACGCGGTGCGCACGACAATCTGGCGCCGGTCCCGCCCGCGGCCCCCGCGTGAGCCGGCATTGAGCGCCTCGATGAGCGCGGGAATCGCCTCGCGCGCATCCGGCCCCAGCTCCGCCAGCGCGGCGATGGAGAACGACCAGACCTGCTTGTCCTGATCCGCGAGCGCGTTCACGAGCGCGGGCACCGCCGGCTTTGCCGCGGCGCCCATTTTCCCGAGCTGATACGCGGCGTCACGCCGGGTCGCGAACTCGGAGGAGGAAAGCTGTTTCGTCAGCTTGTCGATCTGCGCCGCGTCGTCTTGCGCGAGACAGCGGACGCAGATCAGAAGAACAGCGCAGACTGCGACCGCTGAAATCCGTAGCGAGCGCATCGGGATTCTAAAACGCGTTGTCATCCTGAGCGGAGTTCCGTCGCGGGCGATGGTGGGACGGAACGGAGTCGAAGGACCCCGGCGATTCTGTGCGACACTGCGCCTGACTGCCCGGGGTCCTTCGACTGCGCTCCGCAAAGCCTCCGCTTCGCTCAGGATGACACGCTCTTTTTGAGTTTCGCTACATCCTCCCACGGCGCTCACCCTTCCAGCCCGCGGAGCCGGCCGGTGCTGTCGCCGATGGAATCCACGCGCGTGTCCATGCGATCCATCATCGAAAGGAGCAGATTCGCCATCGGCGTCTCGCCCGGGGAGCGGAGATGCCGGCCCGGCAGGATCGTCCCGCCGCCGCGGCCCGCCATGACGAGCGGGAGATTGTCGTGCTCGTGGCGGTCGCCGTCGGCGAGTCCGCCGCCATAGACGAGCATCGAATTGTCGAGCAGCGTGCCGTCGCCCTCGGGGATCGCGCGGAGGCGGCCGACCACGTAGGCAAACTGCTGCATGTGAAAGCGGTTGATGTCGCGGATTTTCGCGCGCTTCGCCTGATCGCCCTGATGGTGTGAGAGCGAGTGGTGGCCATCGTTCACGCCGATGTTCCGGTAGCTGCGGTTCGATCCCTCATTGGCCAGCATGAAAGTGCAGACGCGCGTGGTGTCGGACTGGAAGGCGAGGACCATCATGTCGCACATCAGCCGCGCGTGCTCCTCAAAGCTCTCCGGCACGGTCTCCGGCACCTCGTAACCGGCGGTGACGGATGTGTGGCCCGCCACCATTTTCTCCGCCTGCGCGACCCGCAGCTCGATCTCGCGGATCGCGGTGAGATACTCGTCGAGCTTCTGCCGGTCATGGCCGCCGACCTTGGCGCTGAGCGACTTCGCGTCTTCGAGGACGAAATCGAGGATGCTCTTTTTGTAAATATCCCGGCGGCGCTGGGACTCGCCCGCCTCCTTTGGCAGGGCGCTGGAAAAGAGCCGCTCGAAAACGAGCCGCGGATTGACCTCGTGCGCGAGCGGCGAGGTTTCGCCACGCCACGAGACGGTATTGGAATAGGCGCACGAGTAGCCGCTGTCGCACTTGCCGCCCTGCCGGCCGGGTTCGAGGCCGAGTTCTAGCGAGGCAAAGCGCGTCTCTTTTCCGATCCTGTCCGCCACCACCTGATCCGCGGAAACGCCGAGCCGAATCTGCGAGCCCTCGCTTTTCAGCGGCTGCGCGCCGGTGAGCCAGCTCCCCGCGGAGCGCGCGTGGTCGCCACCGCCGTCGGCGTTCGCGCGGCCTTTGTCGTGCGTCAGCCCGCTCAGCACGAGCAGTTCGCTTTTGTGCGGCTGGAGCGGCTGGAGGATGTAGGGCAGGTCAAAGTCCACGCCCTCCGCGGCGGGCGTCCAGTCGGGCATGTTCGCGCCGTTTGGCACAAACATGAACGCCATGCGCACCGGCGCCTTTTTTCCGGCGATGGCTCCGGCGAGCGCGCGTGCGGGGATCATGGCGTCGAGCATCGGCAGGGCGATGGCGGCGCCGAGTCCGCGGAGGAAAGTGCGGCGGGGAAGGACGGGGTTGGTTTTCATGGGCGTGGGGATTTCTGGGTGGAAAGGGAGCGGACGTCAGTTCGAGGCGATTTCGCGTTTGCGCTTGAGGAAAGGCTCGCTGGTGACGATGCCGGTGACGATGGCGGAGAATTTGTAGCCCTGTCCGGAGGCTTGGGCAATCACGGCGTCGGAGGCGCAGCGGTCGTAGTACTCGAGGCCGCGTCCGAGCGCGTAGGTCATCATGTTCTGCGTGAGGCTGCGGACGAAGTTCTTGTTCGCCTTCAGGACCTGCTTCAGGTCGCGCGCGCCGGTGAATTTCGTCCCGTTCGCGAGCTTGCCGCTGGCGTCGATGGGGAACTTTCCGTCCGTGTCGCGCCACCGGCCGGTCGCGTCGAAATTCTCCAGCGCAAAGCCGAGCGGGTCCATTTTCGCATGGCAGCCCGCGCACTCCGCGGCGCTCCGGTGCAGTTCAAAGCGCTGCCGTAGCGAAGCCGACTGGTCCACCTGCTTCTGCTCCGCGAGAGCAGGCACATCCGGCGGCGGCGGCGGCGGCGGGGTGCCGAGGAGCTGCTCGAGTATCCATTTCCCGCGGATGACCGGGGAGGTGCGCGTGGGGGTGGACGTGGCGAGAAGCACGCTGCCCTGCGTGAGCACGCCGCCGCGCGGCGAGTCCTTCGGCAGCGTCACGCGCTGAAACTTTTCGCCCGTCACGCCTTCGATGCCGTACCAGCGCGCGAGCTTCTCATTCAGGAAAGTGAAGTCCGCGTCGAGCAGGTCGGTCACTGGCCGGTCCTCCTTCATCACCGCCTCGAAAAAGAGCGCCGACTCCTCCTTCATCGCGCCCTTGAGCGAGTCGTCCCATTTTGGAAAGGCATCGGGATCGACCGATGTCTCCCAGAGATTGCGGATCTGGAGCCACTGCCCGGCGAAATTGTCCACGAACGCCCGCGCCCGCCAGTCCTGCACCATGCGCGTGACCTGCTTTTCGAGATTTCCGCTCTTCCGAAGCTCGCCCTTTTCCGCGAGGGCGAAAAGCTCGCGATCCGGCATGCTCGACCACAGGAAATACGAGAGCCGCGAGGCCACCTCCCAATCGGTCAGCTCGCGAATGCCGCCCGGCTGAAGCGCCTCCGGGTCCAGCTCCCAGCGGAAAAGGAAATGCGGCGAGACGAGCGCCGCCTGCACCGCGACCTGCATGCCTTCGAGGAAAGTGCCGCCGCTTTTCAGCGCGAGATCGACGAACCCCGCGAGCCGCGCGACCTCCGCGGGAGCGACCGGGCGGCGGTAGGCGCGCTGCGCGAAAGCGCCGAGCAACTCCACGGCGCACGCGTGCTCCCCGCCGGGCTGCGGCATCCGCGTGATCAGCCGCGTGTGGCTTTCCGGCAGCGCCGGCAGCGGCAGCATCGGTCCCGAGACCTCGACCTGACTGACGAAGACATTGCGGTCGCCGCGCAGCTTCGGGTCGGCGT
>JANOBH010000423.1:0-6740 GCA_031411535.1 Chthoniobacter sp. | reverse complement strand
CTGCTCCTCGGGAGATTTCACGGGCGCGCCGCCGCCGCTGATCCAGAGCTGCGGATGCGCGCCGTGCCGGCCGATGACTGCGAGGATGTTCTTCGCCTCGTCATTCAGCGCGCCGGGAAACCACCACGCCGTCAGCTCGATGCCGTGCTTTTTCAGCGCACCCAGCTCGGCGGCGAAAGTCGGGATATGCTCCGCGCGGTAGTCGTACGCGAGCCGCTTGATGCCGAGCTGGTCGAGCATCGCTGCGCGCTCCTCCGGGCCGCGCTTCTTTGCGTCGAAGGGGACGATGCACCACGCCATGAGGTTCTCCCGCGCGAAGACGGCGGGCGGGTTTTCAGCACGCACGACGGCGGCGAATGCGAGAAGGAGGACGACGAGGCGGAGGCAGTTTTTCATGGGGGGGAAAGCGGAAGCGCGCCCGCGGTCAGAGCCGCGCGAGCGGGTTGTCGCGGACGGCGAGGGGAAACGGCACGCGCTGGCCGCCGAGGCGATGGGACTCGAATGCGGCGAGGATCATCTCGACGGTCAGCCGCGCGTCGCGGATGCCGCAGAGCGGAGCGCGGTTTTCGCGGATGGCGGCGAGGAGATCGCGCGCGGCGAGACGGTGGCTGCCGACGAGCGTGGCGCAGTTTTCCACCGGCTCGGGCTCGCCGGGGCCGGCGCTCGAAATGGGAATCCACGCGCGCGGCTCTTTCGTCGGGAGGAAGGGATTGCCGGGGACGAGGTGCGCGATGGGATGCGTGTCGATGCGCAGGTCGATGATGCCTTTCGTGCCGATGAGCTGGAGGCCGAAGTTCGCGGCGGCGACGCCCGCGTTCTGCCGCGAGTCGAAAAACGCGGGCACTCCGCCGGCCATCTCCCAGCGGGCGTGGAGCGCATTGCCGCCGAGCGGGCCGACGCCTTCCGCGCCCTCGCGGATGTCCTCGCGCGTGACGGGCCGTCCGTCCTGCAGGAGCGTGGCGGTGCAGGCCACGGGCTGGCCGGCGAAGACCGGGAGCAGATTCAGGATGTGCGAGCCGAGCACCCACAGATCGAGCGCGCCTCCGCGCTGGTCTTCCTTGCCGCGGGTGCGGATTTCGAGGAGCTGGCCGATGCCGCCATCCGCCACGAGCCGCTGCACGGCGGGGAGCGCGGGGTGGTAGCGGTTGCGATGCGCGAGCGCGAGTTTCGTCCCGCTCTTGTCGCACGCGGCGATCATCTCATCCGCCTCGGCGAGCGTGCGGGAGAACGGCTTCTCCGTGTAGATGCCGCGCGCTCCCGCTTCCGCCGCGGCGACGACGAAGTCGCGATGCTGATCAATGTGCCGCGGGCCGATCGCCACGATGTCGGGCGCTGTCTGCCTGAGCATCTCGCGGTAGTCCGCGAAACCTGCGTCCACTTTCAGCCGCTCCTTCGCCTTCGCGAGACCTGCGGGATTTGCATCGGCCACGGCCACGATTTCCGTCTCCGGCATCGCGAGCCACAGGCTGTCGATGCTGTGCCCGTAATCTCCGCGCCCGGTGTGCCCGATCACCGCCACGCGCCACTTTTTCTCCGGCTCCGCCGCCCGCAGCGTGGCGCCGAGTCCCGCGGCGAGCGAGGTCGCGAGGAACTGGCGGCGCGCGAAATCCACGGCCTTACTGCGCGGCTAGCGCGGCCTGCGCTTTCGCCGCGGCTTCCTCGGCGCGGCGCGCGATTTCCTCGGGCGAGGGCAGCGACATCAGCACCTCGGGCGGGATGTCGCCCATGGCCGCGAGTTTCACGAGGCACTTCTGCCGCTCGGCGAGCGCCTTGTCGGAGTCGCGCTCCTTGCTGAAGCGGCTCTTCGCTTTCTCACTGCGCAGGCGGAGCATGGCATACACGTCGCCGCCGAGCAGCGCGGAGATGTCCACTTTCATCTTCTCCTTCTGCAGGTCGGCGTCGCTCACCACGTCGCCATTGATCGGGCCGGCTTTGTATTTGGGAAACATGATCGCCGCCTCCGGGCAGACGCGCGAGCAGGCGGGGCAGTTGGTTTTGCAGTTGTCGTTGTTCTGCACCTCGATGCGCTTCTCGCCGTCCACGCCATAGACGCCGAAGAGGCAGAAGGAGAGGCACTGCATGCAGTTCGTGCAGCGGTCGTAGTCGATGACCGGGAACCACGGCTTCCACTCGCCGTGCTGCGCCATGCCGGTCTCGGTGCGCGCGGTTTCCACCACGTCGCCGAGCTGCGCGGGTGAGAGGTTCGCGAGGTTGTGAAAGCGCACGCCGGAATCCGTGGCCGCGGGTTCCGTGTCGAATTTCCCCAGCACGAGCAGCGCGCCTTGAGCCGGCTTCTCGACGGTGCTGACGCTCGTGCGGGAGACGGCGTAGCCCTTTTCCAGCAAGGCGCTGAGCGCACCGAAACGCTCTTCTCCCGTGAGCGCCGCAGCGCCGGCACCTTCGTAAAGCAGGACGTGAAGAGCGGGGGCGAGCGACATGGCGGGAGGATTGGCCCGGCAGATGGAGCGCGCAAGCCCGAACCCGAGAGGACGGCGCTCCCTCCCGCACGCGAGCCGGATCAGCTACGCGGCTGCGGCGACTTCGGCCACCTTCGCCTTGCGGCGGGCCACCGGCTTCTTCACCGGCGCGTCCGCGTCCGCGTCCACTGCCGTCCGCGGCATGCGAAAGCGGCTGCTCGGCCCGCTGCCGTAGTGCTTCACTCCGCTCCAAAAAGCAGGATCGATCTGCTTGTGCGCAAACTCGAGGACCGCACCGGGCACCCGTACGTTGAAGGTCTTGCGGGTGGCGTCACTGGAGAGGCCCTCCGTGCCGTGCTTTTTCAGGTCGTCGGATAAGGCGGCGTGCATCTGCTGGATCGAAGGAATGCTCATAGGGAGAAACCTTAGCAGCGATGATCCGGCGCGTCGCCTAATCTTATATTGGCGGGACGCCGCTCCCGCCTTCCGGCTTTGGCGCGTCCTTTGCCGGCAGATTCGGGCGCACCACGCCGTCGAGCAGCGCCGCCACGATCTCTTCCGCCGTCTGCACGCGCATATTCAGCACCTCCGCCCCGTCCGCCGGCAGATCCGCGCCGGCCTGATGAAAAAGCCCCTTCACCGCGCGCGGAAAACACGCCGCGATCTTCACCGCCCCGCCGCCAGCCAGCCGCACCAGCGCGGGATCGCGCCGCGCCGCCATCTCGCACAGATCCGCCACCGCCTCGAATTCCACGCCCGCCTCGCACAGCCGCCGCAGCACTTCGTCCTTCACCTCTTTCGGCACCACCTGCGCGTATCGGCAGTGGCAGTAGAGGATGTTCGGCGGGGATTGGCTCATGGAAAATCGCGCGGACACTACCGCCAACTCCGCGCCACGAAAGCGCTTTGTTTGCGCCCTCCCCGCGCCCCCCCGTTCCTCCTTGTCTTGCAAACCGCGAACCGTCTAACTCCCCGCACCCGCCTCGCGGCGCCCCTATGGATCTCACCCTGATCTACCTGATCTGCTTCGGCACCGGCCTCCTCTTCGCCCTGCTCTCCGCAGCCTTTTCCGGCGGCGATACGGACGCCGACTCGGGCGGCGCCGGCGGACACACCGGCGACGTCGGCTTCTCCCCGCTCGGCCCCACCACCGTCGGCTCCTTCGTCACCGCGTTCGGCGGATTCGGCATGATCTTCTCCCGCATCGAGGCCACCAGCAGCCCATGGATGAGCCTCCCGCTCGCCGCCATCGGCGGCATGGGAGTCGCGAGCGCAGTCTTCTTCGGCTTTCACAAAATCTTTAACCTCACCCAAAGCTCCAGCGAAGGCCGCGTGGACCAGCTCATCGGCTCGACGGCGAATGTCATCACGCCCATCCCGGCCGGCGCCGTGGGCGAGATCAGCTACGTGCAGGGCGGCAGCCGCTACTCCGCTGCCGCACGCGCCGAGGATTCCGCCGCGATCCCCGCCGGGGCCACTGTCCGCATCGTCCGCATCGTCGGCACCCAGTTCTACGTCTCCAGCCCCTTCCAGCCATGATCCACCTCATCCTCGCAGAATCCCTTTTCGGCTACGGCTTCGCCGGCCTGGCCATCGTCGGCATCGCCGTCGTCGTCTTCCTTTTCGCCTCCGTCTGGGCCAGCCGCTACACGAAGGTCGGCCCGAACGAAGTCCTGATCGTCTCCGGCCGCAAGCACCGCTACACCGACGCCAGCGGCCAGACTTACACCCGCGGCTTCCGCGTGGTGAAAGGCGGCGGCACTTTCATCATCCCCGTCATCGAGAAGGCCGACATCCTCTCTCTCGAGCTGCTCACCATCGACGTTCAGACGCCCGAGGTTTACACCAGCAAAGGCGTGCCCGTCCGCGTGGATGGCGTCGCGCAGACAAAGGTGAAAGGCGACGACATTTCCATCGCCACCGCCGCCGAGCAGTTCCTCAGCAAGCGCGTCGAGGACATCAAGAACATCGCCATGCAAACCCTGGAGGGCCACCTCCGCGCCATCCTCGGCACCATGACCGTCGAGGACATCTACCAGAATCGCGACGCCTTCGCGTCCAAGGTGCAGGAAGTCGCCGCGGGCGACATGGCAAACATGGGCCTGACCATCATCAGCTTCACCATCCGCGACATCCGCGACGGCCAGGGCTACCTCGAGGCGCTCGGCAAGCCGCGGATCGCACAGGTCAAACGCGACGCGCAGATCGCACAGGCCGAGGCCGACCGCGACGCGATGATCAAAAGCTCGCAGGCGGTGCAGGCCGGGCAGGAGGCGAAATTCCTCGCCGACACAAAGGTCGCCCAGGCCCAGCGCGACTACCAGGCGAGCCTCGCCGAATACACCGCCACGGTGAACCAGAAGAAAGCCGAGTCCGACCTCGCCTACGACCTTCAGAAATTCAAAACCGGCCAGCTCGTGAAAGCCGAGGAAATCCAAGTCGCCATCATCGAGAAACAAAAGCAGATCGAGCTGCAGCAGCAGGAAATCCAGCGCCGCCAGCGCGAGCTGGAGGCGATGGTGCAAAAGCCCGCCGACGCCGAGCGCTACCGCGTCGAGACGCTCGCCAACGCCACGAAATTCCAGCTCGAAACCGAAGCCGCCGGCGCCGCCCAGGCCGCCAAGGCAAAGGGATTCGCCGCCGCCGACGTGGCAAAGGCGACCGGTCTCGCCGAGGCCGAGGCCAACAAAGCACGCGGCCTCGCCGAAGCCGCGATCATCGAGGCGCAGGGCACCGCCACCGCCGAGGCCATGCGCCTCAAGGCCGAGTCCTACAAGCAATACAACCAGGCCGCCGTCATCGAGATGATTGTCCGCGCCTTGCCGGAAATCGCCGGCCGGATCAGCGAGCCGCTCGCGAAGCTGGACAAGATGGTCATCATCAACAGCGGCGAAGGTGGCGGCGGCGCGAGCAAGCTCACCGGCGACGTGACCCAGATCATCGCCCAGCTCCCGCCCGTCCTGGAAAGCCTCACCGGCGTGAAATTCGACAAGCTCATGGAGCAAGTCCCCGCCCTCCGAAAAGCCATGGCCGACGACGCCAAGGCCCCCGCACCTCCCGCACCCTCCACACCGACTCCGCCGCCCGCCCCGCCCGCGAAAGGGTAAGAGCAAATCCCGAAGCTCGGGTAGCGAGTTAGAGGCACAGAAATCAGTAGGAGGCGCGGGCGCGCCTTTTGGTCGCGCAGGAGCGCTCGGCTCCGATCAGCCCGCGGAGCCACGCGCTCCTGCGCCCGGATCATCGAACTCGCCGGAATATTCGCCGGCTTATTTCACAGTCTCGCAGAGCGACCCACTCAAGCTTGTAGCGGCGGTCTGCGGACGTCGCCGACCACCGGCGCTCCGATAAAAGCGCTCGACGTGATCGAACCGCCGGGGTCCTTCGACTCCGCGCCCAAAGCGGCGCTGCGCTCAGGATGACGGACTTTTTACAATGTCTCTCAGCCCCCGCCAGCCCGTCAGACCGCGAGCTTGGGCATTTCGTATTCGCTCTTCTTGAGGATGCCGGGCTGGGGGACGGGGTATTTGCCGTCGGCGTCGCAGTGGAGGAAGGCGGGGCTGTCCATGGTGAGGTTTTCCACGCCGGGCGCGAAGACGTCTTCGCAGGCGAGGAAATCGTCCCAGGTGATCTCCTGGCCGGTGTGCGCGGCCATGCGGCCCATGGAAGTGGCGACGCTGGCATCGACGCCGCGTTTGACCTCGTTGTGCGGCCGGTTTTCGCGGATGGCGGAGATCAGGGTGTCCCACTCGTTTTGGTAGGGATTGGAGGTGTCGGTGCTCTGCCAGATCAGGTGTTCGCGGGTGGGATTCTGGCCGCGATAGCTGCTGGAGGGCGTGCCGCAGTCGCCATTCTTCGAGATGACGGCGATGCCTTTGCTGCCCTGGGCGAAGCTATTGTACATGGGCACAGCGCCGACCATGCAGCGTCCGTCCATGAGGAGCTTGGTATTGTCGGCGAAGGTGTATTCGACGGAGTAGCTGTCGAAGTTTTGATCGACGTAATTGTAGCGGTAGTGACGCCCGCCGATGGCGTGGGCTTTCACGGGCCACGCCTCTTTCATCCAGCAGCAGTGGTCGATGTGATGGATGTAGAAGTCGCTGAAGCAGCCGCCGCTCGCCCAGAGGAAGCTGTGGAAGCGGCTGATCTGCCAGAGCAGTTCGCTCGGGGTGCCGGGCCATTTTTCCGAGAAGGCGGACGCGAGCGGCCCGGCCATGCGGTAGGCGCGCATGAGGATGATTTCGCCGATTTCGCCATCCTGAACGCGGTCGTGAAGCTCGATCATGGACTTGCTGTGCCGCGACATGAGGCCCACGCCGACTTTCA
>JANOBH010000422.1:0-5107 GCA_031411535.1 Chthoniobacter sp. | reverse complement strand
CCTCCTCGTCCACCGTGGCCTCGCCCGCGAGCGCATGGGCTCCATCGGCGAACTCTCCGAGCTCGCCACGCACATCTCCACCACCGAGCGCACCTCCGCCGACGCCGAGAAAGACTCCACGATGCTGAAGAAAATGGAGTTTTTTCTCCGCCAGCTCGCATCGAAGAAGCCCGACCAGTTTCGCGCCCACGTCGTCGATGTCCGCAGCTACGGACTCTCCATCGAACTGCCCGATGTCCTCGTCAGCGGCCTCATCCACGTCAGCTCCCTGGCCGACGACTTCTACGAATTCGACTCCGTGCGCCTCCGCTTCATCGGGCGCAAATCCAAGCGCATCTACAAGACCGGCGACGCCCTCCAAGTTATCGTCTCCCGCGTGGACGCCTACAAGCGCCAGATCGACTTCGTCCCTGTCGGCGAGCCTGTGGCCTCGTCCCGCCCGCCCGCCCCGCCTCAGCCGCATGCCAAACCCGCGACGGGTGACGGAAAGCGAAAGCAATCCCGCTCCCGCCGCCGCTAGCCCCGCCTATAGCGACGGTCTGTGAGCGCCGCAAACTTCCGTTCAGCCTCCCTCATGGCGCGAGGCTCACGCAGTTCAGCGACCGCGCTCGATCTCGCGAAAAAGCCACGCCCGGGCGTACGTCCAGTCGCGCTTAGCCGTCGGCGCCGAGATGCCGAGGACATCGGCCGCCTCGTCAATCGTGAGGCCCGCGAAGTAGCGCAGCTTCACGAGTTCCGCCTTTCGCGCATCATGCGCGGCGAGCCAGTCGAGCGCCTCATGCACGGCGAGCAGTTCCCTGTCGTCCTTCGCAGGCGCGGCGATCTCGATCTTGTCCGCATCGACGTGCTCAGCGCCGGCGCCATGTTTCAGCGCGAGCTTGCGACGCGCGCGCTCGATGAGGATGCGCCGCATCGCCTCCGCGGCTGCGCCGAAAAAGTGCGCGCGGTTTTCCCAGCACTGCCCGTCGCCGCCCAGCCGCAGCCAGGCTTCATGCACCAGCGCCGTCGGCTGCAAGGTCTGGCCCGGTGCTTCGCGCGACATCTTAGCGGCGGCGAGCCGGCGCAGTTCGGAATAGACGAGCACGAGCAATTGGTCGCCGGCCACCGGGTCGCCTTCCTGAAGCGTGTCGAGGAGATGATTGATGTCGCTCATGGGTTCGCCGGCACGGCTTCGGCGTCCGATTTTAGCAGCGCCTTGGCCTGTGCGGTGCGCTGCAAAAGCTCCGCGTTGCCGAGGGCCAGGCGCTCGGCTTCGTCCAGCGATGCCGGCGTATTTTCTTTGATCCGGTTCTCGATGTATTCGGGGACGGTGATTTTGGAAAAGGGCGAAATGGTGCGCGTGGAGCGATCTGCGAGAAACCAGCGGCCAAGAATCGTCCAATCGTCATCGGACGGGGCGCTGCTCAACTGCGCGCGAATTTCTTCGAGCACCCGGCCTTGGTCCTCATTTAGTTGCTCGAACACGCCACGATCATTCAAGTGCTGGCCCGCCACTGCCTCCGCCAGGCGCGGCAACCATGCGGACGCCTGGCCGCGAGCCGAGATGTCCCAAACCCGCGCGGTGTTGTCGCCCGACGCGGTCACAATCCGTTTCCCGTCCGGGCTGAACTGCGCCGAGCGCTTCCCGCCCTGGCTGACCTCCGCCGAATCAACTCCGCCACCGTGCTTCAACGGCTCGGTCAGCGACCTGCCGTTTTGCGCATCCCAAACCCGCGTGGTGTTGTCACCCGATGCGGTCACAATCCGTCTCCCGGCCGGGCTGAATTGCGCCAAATCAACTGACTCAGCGTGCTTCATCGGCTCGGTCAACGGCTGGCCGCTCTGCGCATCCCAAACCCGAGCGGTTCCGTCCTCCGACGCGGTCACAATCCGTAGCCCGTCCGGGCTGAACTGCGCCGACGTAACCTTGCCTTCATACTCGAATAGCATCCCGGCGAGCTGCTTGCCGCCCTGCGCATCGTAAACGCGAGCCACTCCGAACTGCCCTTGTCCCGACCCGGTCACAATCCGTTTCCCATCGGGGCTGAACTGCACCGACGAAACCCAAGCATCGTGCTTCATCGGTTCGGTCAGCGGTTTTCCGCTTTGTGCGCTCCAAATCTGCGCGGCATTTCCTGACGCGGTCACAATGAAGTTCCCGTCCGGGCTGAAGTGCGCAGAATTAACCGCGTCATCGTGCGCCAACGGCCCGGTCTGCGGCTGACCGTCTTGGGCATCCCAAACCCGCGCGGTTTTGTCTTCCGACACGGTCAGAATCCGTCCCCCGTTCAGGCTGAACTCCGCCGAATTCACAGCGGCACCGTGCTGCAATGGTCCGGCCAGCAGGCTGCCGCTTTGCGCATCCCAAACCCGCGCGGTCTTATCCTCCGACGCGGTCAGAATCCGATTCCCGGCCGGATTGAACTGCGCCGAATGTACCTTGCCATCATGCTGCAACGGCCCGGTCAGCGGTTGGCCGCTATGCGCATCCCAGACCCGTGCTGTCTTGTCCCATGACGCAGTCACGACCCGGGTTCCGTCGGGGCTGAACTGCGCACTATCAATACGGCCGCTGTGCTTCAGCGGCTCGCTCAGCGCCTCGCCGCTTTGCACATCCCAAACCTGCGGGCCGTAGTCCCACATGGTGATGATCCTTTTCCCGTCCGGGCTGAACTGCGCCGGATAAAACTTGGCACGATGCTTGACCGGCTCGATCAGCGGCTGGCCGTTTTGCGCATCCCAAACCCGCGCCTTTCCGCCCCGCTCGTCACGCGACGAGGTCACAATCCGTTTTCCGTCAGGGCTGAACTGCGCTGACTGAACCATGCCATCATGCTGCATCGGCTTGGTCAGTGGATGCCCGCTTTGCGCATCACAAACTCGCGCGGTGTCGCCCGACGTGATCACAATTCGTTTCCCATCCGGGCTGAGCTGCGCGGAATTTGTCTCAAAAACATTGTCCATGTTCATGCGCGAAATGGGGAGCGCAAAACCATGATAGATTAGGAACGTCGTGAGGCGGCAGAGGGCTGCGTCGTTCCGCGGATTCACCGATAGACTTCGCGCCAGTTGCGCCAGCGCATCGTGGTTCCGATTCTCTTCAATCGAGCGAAGCGCCTGAAGAAAATCGGACTGGCTCAAACTCTCGCGAGCTTGATTCGCAGCCGCTTCAGCCTGCATCCGCCGTCCCTCGGCAAGTTTCTCCGCCTTTGTCGCACGCACTGCCTGCCATGCACTGCCGGCGATGCCGAGAATCAGCGCGACAGCGACGGCGGTTCCGGCGGCAACGGCGAACCGATGGCGGCGTACGAGTTTTTGCAGGCGATAAGCTCGGCTCGGCGGAGATGCGATGACCGGTTCGCTCGCGAGATGGCGCTGGATGTCCTCGGCAAAAGCGTTGGCCGTATCGTAGCGGCGCGTGCGGTCTTTCTCGATCGCCTTCATCACGATCCAGTCGAGGTCGCCGCGCAGGAGCCCGATCAGTTTCGCGCTGTCGCTGTGGCGATGCTGTGCGATGGCGGTCATCGCGTCGGCGGTCATCGTGCTCAGCGCTGTCGAGGGGCGCGGCGGCTCCTGCTCGCGGATGACGCGGCGGATTTCGTCGAGGCCTTTGCGCATCAGCTCCGCGGGATCGAACGGCGTGCGGCCGGTGAGCAGTTCGTAGAGCAGCACGCCGAGCGCGTAGATGTCGGCCCTTGTATCGACGTCCAAGCTGCCCTCCGCCTGCTCGGGCGACATATAGAGCGGCGTGCCGATCATCTGCTCGAACTGGGTGAAGAGCGTGAGGTCGGTGAGCCGCTGCTGGGTCGCCTTGGCCACGCCGAAGTCGATGACCTTCGGCACGGGCACGCCGTCCTGCAGGGTGACGAGGATGTTCGACGGCTTGAGGTCGCGATGGATGATCCCTTTCTGATGCGCGTGCTGGACCGCGTGGCAGACGGCGATGAAGAGCTGGAGCCGGTTCGCGGTCGGGAGATTGGCCTGGTCGCAGTAGTCGGTGATGCGGATGCCGCGCACCAGTTCCATGACGAAAAAGGGCCGGCCCGTGGGCGTGGCGCCGGCGTCGAAGACCTTGGCGATGTTTGGGTGATCCATCATCGCCAGCGCCTGCCGCTCCTGCCCGAAGCGGGCGACAACTTCCTTCGTATCCATGCCGAGCTTGATGATCTTCAGCGCCACGCGCCGCCGCACGGGCTGCTCCTGCTCGGCCATCCAGACGACGCCGAAGCCGCCCTCGCCGATCTGCTGGAGGAGCTTGTAGGGTCCGATGCGGTCGCTGGCTTCCTCGGGCTTGAGCCGCGCGAGTTCTGCTTCGACTTCCGGGGGAAGTGGCGCGGTCGCTTTCATAAAATCCCCCGCCGCATCATTTGCGGCGAGCAGGGCGCGGACTTCGGCTCTCAGGGTGTCGTCACACGCGCAGGCATCGCCCAGATACGCCTCGCGTTCGGCGGGCGGGCGGCTGAGCGCGGCGTCGAAGATTTCCTCCAGCCGAGCCGCGTTGTCGCGCGGAGGTGGCGGCGGCGGAGGGGAGGGGTTCATCGGGGTGTTCATTCTTCCCTTCCATGCGAGATGCGACGAGGAAAAGGATCAGAAAACATGGATGGCGGGACATTTTCTCCGTGCCGACCGCCGCGGGCATGGCTCCAATCTCGGCCATGCGCTTCCATGTCTTTGTCATCGGCAAGCCGAAGCTCGATTTCGCCCGACGCGGCGTCGAGGAGTATGCCGCGCGGCTGCGGCCATATGTGCCGGCGGAGCTGCATTATTTGAAAGCGACGATGCAGGCGGGGGAGAGTCTGGCGCTGCTGGAGCGGTCGAAGGGGATGTTTCGCATCGTGCTCGACGAGCGCGGCGACCACGTCACGTCCCGCGGCGTCGCGGAAAAGCTGGCCGACTGGGAGATGCACGGCCCTCGCGACCTGGCCTTTCTCATCGGCGGCGCGGACGGCCATACGGATGCCGTGAGGCAGGCGGCGGGCTGGCGCTGGGCGCTGAGCAAGCTCACGCTTCAGCACGAGATGGCGCTGGTGCTCACGCTGGAGCAGCTCTACCGCGCCTGCACGATCCGGGCGGGGCACCCGTATCACCGGGAATGAGCTGAACCAGCCCGCGCGCCGGAGCGCGCAGG
>JANOBH010000421.1:0-2785 GCA_031411535.1 Chthoniobacter sp. | reverse complement strand
CGCCAGCAGACCGCCCGTCGGCGGGCGAAAACGAGTGGCGGCGGCGGTTGGCTGGAGGAACTACGTCAATTGAGAAAGCGCAACGAAACAGGGAAGACCGGTGTTCCGTTACAATCGGCGATGTTGAGAAAATCGTGATCGCGCTCCGCTACTTCGGCGCAGCTGGCGTCGGCGTGGGCGTGCCGTTCGG
Source organism: Chthoniobacter sp. (assembly GCA_031411535.1). Classification (GTDB taxonomy): domain Bacteria; phylum Verrucomicrobiota; class Verrucomicrobiia; order Chthoniobacterales; family Chthoniobacteraceae; genus Chthoniobacter. The sequence continues at coordinate 2,595 of JANOBH010000421.1, read as the reverse complement.
GCTCGGCTGGTCGCCGGCGCTGGCTCCGCCGCGGGGCGGGAATTCGTCGAGGAGATAGCGATTGCGGGCTTCGACGATGCCTTCGTCCTTGTCGGCGCGCGTATTCGGGAAGGCGAGCCGGGCGGCGTTTTGCACCGTGAGGCAGCTTGGGGGAGCGAGAGGGTCGATTTCAGAAACCAACTCTTCTCAAGAAAGAGTGTCTCGCAGACCGTTTATAAGACGGTTTGGGCGCGGGCGCGCACCTCAGCCTGCTTCTGACGGGCGACTTCGCCCAGGCGCTGGTAATGTGCTACCAACTGATCCGGCGTGAGGTCTTTGGTTTGCTCGTAGATGCGGACCTGCGCGCGGCGCTTGGTTTTCACGCATTCGTATTCTTCAAGTTTCATAGGCGATGACCTCGGCGGGGGTGTTGATGCTGATGCTGTCAAAACCGTTGATCAGATTGACTCCATGATACAGCGGGATTTTGTCGAAGTGGACGATGTGCTTGAAGTTCCAACTAACAATGCAGCGGCAGTGTCCCGCGCTGGCGAGGGCGACGTGGAGGGCGTCGGTGGCCCATTTCGGCGTGACGACGCCGGCCTGCAGATAGCCGTCGCGCAGGCGGACGGCTTCGACGGAGACGTCGATAAATTCAGCCCAAGGCAGGTGTTCCTCATAGACTTGGCGAACGCGCTCCGGAGCATCTTGAAGTTCATCGACGACGACGGGAGAGACGACCAACTGAAAGCGTCCGGTTTTGACTTGTGCGAAGAACTCCGCGCTCGGTGCGTCGATCCCCGGATCGAAGACACCGCCGTAAACGGAAGTGTCGGCATAAACACGGATGGGCATTGGGTGAGCATTGCAGACAAAGGTTGGAAGTCGAGCCGTGGGCTACATCGTAAGGCGCATCAAGGCACGGCGCTGGGCGATGTCCGCACGGTGGCCGATCTTTTCACGAGGGTGCTGCGCCCGATCGCGGAACAGCGCGGGCTGGAGACGTGGGCGCAGCTCGCGGCATACGCCGCCGAGGAATGGTTTCCGTCGCGCATCGCCTTCGGGCAGCACGAGGGCAGGTCCATCGCGGAGCGTTAATCTGCTGGTAGCCGGGGATTTCAAGCCACTGATGAAACACGACGCGATATTCGTCGCGGAGCGACGTTTGCCACGCACGCGCCGAACGGTGATTCAGGGCAGGCGTCGCTCCGCGACGCGCGCCGTTCGCGGGCCACACCGGGGCTTGAAAGCCCCGGCTACCGGCAGGGCATCGCTCCGCGATGAGAGGGGCAAGGCTGGGCGGCGCTCGACTTCGGCGAGGAGCGCGAGCTCGCGCAACTGCGCCGGCTGTGGACTCGCATCGAGCTGGAAATCATCCGCGTGCTGGAGGCGGGCCATGCGCTCAAGGAGAGCCCCGATTACGAGCTGCACCGGCTGACGACGCAGACCCCGGCGTTTTTCGACGAGACGGTGAGGAGGCACGTCGAGAGTTTGGAGAAGGACCTGGCGACGCTGGTACGCGAGGCAGACGAGCTGGCGAAGGAGATCGAGGAGTTGACCGGCGATCCGGCACCGGGCATCCGGTAGGCTCCACATCCCTTGCGGCCAGCTCAAAACTTCAGGTCGCCGACCGGACCCAGGCCGCGATTGTCGCCGTGCAGCGCGGCATCGTGCATCTCGACTCCTGACGCCCGAAAACTAGAGGGCCGCGGATTTCGGTGCGCCGGCCTTCAGGCTGTCGTAGTCGGCGCGGCGTTTTTCGGCTTCGGCTTTGGCGGCTTCCACTTCGCGGGCGGCGGTCTCGGCGGTTTTCTCGGCTTCGGCTTTTGCGGTCTTGGCGGCGCGCTCGATGCCGGGGAGTTCCTTGCGGAGCTTGGCGGCGGTTTGCGCGGCGGAATCCATTTCCTTGCGCACGGCGACGACGGCTTTTTCGGCGGCGGCGAGTTTGACGGCGATGGGCTTGGCGTCGGCCTTCGCGGTGCTCTGGGCGTCCTTTGCCTTTGCGAGTTCGGCGAGCACGGCCTTCGCGTCGGGGACATCGGCGGGTTTGGCGGTGCCACCTTTCGCGGCGTCGAGCGCGGCCTGCGCCTGGGCGATCTCTGGCTTGATGCTCTGAACCCTGGCGTCGATGGCTTGAAACTCAGGTGTCCCCGCGGTCTTGGTTGCGCGTTCTGCCCGAACTTTCACGTTCTCGGCATTGAGGTTGGCGAGCTTCTTCGCGAGGGCGTCGGTGTTCAGCGGAGCGGCGGCCTTGGGGGCGTCGTTCTGCGCCTTGAGCGCCTTGGTCTTTTCGGCGACAGCGGCATCGGCGGCATCCACGAGCGCGCGCTGGGCGGCGTCGGCCTGCTGGGCCTGCGCGAAAAGGGATTCCTTTTCCTTCAGCTTGGCGGGTGCTTCCGCGGTCATTTTCTCGGCCTCGGCGAGCTCGCTGCGGGCGCGATCTACGGTGAGCGGCGCGTCTTTCGCGGCCTGCACGGAGTTTTCGTAAAGCGCCTGCTTTTCAGCCAGCAGCCTGCGGGCGTTGTGGACGTGCTGGAGGATTTCGGCGTTGCGCCATTTGGCCAGTTCGGCCTGGGCGGCGGCGATCTGCGCGCCGCTTTGATCGAGGGCGGCTTT
>JANOBH010000420.1:0-11990 GCA_031411535.1 Chthoniobacter sp. | reverse complement strand
ACGCATAGCGAGCAGGATTTCGACTACTACTTGTGAGTCCGGTTTGGGAATCAGCCGGCTTAAACCCGCCGTCCTCCCGGCTCACGGCGGCGTCGGGCTCGCCGGCACCACGCGGAGTTTCAACGGGCCGGTATAGAAGGGGAAAACATTCCAGATCTCGAAGCCGTCCCACTCCGTTTTCGCAGACTCCACAACGTGCGCTGGCTGCCATTCCTCATCACCCTCCCCACGAGCAGCCTCGACGACGTAGTTTCCCGACCAGTCCGCGGGAGCCGACCATTTCATGACGTGTTTGAAATCCTTGAAGGACTCCCCTTTCACCCCGCCACGGAAAGCTGCGTCGGGCGGACCATTATCGATGGAAACAGGGATCGGCGGCGTCCGCCAGCCGGGGAAGCAGGCGCGATCCCGCCCGAGGTTTTGATCGTTTGCAGCATTTCCAAAATCCACATACACGGCCTCGAAGACGCTCTCCGCTAACATGTCAAATTCCACTTCCCCGTGTTCATTCACGGGCACCACCAAAGGCCCCTCCGTCGGCGCTCCGGTCCCGTCTTTTGGCAGCAGCACGGGCTGATTTGCAGAAATGACGGCCCTGAATCCCCGCGGCCATCGCACGACGCTGATGTCGATGTTCTGCCCCCAGCGTGTGGCTCGGCGCTCTCCGCAATAGATGTAAAATGTTTCGCTAAAAGAGTGGGAAAAGCAGAGGGGAACAAAATGAAGCGTGCTTCTCGGATTACGCGGATCGGTGCCTAGGAACAATTCCGCTCCGTCGCAAACCAAGTCTTCATCCCGATCTCCGGGCATCAAGTTCGCCGTGAAAACCAAATACCAATCCCTCATCCGATTTGCTCTCTCCCGGCCAAGGAGCCAGTGCGCCCGTCCCAAATCCCGCGCGACCATCCACCCCACCCCCGCGAAGACCACCGCGATGAGCAGCAGCATCCCCAGAACTGCCAATGTGAAGCGGCGGAGGAAAGGTCTGTGCGGCGCGCTCATGGGGACGCCGGGAGCGTAGCGGGCCGCGAAGTGGCGACCAGCGCTTTTCGCCCGCGCGCCAGCGAGAATCGGGTTGATGATCCGGCGGGGGAGCGGCTTACTGCACGCATGGTTTCCATGACGGACATCAAGCGCTATTGCGACGCCATCGCCGCGGCATTCAAGCCGCAGCGGATCATCCTCTTTGGCTCGCACGCTCAAGGGCAGCCGGATGAGGACTCGGATGTGGATGTGCTGGTGGTGATGCCGAAGTCGCGGCGCGTCCGGCGGGACACGGCGGTCACAATCCGGCTGAAAGTGCATGCGGACTTTCCCGTGGACATGCTGGTGCGCGGGGAGTCGGAGGTGGAACGGCGGGTGCGGGCGCGGGACTTGTTCATGACGCAGATCACCCGCGAGGGGCGGATCATGTATGAAGCCGTCCACGCGTGAGTGGATCAAGAAGGCGGAGAGCGACTATCGGCTCGCTCTGACGCTGTCGCGGCGGCGGAGGGTGACTTTTCACGACCAAGCGTGCTTTCACAGCCAGCAGAGCGCGGAGAAGTATCTCAAAGCCCGCCTCGAAGAGGCCGATATCGTTTCTCCGAAGACGCATGACTTGCAGCGCCTGGTGAACCTGTTGCTGCACTTGGAACCACTCTGGGCCGCGTTGCTTCCTTCTTTGGCGGCGCTGAGCCAGTATGCCGTGGAGTTTCGCTACCCAGGCCATGAAGCCACCGCACATGACGCGATAAGTGCGATCAAGCACGCGAAAGCGGTGCGGCGTGAAGCGCGGTTGGCGCTGGGTTTGAGGATCTGACCCCGGTCAGCGGCGCTTCATTTCCCGCGCGCGGGTTTCAACTCCAGGCCGACGGGGCAGTGGTCGGAGCCGGTGATGTGGGGGTGGATGGTCGCGGACTTGAGCCGCGGGCGGAGCGCGGCGGAGCAGAGGAAGTAGTCGATGCGCCAGCCGATGTTTTTCGCGCGCGCGCCGCCCATCTGGCTCCACCAGGTGTAGTGGTCGCCAGCTTTCTCAAACTCGCGGAAGGTATCGAGCAGCCCGGCACCGACGAAGGCACTGAAGCCGGCGCGCTCCTCCGGGGTGAAGCCGTGGGTCTTCACGTTTGCCTTGGGCCGGGCGAGGTCGATCTCAGTGTGGGCGACATTCAGATCGCCGCAGAAGATGACGGGTTTCCTGGCTTCGAGCCGCTGGAGGTAGGCGAGGAAATCGCGGTCCCACTGCTGCCGGTAGGGCAGGCGGGTGAGTTCGCGCTTGGAGTTCGGCACATAGACATTCACGAGGAAAAAATCCGCGTATTCCGCCGTGATGACGCGGCCTTCCATGTCGTGCTCGGCGGTGCCGATGCCGCAGGTGACGGCGAGCGGCTTTGGCTTGGTGAAAATCGCAGTGCCGGCGTAGCCCTTTTTCTCGGCGGGATTCCAGTGCGCCGCGTAATCGCAGAGCGGGGCGGGGATTTCCACCTCCTCCGGCAGCGCCCTCGTCTCCTGCAGGCAAACGATGTCCGGCTGTTCCGCGGCGATGAATTCGGCGAGGCCTTTTTTCAGGACGGAGCGGATGCCATTGACGTTCCAGGAGAGGATTTTCATGCGGCGGCGATCCAACCGGAAAGCCGCGCAGCTAGGCAAGCGCGGTGGCGCCGCTAGAGCGCCTGGCTGCCGCCGTCGGCGAAGTCCGCGAGGTAGCGGAACTCGATGTGCAGGCGCCGTTGCAGATTCACCATCTGCGTCTCAAGCCGCGGGAGATTCGCCTCGCCGTCGGCGCAGTCGATCTCGGCTTCCTTGGCCTCGATGGCCTTCATCAGGAAATCCAGTGTGTTGAAATAAAGCTCGCGCTGCATCAACGCGGAAATTGAGCAGGATGCGGGCCGGTGGAAGGACGGATTTGAGGGGGCGCTGGCGTTGACTTCGGGCGGGTGGCTTTTACCGTCTCCACCCCTATGGCCGGACTCGTCATCAAACCTCGCTCGCGCATCCTCCACGGCCACGACTGGGTCTATGCCAGCGAGGTCCTGAAGGCCTTTGGCTCGCCGCAGGATGGCGATGTGGTCTCGCTCAAGGACGGGCAGGACCGGCTGCTGGGCTCGGCGGTTTTCAATGGCAAGTCGCAGATCGTAGCGCGGCGTTTTTCGCGGCAGCGGCAGGAGCTGGATGCGGAGTTTTTCGATCGGCGCATCCGGCTGGCGGTGGAGTACCGCGCGCGGCGGGGGATCGATCCGCGGCTCGGGCGGATGGTGTGGAGTGAAAGCGACGGGCTCCCTGGGCTGATCGTGGACCGCTACGGCGACCACCTCGTCCTGCAGACGCTGACGCTGGCGATGGACCAGCGAAAGGCGCTGATCGTGGACGCGCTGCGGGCGGTGCTGGAGCCGCGGTCGATCATCGAGCGCAACGATGCGCCGGTGCGAAAGGCGGAGGGACTGGAGCTGGTGACGGGGATGCTTTTTGGCGAAGGGCCTGGGCCGTTTCCGGTCGCGATCGGGGGGTTGGAATTCGAACTCGATCTCCAGCAGGGGCAGAAGACGGGGTTTTACCTCGATCAACTGCCGAACTACGCCGCCGTGGCGGCGCACGCGAAGGGGCGCAAGGTGCTCGACTGTTTTGCGAATCAGGGAGCGTTCGCACTCGCCTGCGCTAAGGCGGGCGCGGCGAGCGTGCAGGCGGTGGAGATCAGCACGGACTGCGTGGAGCTGGTGAAAAAAAATGCGGCGCGCAACCACCTCACCGTGGAGGCGCTGGCGGCGAACGTCTTTGACCTGCTCCACGATCTGGAGCGGCAGGGCGCACGCTACGATCTGATCATCCTCGATCCTCCGTCCTTCACGAAGTCCAAGGGCAAGCTGCACGACGCGATGCGCGGGTACAAGGAAATCCACCTGCGCGCGCTGAAGCTGCTGAACCCGGACGGGCTGCTGGCGACCTTCTGCTGCTCGCACCATGTGAGCCGGGAGATTTTTCTCGAGGTCATCAATGAGTCGGTCGTGGATGCGAAAAAATCGCTCCGGCAGATCGGGGCGTTCTCGCAGGGCGCGGATCACCCGATCATCACGACGCTGCCGGAGACGGAGTATCTGAAGGGGTTTCTCTTTGAGCTGATGCCGGGGAGGTGAGGGAAAGCTCGAAATCCGAATGTCGAAATCCGAAACAAATCTCGAAATGAGTGAATGTCGGAAAAATTCGATGGGTGGCCGCAGTGAGGCCCTGTGCTTTCCGATTTTCCATCCGTTCGGATTTGTTTCGGATTTTCCCCCATGACGACTCCGCACCTTTTCCGGCTGCTGCTGTGGGTGCATTGGCGCTCGTTTCTCGCGCGGCTGCGCGGCGTCCGGCGGGAATCGCCGCTGCTGCTGGCGGTGCTCGGCGCGTTCGTGATCGGCTATCTGGGGGTGGGCTACTGGCTGTTCTTTTCCGGCCTGAAATACCTGCACAACTTTCCGCTTGTGGGCTCGCTGCTTTCGCAGCGCATCCTCTATCTGATCTTCGGGTTCTTTTTTCTGATGCTGGTGTTTTCAAACCTCATCATCGGCTACTCCACGCTCTTTCGGAGCCGCGAGACGACGTGGTTCCTCTCGCTGCCGGTGCCGCATCGCGATGTGTATCGCTGGAAGTTTCTCGAGGCGCTGGTCGTATCGAGCTGGGCGCTGATCTTCCTCAGCGCGCCGATGATGATCGCCTACGGCCGCGTGCATGACGTGCCGCCGGCATTTTACGGGCAGATCGCGCTCGCGTACCTGCCGTTCGTGGTGCTGCCGGCGCTCGCGGGCTCGTGGATCATCGTCTTCCTCGTGCGGGTGCTGGCGAAACCCGGGGTGAAATATGCGGCGCTGCTGCTCACCGCGGGGCTGGTGCTGCTGCTGATCTTCGGGATGAATCCGGTGACGGACGCCGAGGCGGTCGCGCGGGAGGATGTGCTGTCCTTTGACCAACTGCTGCGGCACACACGGCTCAGCGTGAATCCGTTTCTGCCGAGCGCCTGGCTCGCGCAATCCGTACTCTCGTGGAGCGAGGGGCTGGGGCGGCAGGGCGCGTTCTTTTTCCTGCTGCTGCTGAGCAATGCGCTGATGGGGCTGCTTGTGGGCTTCGAGGTGGTGGGGCGTTTCTTTTACGGGAGCTGGTCGGTCGCGCTCAGTTCGCGGGCGGAGCGCTTCCAGCGGGAGGCCGCGTCGAAAAGGACGCTCGTGCGCCGGCGCTCGCCGCTGGAGTGGGCGACGGATCTGGTGCGGCCGCTCTCGCCGCCGGCCGCCGCGCTGGTGCTGAAGGACGCGCGGCTTTTCTGGCGCGATCCGGCGCAGTGGATCCAGTTCATGATCTTCTTCGGCCTGCTCTGCATCTATGTGCTGAACCTGCGGAACGTGGCGTTCAATTTCCAGAATCCGTTCTGGGAGACGATGATTTCCTATCTGAATCTCGCGGCGTCGGCGCTGACGCTCTCGACGCTGACGACACGCTTTGTCTTTCCGCAGTTCTCACTGGAGGGCCGCCGGCTCTGGATCCTCGGGCTGGCGCCGTTCGGGCTGCACAAGGTGCTGCTGCAGAAATTCTGGATGAGCTGCCTCGGCTCGATGGGGATCACCGTCAGCCTGATGGTCGTGTCCAGCCTGATGCTGCATCTGGCGTGGGCTCAGGTGGCGTTTTTCGCCGTGGCGATCGGGCTGATGAGCGCGTCGCTGAGCGGGCTGGCGGTCGGGCTGGGCGCGCTCTTTCCGAATTTCAAGGAGGACAACCCGAGCAAGATCGTGAGCGGCTTTGGAGGCACGCTCTGCCTGGTGGTGAGCTTCATCTACATCGCGCTTTTTGTCGCGCTCGCCGCGCTGCCGGACATTCGGCGCGTGGCGCAAATCCCTTTCGCGGTTTCCGACACCGGTGCGCATCTGGTCGCGGTCGCCCTCAGCCTCCTGGTTTTGCTTTTTCCGCTGCTGACGGCGACAAAACGCGTGAAAAATCTGGAAATCTGAGCGCGGAAATTTAACGTCGCGCTCATGCCTGAACGGACGCGCCCCGACGACCAATACCTCGATCTTCCCGCGGACGAAGGGCTCGCCGGGGAGCATCTGGACAACCAGGTCCAGCGGGCGCAGGAGCAGCTCGTGGCGCTGAAACGGCAGCAGGACACGATCGAGCGGCAGAAGCGCGAGCTGGAGGAGCTGAGCCGGCGGCAGGAGCAGCTCCAGCAGGGGAAGGCGGACATGATGGAGAAACTCACGCGCGCGGTGGTGGTGCTCGAACGCGAGAACTACGAGGCCCAGAAGCGCGTGGAGATGCTTAACAGCGTCCACGAATCTTTCGCCCAGCACCTCGACGTCCTCGACGCGATCAATCTCAAGTCGTGGGAGGGTCTCGACCTGAACAAGGAGCTGACCCGCGCGCTCAGTGCGGTGGACGACGCCCGTGCGGAGTACGCCCGCTCGCTGCCAAAGATCAGCGCGGAGAAGGGTGGCCCGGATACGGTCGCGCCCGCCGGCGGCTTCCAGATGGATTACGGGGCGGCGGAGGCGAGGGATTTCACCTATTGGCTGAAGGCGGGCTTCGCATTCACGCTGCCGCTTTTCTCGATCGGTGTGATTCTTCTGATCGTGCTCGTCGCGGTCTTTAACAGGTAGCCGTCCCATGATCCCCAAGCGCCGGAAACCGGCCCAGAAAAATGCCGAGTCGCCGCTCGACGCGAAGATGCGCGAGATCGCGGAGCGTGAGGCGAAGAACAAGGCGGCGATGGATGAGTGCGAGAAAGTGATCAAGGAAGGGCCGCTGCTGGCCGAGCAGATCGCGAAGGCGAAGCGCGACGAACTGATCAACCGTGCCTCGCGGACGGAAATGCGGCGGGGCAACCGGGCGGCGCTCCCCGATCACTGGCGGCTGGAGGGGCAGACAGCCGCGCCGTCCCGCCAGAGATCGCTCCGGGCGGAGCGGCGGCAGGGCCGGCTGCTGTTTTTCGCGCTGCTGCCCGTGGCCGGGGCGCTGGGCTACTACGTGTACTACACGATCACGCACTTCTGAGGTCGGCGGACGAGGGCGCGAAAAAGGCGCGCACTTTGCAGCGCGCGCCTTTCTCAATTGGCGGGGATCGCGTTTAGGAGAACCACTCGGTGTGGAAAAACTCGCCGGCCGGCTTGTCCACGCGCTCGTAGGTGTGCGCGCCGAAGTAGTCGCGCTGCGCCTGCAGCAGGTTGGCCGGGAGGCGCGCGGAGCGGTAGCTGTCGAAGTAGCTGAGCGCGGCGCTGAAGGCTGGGACGGCAATGCCGTATTCGATGGCGGTCTGAACGGCCACGCGCCAGTTCGCCTGGGTGCGCTGGAGGATGTCGGCGAAGAACGGATCGAGGACGAGGTTCTTGAGGGCGGGGTTCTTTTTGTAGGCGTCCGTGATGTGATTGAGAAACCGCGCGCGGATGATGCAGCCGCCGCGCCAGATCGAGGCGATGTCCTCGAAGTTGAGGTTCCAGTTGTAGAGTTCGCTGGCTTTGCCGAGCTGCACCATGCCCTGCGCGTAGCTGATGATCTTGCTGGCGTAGAGCGCGTCGCGCACGGCTTCGATGAGCTTGGCGCGGTCTCCCGCGAAAGGCTTCGGCGCGGGGCCGGGGAGGACGGCGCTGGCGGCGACGCGCTCGTCTTTGAGCGAGGAAAGGATGCGCGCCTCGACGGCGCTGGCGATGACGGAAAGCGGCACGCCCATTTCGGCGGCGTGGCCCACGGTCCATTTGCCGGTGCCCTTCTGGCCGGCTTTATCGAGGATGAGATCGACGATCGGCGTGCCGGTTTCCGGGTCCTTTTTAGCGAAAATCTTTGTCGTGATCTCGATGAGAAAGCTGTCGAGCTCGCCTTTGTTCCAATCGCCGAAAATCTGGTGGAACTCGTCGGCGCTCGGGTTGAGGACGGCTTTCAGAATCGCGTAGGCCTCGCAGATGAGCTGCATGTCGCCGTACTCGATTCCATTGTGCGCCATCTTCACGTAATGGCCCGCGCCGTCCGGTCCCATGTGCCGGCAGCACGGCTCGCCCTCGGCGATGGCCGCGATTTTCGTGTAGATCGGTGCGAGCGATTTCCAGCCCTCGGCTGAGCCGCCAGGCATGATGGAGGGGCCTTTGAGCGCGCCCTCTTCGCCGCCGCTGACGCCGACTCCGAAGAAGTGGATGCCCTTTTCCTTGAGCGCCTTTTCGCGGCGCTGCGTGTCGGTCCAGAGCGAATTGCCGCCGTCGATGATCACGTCGCCGGGCTCAAGCAGCGGGACGAGCTGGTCGATCACCGCATCGACCGGCGCGCCGGCCTTCACCATGATCTGCGCGCGGCGCGGGCGTTTGAGGGCGGCGACGAAATCCTTGAGCGTTTTCGCGAAGACGAAGTTTTTGCCTTTGCCGCGACCGGCTTCAAAAGCCTCGACCACGCTGGTGGTGCGGTTGAAGACGGCGACGTGGAAGCCGCGGCTTTCCATGTTCAAGACGAGGTTTTCGCCCATTACGGCGAGGCCGATCAGGCCGATGTCACAGGTGCTCATGGGAAATAAGATTCAGGATTTAGGATTTGTGAGGGGCGGGAGGCTAGCGGCAAAGTGTCGGGCATGGCAACCGACTTTCCCAACCGCCCGCCGAGGCGCATGAATACAGCGTCACGGGCGGATTTCCGCGCCCGGAGCCGATGAATCTTCCCAACCGGCTGACGCTTTCGCGTTTTTACCTCACGGCGGGTTTTGTCGCGTCGATGACGCTCGGCTGGCACGGTGAGCCTGCGTGGGGGCCGAGCGTCCTGAGCTGGCGCTGGGGCTACACGGCGGGGCTGGCGTTCTTTGTGGCGGCGGCGGTGACGGACTATCTCGACGGGACGATTGCGCGCCGCCGGAAGCTGGTGACCGACTTTGGAAAGCTGATGGATCCGGTCGCGGACAAGGTGCTGATGGCGTCCGCGTTCATCTGCCTGATCCCGGAGCACGCGATCCCGGCTTGGGCGGCGATCGTCATCATCAGCCGCGAGTTTCTCATCACGGGCCTGCGCCTGCTGGCGGCGAGCAAGGGGGTGGTGCTGCCCTCCGAGAAGCTGGGCAAGCACAAGACGGCGTGGCAGATGGTCACCGTCATCTACTTCCTCGTCCTGCTTTCCCTTTCCGAAATGAGCCGCGCCGGCGTGCTGGACGGGATGCTCTGGTGGGCGCACGCCTGGCACTACGGCGGCATCGCGCTGATCGTGCTTTCGCTGGTGCTGACGCTTTACTCGGGCTTCGGCTACCTGTGGAAAAACCGCGCGCTGATTGCCAGCGCGTAGATTCCAGAGAAGCCGTTATTCGGGGATGACCACCTGATCGCCAGGAAGGAGCTTCGGGTCGGCGGCGGGATCTTTGCTGACGTCCTTAAAATTGAACGTCCCGGCAATTTTCCCCTCGCGGATCACGCGAATCCCTTTCCCGCTGGCAAAGTCACCGAGACCGCCCGCGTTTCCGATCGCCGAGCCGAGCGTCATGTCGGAGGTCCACTGCTGGCGCCCCGGCCCACGCACGCCGCCGCTCACGGTGACGAAGCGCGCGACCTGATTGATGTTAATGATCACCGTCGGACGCGTGAAGATCTTGCCGGTGATGAATCGGGTCTGAATCGACTCTTCGAGCTGCGTGGCGTTCAAGCCGGAGGCTTTCACCTTCCCGATATAGGGGATATTCACCGTGCCGTCCGGGCCGATGCTGTACTGGAGATTGGCGATGTCCTGAATGACCTCCAACGGCATGCCGGTCAGGCGCATGTCAAAGCTATCGCCTGGGCGCAGCGTGGCTTCGGCGGCGCGGAGCTGCGGAGTGAGGAGCCCGATGAGGGCGGCGAGGAGTGTGATCTGGCGCATGGCGGTTAGTAGTCTTCGCGGGCGCTCGGGCGGGGCCGGGCGAGCTGCGGGGCGGCGGTTTCGATGCGCGGGGCTTCGCGCCGGGCACCGTAGTATTCGTTGTAGCTGTTGTAGTAGGCGTATCCGTCGTCGTGCTTGGAATCGACGTTGTTCAGGACGACGCCGATGAGGCGGCCGCCGACGCCGAGGACGGCCTGCTTGACGCGCTGGAGCATGGCGCGCGGGAAGCGGCGGTGCTGCACGACCATGATGGTGATGTCCACCTCGCTCGCGAGCACCGAGCCGTCGCTGACTCCGAGGATCGGAGGCGAGTCGAAAAAGACGAGGTCGTACTGCTGCTTGAGCTTGGCGATGAGGTCAGTCATCCGCTGGGAGTTGAGGATGCCCACGGAATCGCCGGGCAACTGGCCCGCCGGGATGAAGGACAGGTTGTCGATCTTGGTGGTCTTGATGATCTCGTCCACCTCCGCCCGGCCGAGCAGGTAGTCGGTCAGCCCGCGGTCATTGCTGACGTCGAAAAACTTGTGCTGCGTGGCGCGGCGCAAGTCGGCATCGACGACGAGGACGTTGTAGCCGCCTTTCGCGCAGGTGAAGGCGAGGTTGTTGATCGTCGTGGATTTGCCCTCGCCGGGGCCACCGCTGATGAGCGTGAAGGTGTTCGCGTCCCGGTTCGGTTTGTTGAACTCGATATTCGCCCGCAGGATTCGATAGGCCTCGGCATCGGGGGAGTCGCCGGGCGTTTTCATCAGCACGTTGATGTCCTTTGGGATGACGGCGAGCACCGGGATCTGGAGGAAGCGCTCCACGTCGTCGAGCGTCTTCACGCTGGTGTCGAGGTACTCGATGAAGAAGGCGAGGCCGACGCCGACCACGATGCCGATGATGGCCGCGATGGTCATGAAGACCGGCACGTTAGGCTTGGCGTGGCCGAGGGAAACCTCCGCTTTTTCCCAAATCTTCGCAGGATCCATGTCGATGTTTTGCTTCATCCGCTCCGCCTTCAGGTTCACTTCTGCGCTTTCCAGGATCTTGCTTTCGCGGATGAACTTGTTCTTCGCGTCGATGTACTCCTTCATCTTTGTCTTCTCGTCGATCGACGCCTTCCGCGACATTTCGACCTTGGACCGGATGTCCTCCAGTTTCTTGGCCTCCAGGGCGTAGGTGTTTGCAAAACCATTGAGCTGGCCGTTGAGCGCGGTGTCCAACTGGCTGCGATAAACCGCGGCCTGGCCCCGGAGGGAGGCGACCATCGGATGATTTTCGCCAACGCCGGAACCGAGGAGTCGCTGCTCCTGCACGTTCAGGTCCCCTAGCATCAGCACCGTCCTGGAGACGGCGGGATCTTCGATCCCCATGGCCCGGAATGCCTGCGGGAGTTCCTCTGGCTTCAGCTTCTGGATCAGATCCAGTTGCAGCTTGAGGCTGCTGACCCGCGTCGCCTGCTCGTTCGCCTGCTGTTCGTCAAAAAACATGGCTTTGTCCATGCTGCCGACCTGGGAGTTTTCGCGGTCGGGATCGGGATCGATGATCCGGCCCTGCGTCCGCAGGTTGGCGGCCTCGCTGCTGGCGGCTGCGACGGCCTGGCGCTGCTTGGTGACCTCCTCCTGCACCTGTTCGAGGCCGCGGTTCACGGATTTCTGCAAATCGGCGCGGCGGCGCTCCTGATAGACGATGGCGATGGTATTGGCGATATTCGACGCGCGCTGCGAATCGGTGTCGTAGATGCCGATGTCGATCAGGCCGGTGTTTCGCACCTCCTGCAGTTTCATCGCGCGGCGCAGGCGGTAAAAGACCTGCTGCATGGGCAGGCGCTGTCCGGAAGGCGAGAATTCCTTCACCAGTTCCAGCCGCTCGATGACCGGGTAAAGGATTTCCGTGGTTTGGAGAATCTGAAACTGGGTCGCGACGAATGTCGGATCGAAGCCGCGTGCCATCGCGCTGCCAAAGGTCCCCACGGGGCCGGAGTTGTCCTGTTTCACCTCCATGCGGACGCGGGAGAAATACTCGCGCGGCAGAAAATAGGTCGTCACGCCGGCTGTGACCATGACGAGGAAAAAAGTCAGGAGGATCAGCCCCATGCGTACTTTGATGACGCGCCAATAGTCGAGAAAGTGGAGTTTAACCTCGTTGGTATCGTTCATAGGAAGAGAGCGGAATTATGGAGCTGGGGAGTGCCG
>JANOBH010000419.1:0-7761 GCA_031411535.1 Chthoniobacter sp. | reverse complement strand
AAAAGCAATCGAAGCCCGCCACGCACACCGTCACCGCGCCATTCCGCGAGTGGCTGCCGCAGGTGGGCGCTTCGCAGGCGGAGCAGGTGGCCCTTTTCGCGAGGCAGTCCGACGTCCTGCGCACCGAGTTTCGCGAATGCGACTCGACCACGGAGGCCGCGCAGCACATCTCCGGACTGGCGCGGGAGAATGGCTGGAAGCGGATCGCCTTCCACTCCGGCGCGCTGGCAAACGCGGTCGCGGCGGACCTTCCCGGCGGCCTCTCCCTGCTCCATCTCGAGAGCGGCTACGACCCGGACTCGCTGGAGGCGTGCGACGCCGGGCTCACCGAATGCGAATCGCTCGTCGCGCAGACGGGCTCGGTCTGCGTGACCTCGCGCAGCTCCGGCGGACGCGCGCTGAGCGTGCTGCCGCCGCATCACATCGTCATCGCGAGCCGCGGGCAGTTCGTGGCCGATCTCTCGGCCGCGTATGAGCGCCTGGCGGCGAAGTACCGCGCGGACTACCCGAGCTTCATCTGCTTCATCAGCGGACCGAGCCGCACCGGCGACATCGAGCGCATCCTCGTCCTCGGCGCGCACGGGCCGAAGAAGCTGACGGTGCTCCTCGTGCCGTAGCCTGGCAGCGCAGTCGGGCGCGCGGCCGTTTGTAAAAAGAAGGCGCCGGCCCAGCGCGGGCGTGTCACCTGCCGGGCGGTGGCCGTGCAGCACCGCGCTCCGCGCCGCGGGCAGACGTCGCAGCGGGTGCCGGCTCGTACGGCTCCTGCGCGAACCGGCGGCGGAGAAAAGGCAGCGCGACAACGAGGGCCGCGAGCACCAGAAGCGTCACGGTCCAGATCCACGGCCAGTGACTTTTCTCGTCCACGACCAGGACGGCGCGCGGGCGCGGAGGCGCGGGCGCAGGCGGCGTGTAAACCGGCTTGCGAACAGGCGCAGCCGCCGGCCGGACCCCGCGAACGCCGGACGCCGGGCCCCTCGCAGGAGGTACCGCTGACACCGTCGTCGCGCCGCCGCGCGGGCCCGATGCGATAGTGGAGCGCGCGGGAGGAGCGATCGTGGAGTGAGGCGTTTTCGGCCGCGGGCGGAATATCTCCGGCAGCACCGGCGGCGCGGGCGGCTGGAGGGCGGCGAGCGTGCCTCGCGCCTGCGCCGCCGTGGGCCGATCCTTCGGATTCAACTCCATGAGCGACGAAACCCAGCGCGTGAATTTCGGCGGCAGATCCGGCCGCACCTGCCGCAGCGCATCCGTGGGGAACTGCAGCCACGCCGCCGCCAGCTCCTCGCGCGACTGGCCGGCCACGGGCGTCTGGCCCGTGAGAAGCCAGCACAGGCAGGCGCCGAGCGAGAAAAGGTCCGCCGCCGCCGTCGGCTCGCCGCCCGCCAGCCGCTCGGGAGCCATCCACGGCAGCGCGTCCGGCGGAGCCTCGGCACGATACGCCGACAGGCCCCAGTCCAGCACCCATACAAAAAGCCGTCCGCCCGGCAGTTCGCCCAGCACGAGATTCGCCGGCTTCATCTCGCCGTGCGGCGCCTTGATCGCCTCGCCCACCGCCAGCGCGCTGAGCGCCTGCGCCGCCACGTCCACCGCCTGCTCCGCATCCAGCCGGCGGGTCTCCAGCGCC
Organism: Chthoniobacter sp.; assembly: GCA_031411535.1. Taxonomy (GTDB): domain Bacteria; phylum Verrucomicrobiota; class Verrucomicrobiia; order Chthoniobacterales; family Chthoniobacteraceae; genus Chthoniobacter. The sequence continues at coordinate 6,140 of JANOBH010000419.1, read as the reverse complement.
TCCGCCCAGCTCGGCCCGTCGGCAAATTCATAGACGAGCACCACGCCGGCCTCGTCATCGAGCGCCTCCAGCAGTTGCGCGATGTTGTTTCCCGCCGTGCGCCGCACCCGCGCCACGTCGCGCATCAGCGCCGCGCCATCCAGCGGATGCGGCAGCTCCTCGCTCAGCAGCTTGAGCGCGACCCTGCGCCGCGTGGCTCTTTCCACACCGCGATACACCAGACCCGCATTGCCGACGGCGAGCCGGGTCTGAAGTTCGAAGCGCTCTGTCGTCTGGCTCATCGGGGGTGCGGACGGTTTAGCCCAACCGCCACGCGAGGGGAAGCAGCGAGGCGCCCTCCCCGGCCCCGCGCCTCACGCCTTCACCATGAAGCCCAGATTTCCCCACCGCGCCCACAGCGAGTGCCCGGTCTTGCCCGTGACAGAGAAACCCTTCGAATCATGCACGTAGGTCTTTGACACAAAGTCGGTGAACGCAGCGTTCATATTCACATCGTGCGAGACGAGCAGCCCGCCCGGACGCAGCCGCGCCCAGAAGTGTTTGAATTCCCCATACTGATGCTTGTAGCGGTGCATCGAGTCGTGCAGGAAAAAGTCGATCTCCGCCGGCCCGTCGTGCTCCTTCATAAAGCCCTTCACGTTTCCAGGACACGGCGTGAAACCCGCCCGCAACTCCTCCGGGATCATGCTCCCGATCGCGCACGCCTGATCGTACTCGATCCCATACAGCCGGCCATCCGTCACGCCCGCGTCCGCCAGAGCGCGCAGGATGAAAGACGACGCCATGCCCGTGTTCGCGCCCGTCTCCACGCAGATGCGCGGGCGGAAGGCGCGCACCACCGAATAGAGGACCGCGCAGTCCACGCGGCCCATCGAGCGCTTGCTCCCGAGCGTCTTCTTTCGCTCCTGCATTTCCTCCATGAACGCGCCGTTTCGCGCGTCGAGGATACCCTGCATGAGATTCAGCCAGTTAAAGTCGGGAGGCAGCACGCCGCGGAAGGTGCTTTGGCCGGCTGGCCGCTGTCAATGCGGCAGGAATCCCGCGATGAACTTTGCGCTACGGTGGCGCGCAGTTCGCGCACGGGCTGCGAATCCTTTTCAGCTCCCATGAAAACGCCCATCCGCCGTCTCGCCCTCCTCACGCTGCCTGCCGTGCTCCTGCTCCCAGGGTGCGTCTATGATTACGCCGTCCGCCACCCGCAGCGACACCACCCGCACTCCACTCGCGTGGCGGTCGTCGAGCATCGGCCGCACGACCGGGGGCGCTGGGTCGAAGGCCACTGGGCCCTGCGCGGACGCCGGCACGTCTGGGTGCCGGGCGTTTGGATCGCACGCTGACGATCCGCGGACGCGCGGCGCGCACAGCCGGGCATCGCCAAAAGTGAAAAAGCCGCTAACGTCCGCGGCTCCCATGCCTGTCCGCCTGCACAACACCTACTCGCGAGAAATCGAAGATTTCACCCCGCTCGATCCCTCGGGGAAAACCGTGAAGATGTACACCTGCGGGCCCACGGTGTACAACCACGCCCACATCGGAAACTTCCGCGCCTACGTCTTCGAGGACCTGCTCCAGCGGCATCTCGAAGCGCGCGGCTACAGCGTGGAGCGCGTGATGAATCTCACCGACGTGGACGACAAGACCATCCGCGGCGCCCGCGCCGCGGGCCGCCGGCTGGCCGACTTCACGCAGGTCTATAAGGACGCTTTTTTCCAGGATCTCGGGACGCTGCGCATCAAGCCCGCCGCGCACTTTCCCGCCGCCACCGAGCCGCGCTACATCGAGCGCATGATCGCCATGATCGCGCAGCTCGTGGGCGATGGCATCGCGTATCAGGCCGAGGACAAAAGCGTGTACTTCCGACTCGCGAAGTTCCCCGACTACGGAAAGCTCGCGCATCTCAATCTCGACGAACTGCGCCCGAGCGGTCGCGTGAACAGCGACGAATACGAGAAGGAAAACATCGGCGACTTCGCGCTGTGGAAAGCGTGGGACGAGGCGGACGGCGACGTGCGCTGGGAGTCGCCGTGGGGTGCCGGACGGCCCGGCTGGCACATCGAGTGCAGCGCCATGGCCACCGCGCTGCTCGGCCCGGAGCTCGATATCCACTGCGGCGGCGTGGACAATATTTTTCCGCATCACGAAGCCGAGATCGCGCAGAGCGAATGCTGCACCGGGAAAAAATTTGTCCGCCACTGGCTGCACTGCGCGCACCTCATGGTCGAGGGGCAGAAGATGTCGAAGTCGCTCGGCAACTTCTACACGCTGCGCGACCTGCTGGAAAAAGGCTTCACCGGCCGCGAAATCCGCTACGCCCTGCTCACGGTGAACTACCGGCTGCCGCTGAACTTCACCATCGCCGGCCTCGACGCCGCGCGCGCCGCGCTGGGCCGGATCGACGAATGGGTGAAGCGGATTTCAGATTTTGGATCTCAGACCTCCGAACTAGGCGATGAATTGCCCGTCCTGATGCTGAGTCGGCATCAGTATTTTTTCCGAGCGCTCGACGACGACCTGAACATCGCCGGTGCGATGGGACAGGTTTTCGACCTTATCCGCGAAAGCAACGGCGCCCTCGACCAAGACAAGCTCTCGGCAGCGCAAGCCGCCAAACTGCTCAAGCTTTGGGAGTCGATCAACCGGGTACTCGCCTTCGACACCGAAAGCGTGGCTGTTCCCGCCGAGGTTCTGTCCATCGTGGAAAAGCGCCAGCAGGCCCGTGCCGCGAAGAATTGGGCGGAGAGCGACCGGCTCCGCGACGAAATCGCCGCCTTTGGCTGGGTCGTAAAGGACACCAAGGATGGCCCGAAGCTCAGTCCCGATGCCAAGGGGGGTTAAAGCCCGGACAATGCGGCCCGGCAGGGCCATGGGAAATCAGATACCATCTTAATTTCCAGCGAAGCCTCCGGCTTGCTTTGGTTGCGAGGTAGAGGTGTCAGTTAGTACATTCGGTTTCTGAATTGATGGCCGTTAACACAGACAAACCTCCCCGCCGCCAACTCGCGCTCGATCTCGGGCCGGAAGGCCGGCCACGCTTTGCGGGCGGCGGATTTCTCGGCGCGGTGCGGATCGAGCGGCCGCGCGGGGCGAAGGAGTTTCCTTTCAGCATCCCGGCGATCCGCGCGACCAAGCACCTCGACCTTCATCCGGCGGTCACCTTTTTCATCGGCGAGAACGGCTCGGGCAAATCGACGCTCCTCGAAGCGATCGCGGTGAAGGCGCGCTTCAACCCGCAGGGCGGGGCAAAGCGTGGGGCCACGGAAACGCTCGCGTCGGATTCCGGGCTGGAACATGCGCTCACGCTCGAGCGCTACGGGTCTCCGCGCGAAGGCTGGTTTTTGCGCGCGGAGAGCTTCTACAACATCGCGACGGAGCTGGAGGACCTGGACAAGGAACCTTTCTGCGCGCACGGCTTCGCGGCCTACGGCGGCAAATCGCTCCACGCGCAGTCGCACGGCGAAGCCTTCCTCGCGCTGCTCACGAACCGGCTGCAAGGCGGCGGCCTTTATCTCTTCGATGAACCCGAGGCCGCGCTCTCGCCGCAGCGCCAGCTCGCCGTCCTCACGCTGCTTCACCGCCTGGTCTATCACCGCAGTCAGCTCATCATCGCCACGCATTCGCCGATCCTCCTCTCGTATCCGCACGCGCGGATTTTCGAGTTCACTGAGCGGGGAATCAAAGAAACGACATACTCCGAGACCGGGCACTTCCACGTGACGCGCGACTTTCTCCACAACCACGAGCGGATGCTCGACCTGCTCCTCGGCGAGGAAGAGGCGGACTTGATCGCAAAGGAACGCTAGCAAGCTGGCACGCCCATCAGCCGGCGCTCACGCGCACGCCGCCGCGCTTGCCCTCCCGCCTTGCCGGGTCTTTGCTGTGGTCACTATGAGCGACCACATTTACAAAAAGATCGAACTCGTCGGCTCCTCTCCGGTCGGGATCGAAGACGCCGTCAACAACGCGGTGAATCGCGCCGCCAAGACCGTCCGCAACATGCGCTGGTTTGAAGTCTCCGAGATGCGCGGCCATATCGAAAACAACAAGATCGCCCACTGGCAGGTCACCGTGAAAATCGGCTTCACCCTCGACGCCTGACCGCTGGACACCCGCCGCCCGTCGCGTATAGAAACCACCCGCGGAAGCCGGCCTGCACCAGGCAGCTCACAGCCCGACTTCCCGCCACCACGCCGGCTTAGCTCAGTTGGTAGAGCAGCTGATTTGTAATCAGCAGGTCATCGGTTCGAGTCCGATAGCCGGCTCCCTCTGGCGGAGGGATTCACGTTTGCCGCACCGCCTTCGTCTCGTCACCCCGAGCATCCTGCCGGGTCACTGCCCACCGTAGGTCTCGACGCCATGCATCTTCAGTTGCGACCGCACTTGGGCGAGGTGTTCGTGATTCCGTGTCTCGATCGTGCAGAGCACATGGACCGCTGAGACATCGCCCGCGGCAAAGGCGCGATCATGCACCACCTGCTTGATGCTCGCTCCCGTCGAGGCGATCTGCGCCGCCAGGTCGGCGAGCCCTCCGGGCCGGTCGCTGATCACGGCCGTGAAGCGGCACAGCCGCCCGTCGGCGACCAGGCCGCGCTCGATGACGCGCGTGAGCACATTGGGATCGATGTTTCCGCCGCAGAGCAGCAGGACGCACTTCTTCCCGGCATAGTCCTTCAGCTTTCCGGAAAGGCACGCAGCCAGGGGCACGGCCGCCGCGCCTTCGACCACGCCTTTCTCCAATTCCACAACGCGCAGGATGGCGGTCGCGATTTCCTCCTCCGTCACCGTCACGATCCTGTCCACGCGCGGCTGCGCGATCTCGAAGGCGTTGCCACCGACCTGCGGGATCGCGAGCCCGTCGGCTAGCGTGGGGTGCATCCCGACCGGCACCGGGCGGCCCGCTTTTTCCGCGGCGGAAAAGCCCGCTACGTTCGCGGCTTCGGCCGCGACGATCTTCACGCCGGGTCTCAATGTCTTCACGGCCAGCGCGACTCCCGCCAGCAGTCCCGCGCCGCCGACAGGGATGATGACGGCTTCGGCATCGGGCACCTGCTCCATGATTTCCAATCCCATCGTCCCCTGGCCCGCGATGATGGCCGGATCATCGTAGCCATCGATATAGGCGAGACCTTCCCGCTCCGCGATCTCGTGGGCGCGCGCCTTCGCCTCGCCAAAGTCACCGCCGTGGATCACGACCGTGGCGCCGAGTTTCTCGCAGTTGTTGATTTTGATCAGCGGCGCAAACTTCGGCATCACGACCGTCGCGCGAATGCCGAGCAGCTTCCCCTGGTAGGCCAGCGCCTGCGCGTGATTGCCTGCGGATGCAGCGATGACGCCGCGCCTCTGCTGTTCGGCGGTGAGTTGCGCGAGGGCATTGCGCGCGCCCCGCTCCTTGAAGCTCCCGGTCCGCTGCAGGTTGTCCAGCTTGCAGAAGATCTCCATGCCCGTGATCTCGCTCAACGGGATGGAACGGGGGCACGGGGAGTAACTCACCGCGCCCGTGATGCGGTCGCGTGCCGCTTCGATGTCTTGGAACGTCACCACGCCCCTCTCATAATCCCCGCTCCCTCGGCCGGCAACGCTTTCGGACCGCACATGCCGCCCATCGCGAGCGGCAAAGACCCTCAGGCCACCGTGAGCGGTCCGTCGAACATCGTGAGACTGACGACCTCGGTCCTCGCCACATGCGGTCCGTGCCGCGTCCCCTTTGGCGCAAAAAACAGCGTGCCCGGCGCGTAGGCGACGTCGCTTTCCTCCCACTCGCCAGAAAGAACCCACGCCCATTCATTGGCCGCCGGATGGGTGTGCGCGGGCACCGTGACGCCCGCATGGAATTTCCGCAGGACGACCACCCCGCCCGTGGCGTCGTTCCGCTGCAGGATCTTCAGCTCGACGCCGGCGTACGGGCCGGGCTGCCACGGTTTATCTTCGGCGAGGGCGACGTAGGGGAACATCGGCCCATCAAAGGCGCGGGCGCCTTTCCGGCAAGCTCCAGCGGCCGCGCCTGCGCTCCGTTGCATCTCGCGCCGCCGGCCGCTTAGCGTCCGCGCACTGTGTCCGAGCTTTCCGGCAAATCTCTCGTCGTCATCGGCGGCACGTCCGGGCTCGGGCTTTCCGCCGCGCTGGCCTTTGTGAAAGCGGGCGCG
>JANOBH010000418.1:0-4501 GCA_031411535.1 Chthoniobacter sp. | reverse complement strand
ACGAAGACGCGCGCTGTGAGCGGATTCTCCCGCGCGACCAGCCACTGCGCGAGGTCGAGCCGGGTGAGCCTTTGACCGTCGGACGTTGCGGGTTGCGGGAGGAAGGCGGGCACGCCCGGTTCGACGGCCTCGCCGGTTTCGTTCTGCCAGTCGCCACGCGGCAGCACGCGCACGGTGCGAGGCGTGGCCGCCTCGGAGACGATGCATTTCGCGATCGGCGCGGTGAGGGTTTTCCGCTGCTCCTTTGCTTCCTCCAGGAAAGTGCGCGCGTCCTCAAAGCCGGGCAGCGGGATGGCTTTCGGCAGGTCTTTCGGCATCGCTTTCACCTCGCCCTCCAGCGCGGCGATGCGGGCGTCGAGCGCGTGGAGCTGCGCCTCCTGCTCGGGCGTCGGGATGAGCATGCCCTCCTCCCGTTTGCCGATGGCGCTTTCCTTGATGTCGGCGAAGAACGCGCCGAGCCGGTAGAAGTCGCGGGTGAGGATCGGGTCGAATTTGTGATCGTGGCACTGGCAGCAGCCGGTGGTCTGCGCCAGCCATGTGGTGCCGATGGAGCGCACGCGATCCGTGACCGCGCGCGCCTCGTAGTCCTTTGCCTGCGCGCCGCCTTCCTCGGTCGTGAGCAGCAGCCGGTTGTAGGCGCTCGCGATCTTCTGCTCGCGCGTGGAGCCGGGCACCAGGTCGCCGGCGAGCTGCTCGATGGTGAAGCGGTCGAACCGCTTGTTCTCATTGAACGCGCGGATGACGTAGTCGCGATACGGCCAGACGTTGCGCGCGTTGTCCGAGTGGTAGCCGACGGTGTCCGCGTAGCGGACGAGATCGAGCCAGTGGACGGCCATGCGCTCGCCATAGGCTGGCGAGGCGAGGAGACGCGCCACGAGCTTTTCATACGCATCGGGCGACTGGTCTGCAGTGAAGGCGTCCACCTCGGCGGGTGCCGGTGGCAGACCGGTGAGATCGAGCGAGATGCGCCGGATGAGCGTGGCGCGATTCGCCTCGGGCGCGTGCCTCATGCCCAGCTCGCGCTGCTGCGCGAGGATCAGCGCGTCGATCGGGTTCTTCGCGAAAGCGGCATCGTCCGGCTGCGGCACGGCGGGCCGAACCGGTGCGATGTACGCCCAGTGCGGCTGATACTCGGCGCCCTGCTCGATCCATTTGTCGAGGATCGCGATCTGCCGCGCGGTCAGCTTCTTGCCGGACTTCGGCGGCGGCATCTGCTCGTCCTTGTCGGTCGAGTGGATGCGCACGTGTGCATCGCTCTCCGCGAGCTTGCGGGGGACGATGGCGCGGATGCCCTCGTTCTCGGCGAGCGCGCCGTCTCGTGTGTCGAGACGGCGGTCGGCTTCGCGATGCTTTTTGTCGAAGCCGTGGCACTTGAAGCAGTTGTCCGAAAGGATCGGCCGCACGTCGCGGTTGAAATCGATCCTGTCCGGGAGCGCTGCGCCTTGGGCGAACGGTGCGGCGGCGAGCAGGAGGAGAAGGGGGATTCGGCGATTCACAGGATGGGAAAGTGGCAGACGCCGCGTTGAGGGCAAGAGGCCGCACCGTTCACCCGCGAAGACCCTCCGGTCTTTGGGCAAAAGGAGCGCAGCACTGAACGTGCGCTCCGTCCAAAAACGAGCCGTCATGCTGAACGGAGTTTTGCCGCGGGCCGAGGAGGCGGAGGGGAAAAGTGGGGGCTGGTCGCGGGCGAGCAAGGCGGGGGGCGAAACGCAGTGAAGCATCGCTGAAAGCAAATGGGCGGAGGCGGTGGGAGTGATGGCGCACGCATCTCACCAGACCGCCTCCGCCCACGTACAGCCAGCGATCCTTCACTACGGCTTGGTTCGCAAAGCCTCCCTAGCCTCCGTTCAGGATGACGGCGTGGTTTGAAGCTGCGGCGTTGCCGCGTCACGGCACCTTGCGTGCGTCGAGTTCGCTGCGGATTTCCAGCATGCGGCGGTGGGTGAGCGGGTAGAGCGCGATGAGCAGCGCGGCGAGCACCATGCCGGCGACGGGGACGAAGATCGCGGCGAGCCACATCTTGTGCAGCGTCTCGGGCGAAGGCACGCCGGCGCTGTATCCGCAGATGGTGGCGACTGTGCCGGCGAGGAAGAAGCCGGTGGTGACGCCGAGCTTTTCGAGCAGCGCGTAGGCGGCGCCGTAAATGCCTTCGCGGCGGCGGCCGGTGCGGAGTTCGTCCTCGTCGCACACATCGGCGACCATGGACTGGCACATGAGCCACACGCCCTGCAGGCCGAAACCGAGGACGAAATTCGACGCGAGGATCCAGTAGGCGTGCTCGGGTTTCATCGTGAAAAACTGCGAGAGACAGCCGATCGACGCGATGGCGAGGCAGACGATGAATGCGTGGCGTTTCCCGATCCGCGAGGACATCGCCGTATTGAACGGGATGCCGATGCCCGCGCCGGCAAAAAGCAGATTGCCCGCGAAGCCCTGGAGCGTGCTGGCCTGCGACTGGTTGCCGCCGAAGAGGTAGTAGATGATGAGCGGCGTGCCGATGGCGCTGACGGCGAATGTGGCGATGAGCACGAGGGTGCGCGCGAAAAGCATGTTGAAGAACGGCCAGTTTCGCAGGGTCTGGACGAGCGCATCCCGGATGGAGATTTTCTCCTGCACGGCGGTCTGCACTTTCTCCCGGCAGAGAAACGCGGGCGCGGAGCAGGTGATGAGGATGATGATCGCGACGCCGAGGCCGACCCAGCGCACGCCGTGCAGCATGACCTCCGGCGCGTAGGTGGTGGCGTGCGGATCCGCGCCACCGAAGACCAGCGCGAGCTTGTACAGCCACGGGATGCCGAGGCCGCCGACCAGCCCGAAGACCATGCCCCAGCCTTGGACGCGGGTCCGTTCGTTGTAGTCGCTGGTCAGCTCGAAGCCGAGCGCGCGATACGGCACGATGAAGAGCGCGTAGGCGAGGTAGTAGAAGAGCGTGGCGATGCCGATGAACCACGCCAGCGCGCCGTGGCTCCAGTTCGCGCCGGGCAGCCAGAGGACGAACGAGAGTACGGCCAGCGGGATCGCGCCCGCGAGGATGAAGGGCCGGCGGCGGCCCCAGCGGGTGCGCGCATTGTCGGAGAGATAGCCGACGGTCGGGTCGGCGAAGGAGTCGAGATAGCGCGGCAGCGAGAGGGCCTTGGCGATCAGCTCGGCGGGCACGCCGAGGGCGACGTTGAAGACGGGGCCGACGAGCTGTGTGAGCGATTGCGAGGCGTAGTTGTCGCCGAGCGAGCCGAGCGCCCATGCGAATTTCGCCTTGAGCGGGACGCGGTCGGTGTTGGGGGGAGGGGGGAGTTCGGACATCGGGAAGGGTTCGGATTTTTAACGCAGAGACGCGGAGACGCGGAGAGCGCAGAGAGCTTTTGTAAAGGCACGCGCCGCGTGACGAGAGGAGTTAGGCACGTTCGCGGTTCTGCGTCTCTGCGTGTGAAAGGCGCGCGGTGAAAGTGCGCAAGCCGGCTTTGATCGTGCGCTTGGTTTTGCCGGGGAGGATGACATCGGCGGTCGCGCCTTCGGGTACGAGCACATCGAGGGTGAAGCGCCCGGCTTTCACCCGCCACGACGAGCGCGCGAGCCCGAGCGGCGTCTGCACCTCGGCGCGTGCCCATGTCAGTCCGCCGCCAGGCTCCGGTGCGATGCGGATCCTTTGCCAGCCTGGCGCCGCGGGCGCGAGGCCGGCGACGGTGGCGTAGAGCCATTCGCCGACGGCGCCGTAGGCGTAGTGGTTGAAGGAGTTCATGCCGACATCGCCGAAGCCCTTTTCCCTGGTCCAGGAATTCCAGCGCTCCCACATCGTCGTGGCGCCGTTGAGCACGGGGTAGAGCCAGCTCGGGTAAGTTTCCTGTTTGAGCAGCTTGTAGGCGACATCGCTTCGTCCGCACGCCGTGAGCACGGGGCAGAGCAGGGGAGTGCCGAGGAAGCCGGTGGTGAGGTGCCAGTCGCGGGAGCGGATGAGCTCGACGAGGCGAGAGGTGGCGGCGGGGCGGAGCTTTGCGGGCAGCAGATCAAAGCCGAGCGCGAGCAGGTAGCTCGTCTGCGTGTCGCCGAGGACGCGGCCTGTGGAGGTGACAAACTCGCGGACGAATGCGGCGCGGATCTTTCCGGACAGCGCGGCGAAGCGCCCGGCATCCCGCTTGTTTCCAAGCTCCGCGGCGATCTCGCCCAGCAGTTTCGCGCAGTGCGCGAAGTAGGCTGTGCCGATCATGTCCTTCGGCGTGGGGCCGTGCTCGGGGCGGGCGGCATCGACGGTGAGCCAGTCGCCGAAGAGCGTGTCGGGCCGGATGAGATCCCGGCTGGTTTTTTCCAGGAAGGCGAGATGCCGGACCATCGCGGCGTAGTTGTCGGCGAGGATTTTTGTGTCGCCGCTGAAGCGCCAGACGTTCCACGGGACGATGATGCCGGCGTCGCCCCAGCCGGCGTTTCCGTGCTCGAGAATGATGTGCGGCGCGAGGTCGGGGAAGGCGCCGTCGGCGCGCTGGCCGTCGCACATGGCGCGCATCCACTG
>JANOBH010000417.1:0-5441 GCA_031411535.1 Chthoniobacter sp. | reverse complement strand
CCCATGACCCCCGAATGGTCCATCCAATCCCGCGCCCACCAATGCGCCGCCACCGGCGCCCCCTTCCAGGACGGCGAGCACTTTTACACCCTCCTCTTTCACGACAAGGACGGCTACCGCCGCGAGGACCTGAGCGAAGCCGCCTACGAGGCCCGCAACGAAAACATCCAGCCCTTCTCCCTCTGGCGCTCGAAGTTTGAGACCCCGCCCCCCGCGCCGCCCGAGGCACTCGCCAAACAGACCGCCGAGGATCTCCTCCGCACCTACATGAGCGAGGACGCCCCGCAGAAAATCAACGTCTGCTACCTCCTCGCCGTCATGCTCGAGCGGAAAAAGCAGCTCAAGGAAGTGGAGAGCAAGCGCACCCCCGACGGCCAGCTCACCCGCATCTACGAGCATACCAAGACAGGCGAAGTCTTTGTCATCCCCGACCCCCAGCTCCGGATGGACCAGATCGCGCAGGTCCAGCAGGAGGTCGCGGGGTTGCTCGGGCCCGGATAGCCGGATCTCCAGCCGCCCGCTGCGGCACTCCACCTGCTCCCCCTCGGCGCCACATGAACAAGCGCCGCATTCTGATCGTGGACGACGAGCCGCACGTCTCCACCCTCGTCCGTCTCTATCTCGAAAAAACCGAGCGCTTCGACGTGCGCGTCGAAAACCGCTCAGCGCAGGCGCTCACCACCATGAACGAGTTCCAGCCCGAGATGGTCATCCTCGACTTCAACATGCCCGGCATGGATGGCAGCGATGTCCTCTCCCGCCTCAAGGGCGACCGCCAGTTCAAGAACACCCCCGTCGTCTTCCTCACCAGCACCGTCAAACCCGCCGCACCCGGCGAAACGAACCGGAGAATCTGCGGCTTCCCGTTCCTCTCCAAACCCGTCGGTGCGGAAGAGTTGATCGCCTGCGTCGAGGAAAACCTCCCGTAGCCCGCAGCGGCGCCGCCGTCAGATCGCGAAGTCGTTGTACTCCGGCTTCACCGGCTCCGTCGGCGGGAAAAACATCCCGGCGGCGACCGTGTGGTTGGTCCCCTGCTCGATCAGGATGAAGGAACCCGTCAGCCGGTTGAATCCGTAGCCGTCAAAAACGAGCGGCTTCGCCGTGCGCAGGCGGATTTCGCCGATGTCATTCACCGCAAGCTGCGCCGGCGCGGGCTCATGCTCAAAGGTGCGAATGTCGATCCGGCTTTCGATGCCAGTGACCATCGCCTGCACGGTCTGCGTCGTGTGCTTGATGAAATATTTGTTCCCGCGCTGCAGCGGGCGTGGGTGCATCCAGCACACGCGGGCGCGCAGCTCGGTGCCCATGCCGGGCAGATTCTCCAGGCCGATGATCATGTCGCCGCGGCTCACATCCACATTGTCCTCCAGACAGATCGTGACCGACTGCGGGGAGAAAGCCTCCTCCAGTTCGCCGTCGTGCGTCCAGATGCTCTTCACCGTGGTTTTCAAGCCGCTCGGCAGCACCATCACCCGCTCACCCTTCTTGATGATTCCGCCTGCGATCTGCCCGCTGAGCCCGCGGAAATCATGGAGCGAATGATCCGTCGGATTGTTCGGCCGGTTCACCCACTGCACCGGCATGCGGAAGGCGGTGAGATTCCAGTCGCTCGCGATATGGACAGTCTCCAGATGGCTGAGCAAATCAGGGCCGTGATACCACGGCGTCTTGTCCGACGGCCCGACGACATTCTCGCCGGTCAGCGCGCTGATCGGGATGAATTTCACGTCCTTGGCCACGTCGAGCTTCGGCAGGAAGCCTTCGATGGCGTCGCGGATTTCGAGAAAGCGCTCCTCGCTCCAGTCCACGAGATCCATCTTGTTCACCGCCACGACTAGATGCGGGATGCCGAGCAGCGCCGCGATGCAGGTGTGCCGCCGCGTCTGCTCGATCACGCCGTTGCGCGCATCGACGAGGATGACCGAGAGGTTCGCCGTGCTCGCGCCCGTCACCATGTTGCGCGTGTACTGAATGTGGCCGGGCGTGTCGGCGACGATGAACTTCCGCCGCGGCGTGGCGAAGTAGCGGTAGGCCACGTCAATCGTGATCCCCTGCTCCCGCTCCGCGCGCAGGCCGTCGGTCAGGTTCGCGAGATTGATCTGCCCGCCGCCCGTGATGTCCGCCGAGCGCTCCAGCGCCTCGATCTGATCCTCCATCAGCGACTTCGTGTCGTAGAGCAGCCGCCCGATCAGCGTGGACTTGCCGTCATCGACGGAGCCGCAGGTATTGAAGCGGAGGAGTTCGACGGGATGCGTTGCGCTCATTAGAAATAGCCCTGCTTTTTGCGATCCTCCATCGCCGCCTCGCTCGCCTTGTCATCCGCGCGCGAGCCGCGCTCGGTCACGCGGGCGGCGGCGATTTCGGCGATGATGTCATCCACGGTGGTGGCCGGGCTTTCGACCAGCCCCGTGCTGATGATGTCGCCGATGGTGCGGACGCGGACGGTCAGCTCACGCACCTCCTCCTTGGCGGTCGGCGGCATGATGTCGCTGACCGGCAGCCACTGCCCGCCGCGGCGCACCGCCTGGCGCTGGTGGGAGAAATAGATCGTCGGCACTTCGAGCTGCTCGCGCTTGATGTATTCCCAGACGTCCATCTCGGTCCAATTCGAGAGCGGAAAGACGCGCATGTTTTCGCCGGGGTTCACCCGCGCGTTGTAAAGGTTCCAGATTTCGGGGCGCTGGTTCTTCGGATCCCATTGGCCGAAGGCGTCGCGGAAGCTGAAGAAGCGCTCCTTCGCCCGCGCCTTTTCCTCGTCGCGCCGCGCGCCGCCGATGGCGCAGTCAAAGCGGAACTCCTCCAGCGCCGCGAGCAGCGTGGGGATCTGCAGCCGGTTCCGGCTGATCTCGCCGGGCGACGGATGCGCGATGCCGGCCGCGATCGCGTCCTCGACCTTGCGCACGATGAGCTTCCCGCCGAGCTGCGCCGCGCGCTTGTCGCGAAAGTTGTTCAGCTCGGGAAAGTGATGGCCCGTGTCCACATTCAGAAACGGCATCGGGATGTCCGACGGGCGGAACGCCTTCTCCGCAAGCCGCAGCAGGCAGATCGAGTCCTTCCCGCCCGAGAAAAGCAGCGCCGGCCGCTCAAACTCGGCGGCCACCTCGCGCATCACATGGATGGCTTCGGTTTCGAGATACTGGAGATGGTCGAGGTGGTAGCTGGTCATCGCGGCTTAGGCTTTCACCGCGGCACCGCCCCACGCGGCGTGCAGCCCGCACTCGCGCTTCTCGTCGGCCTTCGCCGGGTCAAAGTAGTCCCACTCGTTCGGAAGCGCGTGCTCCTCGCAGTAGGCGTTCATGTCGCGGTCGGTCCAGCGGAAGACCGGGCTGATTTTCAGCGAGCCGAAATTTGCGTCCGCGCTCACGATGTCAAGCCCGGCGCGGTTCAGATTCTGCACCTCACGCAGGCCGGTGATCCAAATGGTGGGCGCCAGCTCGCGCATCCCGCGCTGGAAAGGCTCCAGCTTCATCACGGTGCTGAAAGCCTTGATGCGCTCCTCATTCTCCGGCGTCGGCTCGGGCGCACCGCCGTGGATCGCGTCGTAGTGTGCGGCCGTCATGCGCGGCACGAAGGCCTTGATGTTCAGCTTGAGCAGCGCCTTCACCTCCTCCGCATGCAGGTAGGTCGCCGGCTTGTTGTAGCCGTGGTCCACCCACAGCACCGGGATGTCCGGCTGCACCTGCGTGGCGAGGTGCAGGACGACCGCCTCGTACGGACGGAAATTCGTGGAAACGATGGCGCGTCCACCGGCCTGCGCGACGGCCCAGCGCACGATTTCCAGCGGAGACTGGTCGCGGAGTTCGGCGTTGGCTTGGGCGATCTGTTCGGCGGTCATGCGGCTAGGGTCGGTTTTTGGAAGGGCGGAGACGAAAGCAGATTTCACCCCCATTGGCTACGGGCAAAATGGGCAGTCCGTGACATACGCCGCCCGCCGAAATCCCATTCCGTTCATTTGGCAAAATTCCGCTTCTCATCCCGGAGCCACGCGCTCCTGCGCGCCGGCACAGGCGCTTCCGCGCGCGAAGCACCGCCCACTGCCATCCCAATCACCGCGCGCAGGAGCGCGAGGCCGGCGCGCGGGAGCGCTTGGCTCCGCGATAGTTGCGGGACAGCTCGCGTGGTAAATCGATCTCCCACTCTACTCCTGCACCTCACCGCGGATCGTGACCACGACCCTCTCGATCACCCGCCGCCCGCGATCATAGACCACAAAAAGCTTCAGCCACCGCGTGACCAGCGGGCTGTGCGTCGGGAGCACCTGCATGGTCGCCTCAAAGACGACCTTGTTTTCCGCCACGTTCGCCGAGTGCGGCTGGAAATCCGGCCGGTCGAGGGCGGGCACCTCCGCGTAGCCCTGCATCTGCGCCTTCGCCCATTTCGAAAGCTTGATCACTTCCGCCGGCGTGACCTTTTTCTGAACCGAGCCGCCCACCTCCCGCCACGCCGCCAGCACCAGCTTCCGGTCTTCCGCGTAGTCCTTCCCCTGCACCCCCGCCCACCTGTCCACCTCCTCCATGCGCTCCATCTCCGGGACAAGCCGGACGTCGAGCCCCCCAGCCTGGGCCACCACGAGCCCCCCGCAATAGGTCAGCGCACAAAGAAAGACGCGGAGCACCGGACGGCAGCGAAATATCGGTATGGCGGTCATCCAGCGAAGGTCGGCCTTGGGAACAGCCAACGACAAGAGCAGATCGCGCGACTGATCACACACGCGGCATTGCCGCTCCCCGCACTTCACCGCATCCTCCGCACCGTGCGCGCCGCCATCGAAGACTTCATCCTCCACCTCGCCACCGAGCGCGGGCTGTCCACGAACTACCAGCTCTCCACGCGCCTGTCGCTGGAGGGTTTCGCGCTCTGGCTGGAGCGGCGGAAGCTCGTCGCCGCGATGGGTCAGGCGGCGCTCGACGCGCTGCTGCAAACCGGCGCGGAGCCGCCGCCCGTGGAGGCCGATCCGCGCGAGGTCACGCTGGAGCAGATCGGCGCGTACCTCGCGCACAAGAAGCGGCTCGGGCTTTCCGCGGCGTCCATCAAGCTCGTCGTCGTCGCCATCAAGATCTTCTTCCGCTGGCTGCACGCGCGGCGGCGCATCGCGCACGATGTGGCGGAAAACCTCCCGCTCCCGCGCACCGAACGCTACCTGCCCGAGACGATGAATGAGCTGCAGACCGACCAACTCCTCGAAGGCATCCCCGTCAACGCCCCGCGCGGCCTGCGCGACCGCGCGATCCTCGAGCTGCTCTACGCCAGCGGCCTGCGCGTGTCGGAACTGGTCAATGCGCGGCTGGAGTTTCTCGACATGGAAAACCGCATCATCCGCGTCGTCGGCAAAGGCAATAAGACACGCCTCGTCCCCGTCGGCCAGAAAGCGTGCGACGCCATCCGCGCCTACCTCGGCAAGGAGCGCCCCGGCATGGTGAAGAAACGCACCGGGAGCGAAA
>JANOBH010000416.1:0-2278 GCA_031411535.1 Chthoniobacter sp. | reverse complement strand
ACGGGGAAATGAAATGCCATCGAGCATTCGTCGCCGTCCTTGCCGAAATACGCGGCCGCTTCCTCCGGCCACTGGTTCGCCTCCGCGAGCAGCATGCGATTTGGAAAATTCGCGTCGATGTGCGCGCGCAGCCGGCGCAGGATCGCGTGCGTCTCGGGGAGGTTCTCGCAGTTCGTGCCGTCGCGCTCGATGAGATACGGCACCGCGTCGAGCCGCAGCCCGTCCACGCCCATCGCGAGCCAGAAGTCGATGGTCTTGAACATCACCTTCTCGACCTCGGGATTCTCCCAGTTCAAATCCGGCTGATGCGCGTAGAAACGGTGCCAGTAGTAGGCGTTCGCCACCGGGTCCCATGCCCAGTTCGAGTGCTCGAAATCTTTGAAGATGATGCGCGCGTCGCGATAGAGATCCGGCGTGTCGCTCCAGACGTAGAAGTCCCGCTCCGGCGTTCCCGCCTTCGCCCGCCGCGCGCGCTGAAACCACGCGTGCTGATCGCTCGTGTGATTGAGCACCAGTTCGGTGATCACGCGCAGCCCGCGCTTGCGCGCCTCGACGAGAAACTCCTGGAAGTCTGCGAGCGTCCCGTAGGTCGGATTCACGGACATGTAATCCGCCGTGTCGTAGCCATCATCGCGCAACGGCGACGGATAAAACGGCAGCAGCCAGAGCGCGGTGACGCCGAGCTGTTCGAGGTAATCGAGCTTCGAAATCAGCCCGCGGAAATCCCCGATTCCATCCCCGTCGCCATCGCAGAATGCGCGGACGTGGAGCTGATAGATGACGGCGTCTTTGAACCAAAGCGGATCGGACATAAGCGGGTATTACGGTGGCGGTGATTTACGAGCCACTGCAAGGCTGGAACGCAAATGTCCGGTTGACCGGCCGTGTGAAAACCAATGGTTGCTCAGCTTGGGGGGGGGGCGCCGTCCTTTGTGCTGAATGCGCACGGCTTTCTCCGCGCCGCGCCGCGCGACGTCGCGGGGTGCGCGCGGCAGCGCAGAAGGGCGGCGGCTTCTGGCATCGGGTCTGCTGACCAAGCGCGTTTAGGAGCACCCTTTCCATGCGCGCATTACTCTCTTCTCATCTCGACTATCTCGGCTTTGCCGGCCTCTCGGTGGCGCTGCTCGCGCTCATCCACTACTGGCTGCGCAAGCGATCCAGCGGAAGCCGGACGCAATGGATCGCCTGGGCATTCCTCGTGCCGGTGCTAGCCGGCGGGTGGTTTGCGACGGACCGGGCGGGGAGGGGGGAGCAGCAGCGCCTGCGGGAAATGGTGGAGGGCCTGCCGCCCACGTACGCACAGGAGATGCAGCGGATGGGCCACGCCCGGCTGAAGCTCGAAACGGCTGCCGACGACCCGCTTTACATCGAGATGATCGAGGCGGAAAAGCGCTGGCTGTCGGTCATCCGCAGCGTGAATGACATCTACACTTTCCGGAAGCTGCCGGATGGAAAGATCGTGCTCATGGTGGATTCCGAGACCGACTACGACCGGAACGGGAAATTTGAAGGCGAGCGCGAGCAGCGCACGGCGATTGGCGAGGAATACCCCGACGCGAGTCCGACGCTGATGCGGGCGTTCGAGGGTGAAGCCAGTTTCGACGAGGAGCCCTACACGGACCGATGGGGGACGTGGGTGAGCGCCTATTCCCCGATCTTCGGACCGGATGGGAAGGTCGAGGCCGTCCTCGGCGTGGACTACTCCGCAGCCGCGTGGGTGGCGGCGATGAAGCGGGCGCGCATGACGGTCATCGGCTACCTCTCGATGCTGGTGATCCTGATCGCGGCGGCGAGCGGCGTCACAGCCTTCGCGGTCGCATCGGGGGAGGTCCTGGCCCACGCGCGGGAAAAGGATCAGCTCCGGCTTTCGCGGAAGAAATTTGAGACGCTGGTGAACTCGATAGACGGCATCGTCTGGGAGGCGGACCCGAATGCGTTTCACTTCACCTTTGTCAGCCAGCAGGCGGAGCCGATCCTCGGCTATACGCAGGAGCAGTGGCTTGCGAGCCAGACCTTTTGGGCGGACCATCTGCATCCCGAGGACCGCTGGGCCATCGAGTACGGAGCGCGCATGGTGGCGAATGAGAACAAGTACCAGTACGACTACCGGATGCTCGCCGCGGACGGTCGCACCGTATGGATCAGGGAGAGCGCGGCGGTGCTTTATGAAGGCGGGAGCGCGGTGCTCGTGCGCGGCGTTTTTCTCGACATCACGGAGCAGAAGCTGGCGGCGGAGGAACTGGAGAGCGCGCACCAGAAGCTGATCGAAACCTCGCGT
>JANOBH010000415.1:0-2115 GCA_031411535.1 Chthoniobacter sp. | reverse complement strand
TGCCCGCCGGGCCGCAGCGCACCGGCCACCGCCTCCACATACGCCGGGCGCATCGCGGGATCGATCGCGCAGAAGCACGTGTGCTCCCACACCCAGTCGAAGCTCCCGCGCAGCCGCGGTGGCAGCGCGAAAAGATCGCCCACCTCGTAGCTCTCGCCGCCCACGCTCGGAATAGCGCGCGCCGCTTTCACCGCGGACGGCGCGATGTCGAGGCCCACGACCTCGTCCGCCGTCGCAGCGAGCGCGCGCACGTCGTGACCGAATCCGCATCCCGGCACGAGCACCCGCCCGCGGACCGGCTCCGCCGCGAGAAAATCGACGAGGCCTGGACTCGGCGCACCTTTCTCCCAGGGCGTGTCGTTCTTTCGGTAATTGGCTTCCCAGTCAGTTGGCATGGCGGGAGCGGGTTCAGCGACGCGTCCAGATCGTGGCTTCGGCCACGCTCCACTGGAATTTCCGCGCGTGCTCGCGGATGAGAAACGGCAGGTCGCGAGTGGCGGTGAGCTGGAAATCGCCGTCGAGCGCGGCGTGCAGGCCGTCGCGCGTTGTCACCCTCCGCCCGTCGCGCTCGAAACCGCCGAGCCAGTTTGCATGCGGCGTGAAATCCTCCATCCATGTGTAGGGCGACGTGATGATGAGCTGCGCGCCCGCTTTCACCAGCCCCGCCAGCCGCGCCAGGCAGCACGCCGGCTCGGTCAGCCGGTCGATCAGATTCGCCATCAGCACGACATCGAATTCGCCCAGATCCTCGCGCAGTTCCATCGCGTCGCCGATTTCAAAATGCGCCCGCTCCCGCTCGATCTCCGGCGGCACAAGCGCGCGGCACTGGGTGGTCAGCGCGCCTTCGTCCGCGCGCAGGAAATCCAGCACGCCCGCGCCCCGCAGCGTGTCAGCCGCCTCGATGAAGCGCCGCGAGAAATCCACGCCGATCACCTCGCCGCAATGCCGCGCCAGCTCAAATGTCGAGCGCCCCACAGCGCAGCCGAGATCCAGCGCGCGCGCATTCGGCGGGAGCCGCGCGGTGTCGAGACATTCGCTCACGCACCGCTGCGGATACCCGAGCGCATCCCGCGGGCCGTCCGCGTGCGGCAGCACGTCCTCCGGCGTGCCGTAGTGAAAGAGCAGATACTCCGCGAGGAGCCTGTCGGATTCGTAGATGTTCACTCCGCGAGCAGACCGCGCATGTAGTCCGCAGGCGCGAAGTTTTCGATCAGCACCTCGGTGCGTCCGCCGCGCCGCATGCGCACCTGCGGGACATTGATCTCGGGCGTCTTCGACGGGGAGAAAAGGATGTCGTCATGCGTCGCGTTCTTTTTGTTCGCGAAAAGATCGGGCGTCAGCCGCCCGCCGAGATGATCGCTCCGACCGGTCGCCACATGCATCGTGCCGAGGATCTTTTCGTCCTGGATGTCCCGCCCCGAGACCGGCAGCTCCTGCGTGCCAAAGCCCAGCTCGCCCAACTCGCCGGTCACCGGATCGGACGTCAGCTTTTTGTTGTGCTCGTCGATCGTCGCCTGGTTTCCACGGAGCAGCGCCGCCTGCCGGATGCGCCCGTTTTCCACCGTCATCAGGCCGATCGTCCCGTCCTCATACTTGTGCGGAAACTCACCCTCCGCGCCCGCGGGGACGTAATAGATCTCACCAGCCGGGAGGTTTGCGATGTCCGGGCCGCCGCGGCACAGGCCGTGGCTCTTCTGCGCCTCCTGCTCCGCGAGATCGAGATGCAGCGTGTGCGTGTGGTTTTCAAAGACGAAGTCGATCTCCACCCACTCCGCCCGCGTCATGCCGAGCCGCAGCTTCTCCGCCTGCCTGCTCACCTCGAAGTAGTCCACCGCCAGCCCGGAGCTGAGGATGATCTGGTTCATCCCGTGCATCGTCGCGCCACGGAAGCCGTATTTCTTCGCGAACGCCGTCAGCGGCGCCGTCGCGGAGTAGGTCGAGACGCACAGCACGAGGCCGTATTTCTTGTAAACGTCCTCCACCAGATCGATCTCGCGCCCGTCCGTCGCGAAGCCCGTCTCCGGCAGGTCGAGATTGCTGCCGCCGGTGATTTCGTAGGCAAACATCTCGCCGCCTTCGAGTCCCAGTTCCGCCATCGTGCCCTGACGCAGCCCC
>JANOBH010000414.1:0-2010 GCA_031411535.1 Chthoniobacter sp. | reverse complement strand
CTCAATAACTCGATCCTCACCGGCGAGGTCGGCATGGGCTCGGATGAATACATGGATGATGGCGAGGTTTGGACGAAGACCTGCGGGCCTTGGTTCATTTATTTGAATCACGTCCCGGCATCGGTGACGGACGCCAAACAGGCGGCGCACTTGCTTTTCCAGGATGCGCAGGCGCAGTCGGACGCGGAGGCGAAGGCGTGGCCGTATGCATGGTTTAAGAACGAGCATTACGCGCCTGCTTCGGAGCGAGGCGTCGTGAAGGGCAAGTTTGTCATCAATGACAGCGGCAATCCCAATGCCTCGGCGGCCGGGCTGTGGGTCGGTCTTCAGCGGCAACCGCAGACTTACAAGGGCTTCTACGACTTTCAAAAATGGTCGAAAACTTATCAGTGGTGGGTGAAGACGGAGGCGGACGGAAGCTTCACCATTCCGCATGTCATCGCGGGCGAGAACTACTTGCTGTGGGCGTTCGGGCCGGGCACGTCAGGGACGTTCCTTTCGCAAAAGCTGGTCGGTGGCAGCCCACCCTTTGAGTGCAATCTCCCGGCGAAGGAATTCACTGTCGCGGTGAAATCCGGAGAGACGAAGCAACTCGGCACGCTCACTTGGACGCCGGTGCGCGCGGGCGCGACGGTGTTTGAATTGGGAACGCCAAATCGAAAGTCGGACGAGTTCCGTCACGGCGAGGACTACTGGGTTCCCGGCACGCCGCCAGAGCTCGGCTTTCCCACGCCGGTGTGGGGTGGGCAGATGGAGTTTCCGTTAGATTTCCCGGACGGCATGACTTACACGGTGGGCAAGAGCCAGTGGACGAAGGACTGGAACTACGTCCTTCCCGCCATGGCGGACGCCAGCGGGACTTATCAGCCTTGCACCGGCACGATCACATTCGAGCTGGCGAAGGTGCCCGCCAGCGGCGCGCTAACCTCGCTCTACATCGCACTCGCTGGCAACGATGGCGACAAGGTGATCGTGAGCGTGAACGGCGCAAATCTTGGGGATACCACCGGAGTCAAAGGCGCGTCGCATGCGATGCTGCCCGTTGGTTTCGCGCCAGCGTATTCCGACACGAGCAGCATTCATTTCAGCGATCACGGACCTTTCTGCGACCAGCGCATCACCTTCCCGGCCGAGTTGCTGCGTGCGGGCACGAACACCATCACGATCACGATGGATACGAGAAAAATGACCGCCTTTCTGATGGTGGATTATCTGCGGCTGGAACTGCCGGGTTACATTCCGCCCGCGCCAGAAAACGTCACTGCCTACGCCGGCAACAACCGCGTTTTGATAAGCTGGCCCGTGGTTCCCGGTGCGACGAGTTACGACATTCTGCGCTCGACCAGCCGCGATTCTGGCTTCACCCCGATGGCGACAGGACATGTCGCGCAGGTGTGCGGGAGTGGGGCGAGCCGGGCGACGTTTGCGGACACGACTGCGGTCAACGGAACGCAGTATTTTTACGCGGTGAAGGCCGTGAATCCCGGCGGGCGCAGTGCCGAGTCGCCTGTCAGTGCCGGGGCGAAGCCCGAATCGGGACTTGCTGCGAACGCACCGTCCGCGCCGGAGAATATGAAGATCACCGGCTCCGGGCATCACAAGGTCGCGCTCAGTTGGGGCGCTGCACCGGGGGCGAACTACTACAGCGTCTGGCGCACGACTCTTCACACCGATGGCGTCGGCGGCACGTATCCACTGGGAACGATACTGATCGAAGACGCGACGACGGACACTAGCCACACGGACAGCTCGCCGACTGACGGGAGAATCTACAGCTACCATGTGACAGCGGTGAACGCCGCCGGGAGCAGCGGTCCATCCAGCGCCGTGACAGCGGTTCCATTGCCAGTGCCCCCCGCGACGGCACCGGCGTCGCTCACAGGTGGTTGGAAGAAGTTTCGGGAAGGCACGGGCATTGTGCTGAATTGGTCGCCCGTGCCCGGAGCCACGGGCTACGTCATCTACCGCTCGACCACACCAAACCCATCGTTTTCCTGGCCGGCGGACTTT
>JANOBH010000413.1:0-7637 GCA_031411535.1 Chthoniobacter sp. | reverse complement strand
CCTGCACAGCGTGAAGGGCTATCTCGACATGGTGTCGGTGATCGAGGACTTCCCCGGCGTGCGCGTGAATTTCAACCTCACGCCGGTGCTGCTGCTCCAGATCAAGGAGCTGAGCGACGGGAAAATCCGCGACCTGTGGCTGGACTGGTCGCGGCGTCCGGCGGCGGAGCTGGAGGAGCAGGAGAAATTCGCGATCCTGGAGAATTTTTTCAAAATCCACTGGGACAATCTGGTGAAGCCCTTCCCCCGCTACTGGGAGCTGCTGAACAAGCGCGGGCTGACTTTCTACCGCGACGATGTGCGGCGCGGGCTCCGGTATTTTTCGACGCAGGAGTTTCTCGATCTTCAGGTGTGGTTCAATCTCGCGTGGTGCGGCTTCACGGCGGAGCGGCTCTACCCGGAGCTGGCGGAGCTGAAGCGAAAGGGGCGGAATTTCACCGAGGAGGAAAAGCGGCGCGTGCTCGACATCCATCTCGAAATCCTCCCGCTCATCCTCGCGAAATACCGTGCGGCCGAGGAGCGCGGGCAGGTGGAGCTGACGACGACGCCCTACTTCCACCCGATCCTGCCGCTGATCTACGACTCGTCCTTTGCCGAGCGCAGCCTGCCGGGGCGGGAGTTTCCAAAGCGGTTTGCGTGGCCGGAGGACGCGGCGGCGCAACTGACGCTGGCGGTGGAGCAGCATGCGGCGCTTTTTGGCAAAGCGCCGCGCGGGCTGTGGCCGAGCGAGGGCTCGATCGCGCCGGAGCTGATCCCGCTGATGCAGCGGAGCGGGATCGAGTACTTCTGCAGCGACGAGGAAAACCTTTTCAAATCGCTGAAGCGCGATCCGGCTTTCAGCGGCACGTCGGTGGATCATCTGGAGCTTTTCCAAGGCTGGCGCGTGGTCTGCGACGGTGCGGCGGTGAACGCCGTCTTCCGCGAGAAACCGCTGTCGGATTTCATCGGATTCTCGGCGGCGAAGAACGGTCCGGCGGCGGGCGCCGGACATCTGCTGGCGCACCTCGGGCACATCGCGGGGCTGGTGCCAAAGGACCACGGCGTCATCCCGCTGATCCTGGACGGCGAAAACGCGTGGGAGACTTTCGCGGATGGCGGCGAGGGATTCCTGCGTGCGCTTTACGGCGGCATCCAGGCGGACAGCGCGCGGCTGCATAGCTGCACGATCGAGGACTATTTCCGGCATCACCCGCCGCGAAAGCAGATCTCCACGCTGCACACGGGCTCATGGATCGGCAGCAACTTCGACATCTGGATCGGTGAGGACGAGGAGAACCGCGCGTGGAATCTCCTCGGGGAAACTCGCGCGTTTTTGCAGCGGCAGATCGACGCGGGCAGGCTCTCGCCGGACGCCCATGCCGCCGCGCTGCGGGAGATTTACGCGGCCGAGGGCAGCGACTGGTTCTGGTGGTACGGGCCGGATTTCTCGACGGAAAATGACGCTCTCTTTGACGAGCTTTTCCGGCAGCATCTGAAGAGCGTCTATGCGCTCTGCGGCGGGGTCGCTCCGGCGGCGCTCGATGTGCCGATCACCGGCACGCGGATCACCCCGCTCCACACGCTGCCCGAGCGGCCGATCTCGCCCGCGATGGGCGAGGGTGGGGATTCGTTTTTCGACTGGATCGGCGCGGGCCGCTACGTGGCGGAGAGCGCGCAGGGAGCGATGAGCCGCTCGGACCGGATCGTGGATGAGATTCAGTTTGGGAGCGATGACCGGATGCTCTTCCTCCGCGTGGGCTTGCGGAAATGGGAGCAGCTTGCCTTCACGGTGGAGTTCCACCAGCCGGCTGGAATCGTCGTCCGGACGGCCACGCTTGCGCGGCACGGCGCCGGCGAATTTACGGTCGAAAAACCTGGCGGCGAAAGCCGCACGCGCACCTCGCTCATCGTGAAGGGCGCCATGGAACTCGCGATCCCGCTCGCTGACCTGGGACTCGCGGGCGAGGCGTCCGTCGCATTCCAGGTGCGGGTCTTTCGCGATGGGATCGAGCGCGAATGCCACCCTGAATCGGCACCGATCCAGTTCACGCTGCTGGGCGCGGATTTCGCGCTGCGAAATTGGATTGTCTGAGCGGAGGGCGTTCGCGAGTCTCCGCAGCGAAAGCAGCCCGCGCACCACCGCGCGGCACCCCTCCCATGACTCGTATTCGCGTTTCCCTCCTCCTCGCCGTCTGCCTCGCAGCACTCGGGATCGTCGCCACTCACGCCGCGGAGCCGGCTGCGCCCGAGGGCGCGGAGTGGAAGCTCGTGGCGCTGAATGGCAAGGATCTCGCCGCCGCCGCCGAGGGGCGGGGACCTGCGACCATCCGGTTCGACGCGGCGAAGAAGAGCGCCAGCGGCTTTTCCGGGGTGAACCGGTTTTTTGGCGGCTACGAGCGGGAGGGGGAAAAGCTGAAGTTTGGCGCGCTCGCCGGAACACGCATGGCCGGGCCGCCAGACGCGATGGCGGCGGAGTCCGCGTATCTGGCCGCGCTCGGGAGCGTCACCGCGTGGCGCATCGCGGACGGCGCGCTCGAGCTTTTGCAGGACGCCA
Organism: Chthoniobacter sp.; assembly: GCA_031411535.1. Taxonomy (GTDB): domain Bacteria; phylum Verrucomicrobiota; class Verrucomicrobiia; order Chthoniobacterales; family Chthoniobacteraceae; genus Chthoniobacter. The sequence goes on along the minus strand of JANOBH010000413.1, from coordinate 5,104 downwards.
AGGTCGTCGCGCGCTTTTCGGCGGAGCCGGCAAAGGAAAAGTGAACCCGCCGGGCTAGCGCCGCATCAGCGCCTCGATCTCGTCGGCCTCGATCGGGATCTTCGCCATGAGATTGACCGGGCCGTCGTCGGTGACGACGACGGTGTCTTCGAGGCGGACGGCCATTTTCTCCTCCGGGATGTAGATGCCCGGCTCGACCGTCATGACCCACCCGGCCTGCATGGGCTGGGTGGTGTCGCCGACATCGTGGACATCGAGGCCGATCGGGTGGCCGAGGCCGTGCATGAAATACTTCTTCACCGCGGGCGCGTCGGCGGTCTGCTTTTTCACGTCGCGCGGCTTGAGCAGGCCGAGTCTTAGAAGCTCCTCGGTCATCATGGCCTCGGCTTGCTTCTGCCAGTCCTTCGGCTTCAGGCCGGGAGTGAGGGCCGCTGTCATCGCGCGGAGCACGCGGAGGACGGCGGCGTACACGCGGCGCTGGCGCGGCGTGAATTTCCCGCTCACCGGGATGGTGCGCGTCATGTCGCTGTTGTAGTTGGCGAATGCGGCGCCGACATCCAGCAGGAGAAGCTGGCCAGCTTTGAGTTCCGCGCCGTTTTCCTGGTAGTGGAGGCAGCACGCGTTCTTCCCCGCGGCGACGATCGGCTCGTAGGCGAAGCGCCCGCGTCCCCGGATGAATTCGTATGCGAACTCAGCCTCGACATCCGCTTCGCTCTTTCCTGGCTTTGTGGTCCGCAGCACGCGGCGGAATCCCTTTTCCGTGAGCTTGCAGGCGCGCTCGATCACGGCCACCTCACCGGGCGTTTTCACCAAGCGGATCGCGTGCATGAGGGGCGCGAGCCGGCGGTAATCGTGCAGCGGATAGCGCTGCTGAATCTCGGCGATGAAGCGCTCGTCGCGCGTCTGCACGCGGCAGTCGGCGCGCTTGTGTTCGTTGGTATTGAGCCAGACGTGTTCGGCTTCGCAGATCAGCCGGTGCAGCGTGCTGGGAAACTCGCCGAGCCACTTCACCTGCGTGATGCCCGTCGCCTTCTGCGCCTCGTCCTTGCGCAGCTTGTGGCCCTCCCAGAGTTCGTTCTGCTCGTTGGGTTCGCGGAGGAAAAGGACCTGCCGGAGCTTCTCGTCGTCGGCGTCGGGGAAGAGGAGCAGTTTCGTCTCCTCCTGCTCGACGCCCGTGAGGTGAAAGAGGTCGCTGTTCACGCGCATGAGGATCGAGCCGTCGGCGTTCGTCGGCAGGATGTCGTTCGCGTTGAGGATGGCGATAGACTTCGGCGGGAGCAGCGCGGCGAGGCGGGCGCGGTTGGCGGTGAAAATGGCGGGATCGAGCGGTGCGTAGCGCATGCGCGGTTTGTCGGCTTTCCGCCGGGGCGAGGGCAAGCCGGAATCAGGCTTTTGTCGGCACCGGGAGCAGCTTCAGTCCGTGCGGGACGAAGCGCTCGAAGTCCGCGATATTGCGCGTGGCCACGGTCACGCCGAGCACCATTGCGGCGGCGGCGATCATGCAGTCCGCGTGCGAGCCGCGCTTGCGCCCGGTGTAGTGGAAAAGCCGCGACGCCTGCTCCGCCTGCTGCCAGGTGAATTCGCTGATGCGATGCTCCAGCACGGCGGCGACGGCGTCCTTCTGCGGCTTGCTGTGCGGGCCGTTGCAAAACTCCGACCACGCAATCGCCGACGTGCCCAGCTCCTGCCCGTCGCGCAGCCACCGCCGGATCAGCGCGCTGTGCGGCGACCCGGCGGTGACCATGTCGATGAGCAGATTCGTATCGAGATGGAGCACGGCTCAGCCTTCCCACCAGTACCGCTTGGCCTCGCGTTCGGCGCGGACTTCGCTGCGGAACTTCTCGGCTTCCTGCACGGTCAGCCCGCCGCCTTTTTGCAGCCAGTCGAGGGCTTCGATCGGTTTGGGTTGCTGGTCTTTCAAATCAGTTTCCTCCTTCGCGCGTTTGACTGCCCGGCGCATGACTTCGGCTTTGGAAACCCCCCATTTTTCAGCGAGCAAACTGATCGCGCTGACCGTGGCGGAATCGAGGGCCATGCTGGTTCTCGTGAGTGCGTATGCCATGCGCTAACCTGTAACCACATACGTTACCGCGTCAACGCGGTTTTTTTGTCCGGTGAAGGAAAAGTTCGCTCCGGGCAAGGCGGATTCATGTGTCGAATTTGTAGCCAAACTCACGCACCGTTTTGATGAAGCGCGGCACCGCGGGATCCGCCTCGATCTTGCTGCGGAGGGCGTTCACGAAGCGGTCGATGCTGCGGAGGGTGACGGTGCGGTCGTAGCCCCAGACGGTGGCCATGATGGTGTCGCGGCTGAGCGCGCGGCCGGCGTTTGCGACGAGATACGCGAGCAGTTCGAACTCTTTTGGCGAGAGCGGCACGTCCTTTCGCTCGCGGGTGAAAGTGCGCGCGGCGGTGTCGAGCACGCAGTCGCCAAACTCATGGCGCGAGGCCGTGCGCGTGCGGCGGCGGCGGAGAAAGGCTTCGGCGCGGGCGAGGAGTTCTTTGATGCTGAAGGGCTTGGTGATGTAGTCGTCGGCGCCGAGCTTGAGGCCGAGGACGATGTCGGTTTCCTGGCCCTTGGCGGTGAGCATGAGGATGGGCATGTCGAGCTGCTCTTCGCGGAGGAAGCGGCAGATTTCGTAGCCGTTCACGCGGGGCAGCATGAGGTCGAGGATGATGAGGTCGGGCCGGATGGCGAGGGCGGCTTTGAGGCCGGCGTCGCCGTCGGTGGCGGTCTGGACGTGGTAGCCTTCGAACTCAAAGTTGTCGCGCAACCCGCGGAGCATGGCGGGGTCGTCTTCGATGATGAGGATGGTTTCGGTGGGCATGGGGTGGGGAAAAATCCGAATATCGAAATCCGAAATCCGAAACAAATTCGAAGGATTGGAAAGGTTGAAAAACGGATTGCGGCAGCCCCTTCTCCTTTTCCTGCTTTCACGCTTTTCGGATTTGTTTCGGATTTCGATATTCGGATTTCGAATTTCTACGCGGCCTGGATCGGCAGAGTGACGATGAAGGAGCTGCCTTTGCCCGGTTCGCTTTCGACCTCGATCGTGCCGCTGTGCGCGGTGACGATTTCGCTGACGATGGCGAGACCGAGGCCGCAGCCTTCGCGGGCGCGGTTGAGCTTTTGATCGGCTTGGAAAAAGGGCTCGAAGATGCGTCTGCGCTCGGCGCGGGTGAGGCCGACGCCGTTGTCCGCCACGGTGAAAGTGACGGCTTCACGCGTGGAGCGGGCGCGGAGTGTGATGCGCTTTTCATCGCCGGTGTACTTGAGCGCGTTGTCGAGGAGGTTGGTGAGGACGGTGACGAGCCCGTCGCGGTCGGCGGTGAGTTCGGGAAGCGGCTCGACGACATCGAGGGTGAACCCGCATCCAGGGGCGTGGAGTTTTGCGCGCAGCGCGGAGACGGCGGCGTCGATGACGGTGCGCGGGGCGGCGGGTGCAAAGGTGAATGCGTGCTGGCCGCGGTCGAGGCGGGAGTGGGTGAGGAAATTGTCGGTGAGCCGGCTGAGGCGGAGGTTTTCGGCGGCGATGAGGTCGAGGTATTCGCGGCGCTGCTCCTCGGTGCGGCAGCGGCCTTCGCGCAGCGTATCCACAAGCAGGCGCATGCTGGCCAGCGGGGTGCGCAGCTCGTGGGCGACGGTGGCGATGGAGGTGTTTTTCAGCTCGTGCAGCCGGAGCTGGCGGCTGACGGTGAGGCCGGCGGCGGCGGCGATGGAGCAGATGGCGATGACGGTGATGAGCGCAGTCCACGCATAGACTTTGAACTGCTCGCGGACGGCTTCCTTGATCGCGGAATCGTCCACGAGATAGAGCCGCGCCTGCCACGGGAGATCGAGGTGCCGGAGGTGCGCCTGCGCGACGAGCTTGCCCGGCGGGGAGGCGGGGCCGGCCACGATGGCACCGCTGGCATCGGCGATGGCGACCTCGATTTCGCGGTCAAAGAGTCCGCGGTAAAACTTGCGCGCATCCTCGGGCTGCTGGGTGCCGGCCTTGCTGGAGAGATGCTTCACGAGCGACGGACCCGCATTCACCAACGTCTGCTGATAGACGGCTGACGTGCGCTCCACGGCGGCGTCGCGCTCGCCGGCGAGGGCATCCAGCATGAAACGGAGCATGAGCACCGTGGGGATAAATGGCACGAGGACGAGCAGGAGGAGGAGGGCCCGGAGCTGCTTGGGTTTGATTTCGTGGAGGGTCACGCGACGGGGGATCGGGGCAGCTTTTACCACTGGGAAAAATGTGTCCACGAAAGACACGAAAGGACACGAAAGATGTTCCCGCAGGGCTGCGAATGCTTTCGTGCCTTTCGTGGTTTTCGTGGACGAAGACAATTACAGCGCGGGCTCCAGAAGCTTCGCGCCTTCGCCCATGTAGTCGGCGACGGCGAGGGCGTTCTTGGTCTTGTCACCAGCGCGCGGGATGAAGCGCTTGCTGCCGGTGCCGGCGAGCGGGGTGAGGTGGGCGCTCATGTCGGTGTTCAGGACCACGGCCTTGGTGCCCTTCCATGTGCCGCCGAGCGCGCTTTCCTTGTCGGTGTAGCTGCCGGTGCCGTCGGTGTGGTCGGCGATGAGCGGCCAGTTCGAGTTTGAGCTGGAGGTGAGGCCGTCGATGTAAGCCCAGTGGTTCTCGCCGGGCGCGACGATGTGCGCGGCGTCGCTGATGTCGCCATCGACTGTGGGGCCGGCCTTTGAGCCGCCGACGGCGAAGACTTTCTCATTGTCCACGTAGGTCGGCACGAGGCTGCGGAAGACATCGTTCGAGGTTTTGATGTCCTCGCCGAAGGAGTTCTTTTTTGTCGGGTAGCTGCCGTCGTAGTCATTGGCAAACAGCCGCAGGCCGAGGCCGATCTGGCGGGCGTTGTTCATGGCGTTGGTCTGTTTGCCGTTCATGATGATCTTCTGGTAAACGGGCACGGCGAGCCCTGCGAGGATGCCGATGATGGTGATGACGACGAGGAGCTCGATGAGCGTGAACGCCGCGCGGATGCTGCTGGTTTTCATGTTCGGGGTCTTTCTGTTTTTGTTTTTGCTTTGCGCCAGCCGCGGAGTGCGGCTGGCGATGCAGAAAGGCTCGCGCGGAGATGTTATGGATTTGTTACG
>JANOBH010000412.1:0-3038 GCA_031411535.1 Chthoniobacter sp. | reverse complement strand
CGGCGAGTCGCAGGCGCTCATCGCCACGACGGTCATCGAGGTGGGGATCGACGTGCCGAATGCGAACATCATGCTCATCGAAAACGCCGAGCGCTTTGGCCTCGCGCAGCTCCACCAGCTCCGCGGGCGCATCGGCCGCGGCGAGCACAAGAGCTACTGCATCCTCCTGCGCTCGGCGAAGGCGGAGGGCGAGGCTTTGGAAAAACTGCGCCTCCTCGAAGAGACGTCCGACGGATTCAAAATCGCCGAGGCCGACCTGCGGATGCGGGGACCCGGCGACATCCTCGGGACCGCGCAGAGCGGCCTGCCGCCGCTCAAGCTCGGCGACCCGCTCGCCGATCACGAGCTCATGCGCCTCGCGCGAAACGCCGCCTTTCTCCTCTTCGAGCGCGACCCTCAGCTCGCCACGCCGGAGAACGCGCGCTACCGCCGCATGCTTGCCGAGGGCCGCCAGCTCATGCTTTCACAGGTCAGCTAAATGCGCCGCACCCTCTTCCTCGCCCTCATCGCCGCCCTCGTGGTCTTCGGTCTCTACCGCTGGCAGCGGCTGCATTCGCTCGCGCAAGACGGCGGGTCCGGCGCGCAAAGCTACACGCCCGCCCAAGGCCCGCGCATCGATCCGAAGGACGTGCAGGTGCTCACCGCGCTCGATGTGGAGTACACGCGGCTCGTCGCCGCCGTGGTGCCGTCCGTGGTCAGCATCAGCAGCTCTCGCAATGTCCCGGTGCGGGATCCCGTCGAGCTGCTTTTCAACCGGCGCATGACGCGCCCGGCGCAGTCGCTGGGCTCCGGTGTCATCGTGTCGAAAGAGGGACATGTGATTTCCAATCATCACGTCGTCGCCGGCATGGAAAAAATCGAGGTGCAGCTCACCGACGGACGCCGTCTGCCGGCGCAGCTCATCGGCACCGATGCGGGCACCGACATCGCCATCCTGAAGATCGAAGCGCCGAACCTGGTGCCGCTCCCGCTCGGCGACAGCGAGGCGGTGCGCGCCGGGCAGATCGTCTTCGCGGTGGGCAATCCGTTCGGTTTCCAGGAGACGGTGACGCAGGGCATCATCAGCGCCAAAGGCCGGCGCGCGGTGGCCGACAGCGGCATCGAGTTTTTGCAGACCGACACGGCGGTGAATCAGGGGAACTCCGGCGGCCCGCTGCTGAATGTGCGCGGCGAAATCATCGGCATCAACAGCGCGATCTACTCCACCTCCTCCGAGAGCGCGTGGCTGGGAATCAGCTTCGCCGTCCCGTCGAACGTCGCACGCCGCGCGCTCGAGAGCGTCTTGAAATCCGGCCGCATCGTCCGCGGCTACCTCGGCGTGACGATGCTCGGCCTCACCCCGGAAATCTCCCGCGAGCTGGGCCTCGCCGACACGAATGGCGCCCTCGTCCTGGAGGTGCTCCCCGGCTCGCCCGCCGACCGCGCCGGCCTCCTCCCGCGCGACATCATCCGCCGCTTCAATGGCCGCACGATCACCGACATCTACGCACTGCGCGAGCGCGTGGCCGAGGCGGGGCTCCACACCGCCGTGACGCTCGGCATCCTCCGCGAAGGCCGCGAGCAGACGCTCACGACCGAGATCGTCGAGGCGCCGCCGCCGAAGTGAACGAGCCTTGCGGGGGCGGGGTTCCTACGACCCGAACTTCACCGACGGCAGATGCGTCTCGGGGACCATGCCCTTGATGAAATCCTCGATCAGCGCAGCCGTCTCCGTCTCGGAGCGGCCGTTGTTTTTCAGCCCCTCTGTCACTGTCGCCGCGACGGTGATGTACGCCCAGCGCTGGTTGTAGCCGCGGAAAAGGCGGTCGCCTTTGTCGATGAGCCAGCGCTGAAAGTGCGATGCCGTGGTGTCGGTGCGGCCGACGAACCAGTAGTAGTTGAGATTCGAAATCGGGATCTGCTTGCCGCCTTCGAGCTGCACGACCTTGACGACCTTAAGCGCCTTCACGTCGAGCTTGCCGCGCCCCTCGATTGGCACGCGCACAGTTGGCGCGCTCGTGAGAGACCAGCCCTGCGCCAGGAGGCAGCGCTCGGGGCGGTGGATGCTCGTATTCATGTCGTGCCCGGCGAGCACGATCGTCACGAGGAGTTCGTCGCCTTTCCCGTTTGTGTAGGACTTGCGCGCGAATTCCGTCTCCTTCCCGAGGATCGCGATCTCGTTGTCGCCGATCGCGATGTCACCGCCGCTCCAGCGGCCCACGGTTTCCGGCAGCTTGAGCTCAATTCCGAGCGGCTGGAAAAAATACTTCGGCAGGAAAAACACCTGCCCCATCCCGAGCAGAACCGCGAGCAGGAGGAGGAGGCGCTTAGTAGTCATAGGAAATCGGTCCGCCGCTTTTCTTGCCGGGGGCCGGGCGCTCGGGCTTCACGGCGTCCGACGCGACGCTGCGCCAGTCGGTGTTCAGCAGCTTGGCAAAGCCGAGCATCGCGCCGACGGCGATGGGGAAGAAAACGAAGCCCGAGTAGTCGTGGTAAAGCCCGCCCGCCAGCTTCTCATTGATGAAGCGGGCGACGACGATGACGCTGAAGACGCGCCCGACATTGCCGATGAGAGCAAAGATGATCGAGCCGCCGAAAATGACCCACTGCTTCCACGCCTCGCGCTGGGTGAAATGCACGTAGAGCGCGCTCAGCGTGGTCATGGCCATGAGCGAGCGGATGCCGCTGCACCCCTCGGCGATGTCGAAGTTAAAACTGCCATCCAGCGCCCGCAGCGTGGTGCCGATCGTCTCGATGCGCACGCCGATGAGGGACGAGAGCACTTTCACCGACTCCGAAACGAGCAACTGCAGGCTCACCGTCCCCTGCACCAAGCCGCCCACGGGCACCATGAAAAGCAGGAAGAGGCACGGGAAGATGAAGACGCGTCCCGTTTCCCTGCCCCACAGAAACCGCACCGCGCCATAAATGATCAGTGGCAGGGCGACGATGGCGATGCGCGGCTGGAGCGCGCGCGCGGCGACGACAAACGCGCACACGCCCGCGAGCACCCACGCGAGCCCGGCGTTTGAGGGCTGCTTGCGCGCGGCCTGGAGATC
>JANOBH010000411.1:0-2125 GCA_031411535.1 Chthoniobacter sp. | reverse complement strand
AAAGTGCCGGCCGGCACCCAGCCAGGCCGCAAGTTCCGGCTCAAGGGCCGCGGCCTGCCTGTGAGCGCCACGGAGCGCGGTGACTTCTACGCCGAGCTCACGGTCACCATCCCCGCCACCCTCACCGCCGAAGAGCGGAAGCTGTGGGAGATGCTGTCGCGGCAGTAGCAGCCGGCTACTTCGACGGAGGGATTCCGAAGAAATCATTCTTCGGCCTGGGAGTCGCCGCAGCCGGCGGGGTCGCCGCCGGCGGAATCGGGGGCGTGTACGTCAATGGCGCAGGGGTGGCAGTCGCTCGGGGAGGGAGGGTGCTGCGCGGCCGGAGCGGGTCCGGTGCGCGGACTACGATCCTATACCATCGCGAGCCGCCTTCCGGATCGGGAATGCGGACGGTGTATTCGCCGCCGTCCCGCTTACGTTCGAGCGGAGTTCGCTTCTCGATCCCGCTTCCGCCGCGCTCGCGCGTCACCGCGACGAGTTCGCATTCGAGTTCGAGGCTGCCGATCACCCACGGAAATGTATCGCTCGTATCGTCGCCGCGCTCCTTCTCCGGCTTGCGCCATTTCGGAGTCCACGGGCGGCTATTGACGTAGGTGGGTTCGTTGTGGGCGTCGTGCCGGCCTGGCTTCGCGTTGCCCTCGTTTTGCCAGAAAAAGCCCGTCTTCGTGAAGTGGAGCGTTGATGGTCCATCCACCAGCGCCTCGATGGTGACCTCGTAGGTCGCCGGTTCCGCCGCGAGCGTCGCGGTGAGGGCGAGGAGGGTGAGCAGCGAGCATTTCATAGGCGTGGGGGGAGTGGGCGATCAGAGCAGATGCCCCATCTTCATTTTCTTCGTCTCCAGATACTTCGCGTTATGCGGATTCGACGGTGATTTGATCGGCACGACTTCCACGATTTTCAGCCCGTAGCCCTCCAGCCCGATGACCTTCTTCGGGTTGTTCGTCAGGAAGCGCATTTTCCGGACGCCGAGGTCGAAAAGGATCTGCGCCCCGAGCCCGTAGTCGCGCAGCTCCGCGGGGAAGCCCAGCTTCTCATTCGCCTCCACGGTATCGAGCCCCTCCTCCTGGAGCTTGTAGGCGTGGATCTTCGCGGGCAGTCCGATGCCGCGCCCCTCCTGCCGCATGTAAAGCAGCACGCCATGCCCGGCGGCCTCGATCTGGCTGAGCGCGGTGTGGAGCTGCCCGCCGCAGTCGCACCGCAGCGAGCCAAAGACATCGCCCGTCAGGCACTCGCTGTGCACGCGGACGAGCGTGTTTTTCCTCGGCGAAATCTCGCCCTTCACCAGCGCGAGATGATGCACGCCATCGATCACCGAGCGGTACATGTGCAGGTCGAAGTCGCCGTAGTCCGTCGGCAGCTTGATGACCTGCTCGCGCTCGATCAGCTTCTCCTGGCTGCGGCGGTAGGCGATGAGATCGCGGATCGAGCACATCCGCAGCTTGTGCTTTTTGCGGAATTTCAGCAGTTCCGGCAGCCGCGCCATCGTCCCGTCGGCGTTCAGGATTTCGCACAGCACCCCGGCCGGCGTCAGACCCGCGAGCCGCGCCAGATCCACGCTCGCTTCCGTGTGCCCCGCGCGGCGGAGCACCCCGCCGGACTTTGCCCGCAGCGGGAAAACATGGCCCGGCTGCACGAGATCGAGCGGCCTCGCCTTCGCATCCACAAGCACCCGGATCGTCCGCGCCCGGTCATGCGCGCTGATCCCCGTCGTCACGCCCGCCGCCGCGTCCACCGACACCGTAAAATCCGTCCGGTAGCTCTCGCGATTCTCCAGCACCATGCGCTGCAGGCCCAGTTCCTCCGCGCGCTCCTCGGTGATCGGCGTGCAGATCAGGCCGCGCCCGTGCATCGCCATGAAGTTCACCGCCTCGGGCGTGATCTTCTCCGCCGCCATCACGAGGTCGCCCTCGTTTTCCCGGTCCTCGTCGTCCGTCACCACCACCATGCGCCCGGCGCGGATGTCTTTGATCACGTCTTCGATGGCGTCGAACTGCGAGGCGGTAGGCATTGAGGAAAAGGGATTCAGTATCGGCGGATAGTGAATGAAGTCAGCGCGCGCGCTTGGCAAGCGTCTCCCATCACCCGGAGGGATGCGCTCCGGCGCGTCCCTGACTCGGACGGCGGC
>JANOBH010000410.1:0-17673 GCA_031411535.1 Chthoniobacter sp. | reverse complement strand
ATTCGTAGTCAGATGCTCTATCCAATTGAGCTACGAGTGCTTTTCGACCGGAAAGTCGGGGCGGCATGAAAGCATCGTTGCCAAAGGGTGGCAACTTTTTCGTCGGGAAAATTTCCCGGCGGAAAATGCGGTGCGCGGATGCGATCGCGCGTGCGGCTGCATCGCGCGATCCGGCAAAGAGGGGACGGGCTATTTCGGCGCGGGCTTTTCGAAGAGCGGGAGGAATTCCGAGTAGCCGAATTCCTTGAGCTTCTCCACGGGCACGAAGCGGAGCGATGCGGAATTGATGCAGTAGCGGAGGCCGGTCGGTTTCGGGCCGTCGTTGAAAACGTGGCCGAGGTGGGCGTCGCTTTTCGAGGAGCGGACCTCGTCGCGGACCATGCCGTGGGTGGTGTCGTTCTTGTCCCGGATCGCCTCCTTTTTCAGCGGCTGCCAGAAGCTCGGCCAACCGGTGCCGGAGTCGAATTTGTGGACCGATGCGAAGAGCGGCTCGCCGCTGATGACATCGACGTAGATGCCTGCCTGATGGTTGTTCCAGTAGGCGTTTTTGAAAGGCGGCTCGGTGCCGTTTTCGCAGGTCACTTTGTACTGCTCGGGCGTGAGGGATTTGCGGAGTTCTTCCTTGGTCATTTTTGTCAGGTCGGCGGGTTTCTCGGTGATTTTCGGCGCATCGCCGGCATGGCAGCTCGCGAGGGCGAGGGCGATGCTGGCGAGGAGGGAGAGGGGACGTGGGAGGGTGGACATGGTGGGTGGAGTGTTTGCGAAGGGGGGACGTGCGGCGGGTCGGTTTTATTCCGCTTCTGCGAGTTTTGAACAGCGGGAGAACGAGAAGAAGATGAAGAAGGAAAAGGAGGAAGAGGGCGGCAGGCTAGTTGACGCGCTTCATCCGTTCGAGGTTCACACGCTCGTCGTGCTCGCGCCGGATGCGGGCGCGCTTGTCGCGCCAGAATTTGGCGAAGCCGACCGCAAAGACGAAGATCGGAAGAAGCATGAGGAGCTGCTGCTTCGCCGGGAGAAAGACGAGCGCGATGATGAAGAGGAAGGCTGTCAGCCAGGCAAATGCCGAGAGGCGGATGGTGACGGCGCGCTCCTGCGGAGACTGGCTCCGGCGCACGCTGAAGTGGGTGCGGACGAGCGCGAAAACCATGGCCGCGAGCAGGAGGTAGATGATGAATTTGATCAAAGGACGGGCGCATCATTCGTCCGCGATGCGCGGCGGCGCAAGCCCGCGGGCGGTTGACTTCGCGGCGAGTTCCGCGTCCCTTCGTCCGCCATGAAGCTGCTCTCCCTCCTGCTCCTCACGCTCACCGCCGCCGGCGCGCTTTTCGCCGAGACGACGCAGGTGGAAACGCTCGCGCCGGGAGCCGCCGCGCCGGATTTCAAACTGCCGGGTGTGGATGGCAAGGACTGGGCGCTCGCCGATTTCACGGACGCGAAGGCGCTGGTCGTGGTCTTCACATGCAATCACTGCCCGACCGCGCAGGCGTACGAGGAACGGCTGAAAAAGATCGTGGAGGATTACAAGGCGAAGGGCGTGGCCGTGATCGCGATCTCGCCGAACGATCCGAAATCGGTGCGGCTCGACGAACTCGGCTACAGCGAGCTGGGCGACAGTTTCGACGACATGAAAGTCCGCGCGAAGGCCGCGGCGTTCAATTTTCCCTACCTCTACGACGGCGACAGCGAGGCCGTGTCGCGCGCGTACGGGCCGACTGTCACGCCGCACGCCTTCGTCTTCGACGGCGCGCGCAAGCTGCGCTACGTGGGCCGCATCGACAACAGCGAGCGGGAGTCGCTCGTGACGAAGCAGGATCTCCGCGCCGCGCTCGACTCCGTGCTCGCGGGGCGCGCTCCCGAGCCCGCGCAGACGCCGGCCTTTGGCTGCTCGGTGAAATGGGGCGGCAAGCACGGGCAGGTCGCGGCTTTCATGGAGAAGCTCGCGAAGGAGCCGGTGACGGTCGATCTGGTGGATGCCGACGGCCTTGCGGCGCTTCGGAAGGGGGAGGGGACGAAGGTGCGGCTCGTGAATTTCTGGGCGACGTGGTGCGGGCCGTGCGTGACCGAGTTTCCAGACCTGGTGGAAATCAACCGCATGTATCGGCGGCGCGATTTCGAGTTTGTGTCGGTCGCTGCGAATTTCCCGGATGAGAGGAATGAGGTGCTGAAGTTTCTGACGAAGCAGCAGGCGTCGAATCGCAACCTGCTGTTTGGCACGACGGACAAGTACGCGCTCATCGCGGCATTCGACAAAACGTGGAGCGGCGCGCTGCCCTACACGGTGCTGCTCGGCGCGAAAGGCGACGTGCTTTACAAGCAGGAAGGCCCGATCGAACCGATCGCGCTGAAGCGCGAGATCCTGAAGGCCCTCGGTCGCGAGATCCGGAAGTAAGCCGCAGTCTATGGCTCGCCGCCGATGCTGTAGTTGAACTTCACCGCGGTGGTCTTGCCGCCTTTCGCCGGCTTTAGCTCGAGCTCGACCCGGTGCTCGAGGTGCTCCTCTTTGAGGTAGGTCGCAAAGACGGTCATCGTCAGGGCGCCGTTGATCATCACGTCATTGGTCGTCACGCCGCGGAAATGCTCCTTCGCGGCCGCGGCCCAGGTGGCAGCCACATCGCGCGGAGCGCCGGGCACGGTGCCGGTGAGTTCGCCTTTTTCCACGCCTTCCTCAGCCCAGCGCCGGCCGCCATGGGCGGGTTTGAAGTCGGGGAGCGGCGTGATCCAGTCCGGAAGCGCTTTGAGCGGCTGGGGTTTTTCGGTGGCCATCGTCGGCGCGGGCGCAGGTGCCTCCGGCTTTCCGGCGGCTGCCTTGCCTTTGACGGCGGGCTTTTTCTCCGCGGCGTCCTCCGCCTCGGCCTCGTCCATCAGCTTTTTGATGGCGGGCATTTTTACGCCGGCCTTTTCAGCGGCCTTGCGGGCGGCTTCCAGCGCCGCTTTCGTTTCCGGGTCGAAGTCCTCCGCCGCGCGGGCGGAAAGCGCACTGAGCGAGATGGCCATGCCGATGGTGAGGAGGCGGGGGGGGATTTTCATGGTGCGGGCAGTTTCACCACGCCGCCCGTTTTTCACAAGCCCGCGCTCCCGCTCGCCTCGGCGGTGTGCACCGTGTAAATCGCCCGCCATGCCTGTCGCCCTGAAAACCACACTGCTGCTCATCGTCGCCAATGTCTTCATGACCTTTGCCTGGTACGCGCACCTCAGGAACCTCGGCGCGCGGCCGCTTTACATCGCCATCCTCGCGAGCTGGGGGATCGCCTTTTTCGAGTATTGCTTCCAGGTGCCCGCAAACCGAATCGGCCACCCCGCGCTCAACCTCGGCCAGCTCAAGATCCTGCAAGAGGTGGTGACGCTCGCGGTGTTTGTGCCGTTCTCCGTCTTCTATATGCAGGAGCCGCTCAAGCTCGACTATCTGTGGGCGGGGCTCTGCATCCTCGGCGCGGTCTATTTCATCTTCCGCCAGTAGGTAGCGCGAAAGGCGCCGCGCCTACCGTGGCGCGGGCTTGTTCGTCGAGAGGGCGGCGACCCGCGCTTCGGCGAGGCGTTTGTTGATGACGAAGGTGTTGTTGTCGCCGTGCTTCGACCACGGGCCGGGCGGCACTTCGTCAAAGTCCACGAACTTCCAGTCGGTGACGTCGGTGTCATTCATGCCGAGGTAGTCGCGGACGGCGGGCGAGACATCGAGGCCCGCGCCTTTGTTGAGGTTCGGTTTCGGGCGCTCATTGCCAAAGACGTAGGCGGAGTGGTCGGTGCGGAAGGGGCCGCAATCCTCCCACTGCGCGTAGGTCACGCGGTCCTTGAAGCGGATCGCGATCCAGCGGCCTTTGCAGACGGTCTTGCCCTTGCCCTTGAAGTCGTCCTTGAACCACGGGATCACGCGCGACGCCTCCGGCTTGTGGCCGCTCATCTGGACATCGTTGTAGGGCAGGGCGACGTAGAACGGGTTTTGGCCGGGTATGAAAGACGCGGGCCGGAAGTCCACGCGGGCGTTTTTGTCCGGCGAATCGGTGCCGCCGTATTTCTTGGCCCAGTCGATGTCCCAGGAGCTCGCGTGGTTCGGCACGGGATTGTTCTTCGTCGGACTCTCGCCGATCCAGAATGTGGTGGTGACGATATCGCGCTTCCAAGGATAGCGGCTCTGCGCGTCCGCGGGTGCTGTCGTGGGGTCGGTGACGAGCGTGGGTTTGAAAGCGATCGCGGTGGCAGCAGGCTCGCTCAGCGAGGCGGCGGGAGGAGCGGCCTTGGCGGGAGCGTTCAGTCCCTTCGTGTCGCCACTGGCGGCCGTGGAGGTGCCCTGCGGCGGGTGCGCGGAGGTGCGCTGTTTCTTTTGCTTTCCGTTCGCGGAGGCCTTGGCCTGCGGCATCGGGAAGACGGAGGTGATCGAAGCTGCCAGGATCATCGTGTTGCGGAGGATGCGTTTCATAAGCGGGAAGAACTGCGGGTTGCCCGACCATGTCACCACAGGAGAAGTTTCGGCTCCGCAGCGGCGAATGCACCTGTTTTTTTTGAGAGGCGTTGCGGGTGTGCGGGATTTGCAAGGCCGAATTTTCGGCAGCCGGGGAGCCGGGGGTTTACGGCGAAAGAAAGCGAAGCGTTGTGGCAATGGGGAACGTGAGGCAAGTGACCCGACATCATGCGCTAGCCGCCTCCCCGGACATTGCAGTTCCGTCCCAGGCGGAAATCCCCCGTGCAACACACCCCGACCGAGCGCCCCGTCACCCAACCCGTCACCAAGACTCCCACCCAAACCATGACCACGAAACCCTTTATCCTCGCTGCCTCCTGCGCCCTGCTGCTTGCCAAGCCCGCCTTGGCCCAGACGCCCACCGGGTGGCTCGGCGACGGTGCGACGACCGGCTGGAGCGACGCCGCGAACTGGGACAACGGCATCCCCGGCGGCCTCGTCCGCAGCCTGTTCTTCGGCACGGCCTTCGAGGCCAATGTGGGCGGGAGTGATTTCACGATCTCGAACAACGACATCGTGGGCTACGCCGGGCACCGGATCACCTTCGAGAGCGGGTCGGGCACGGCGTTCACGATCACGGGAAATGGGTTCACGCTTTTCGACTTCAGCGGGGCGTTTCCGCGCATTCAGAACGACTCGACCGCGCTGCAGACCTTTGATCTGACCGCGGGCCAGACACTGACGCTCGACGGCAGCGGCGGCGGCGGCAAGGCGGAGATCAACCCGGTCAACGGCAACCTGCTTTTCACGGCCAACACGCTGGTGGACCTGGCCGGGACCACGCAGCTCCAGATTTTCGGGGGCAACGGGAACACGGTGACCTTCAACGGCGTGATCTCGAGCACGGGAAACGCGGGGAACAACTCCGTGTCGCTCAATGACAACAGTATCGTGGTCTTCGGCGCGGCGAATACGTACGCGGGCGACACGTTCGTGAACGCGGGCACGCTGCGCTTTGCGGCGGGCGGCTCGGCAAACTCCAGCACTCTCCGGCTCGGCGACACGAGCGGCGTGGCGGCGGCGACGCTGGAGCTGAGCGGCGGCAATACGCTGGCGAGCGTCGTGAATGTGCGCTCCGGTTCCTCCGGCTTGAAGACGATCCTCTCTTCGGCGGGGACGAACGCGATCAACGGGAACGTCTTTCTCGATGCGGATGTGACGGTGAATACCACGGGCGGCGCGCTTACTTTTGGCGGCACAACGTTTGACCTCAAAAACCAGACGCTCACTGTGGATGGCGGCTCGAATACGACGATCACCGGTGCCATCGGCAACAGCGTGGGCACGGGTAAGCTGACGAAGAACGGCGCTGGGACGCTGACGCTCGGCGGCGGCTCGGGCGACACGACGGCGAATACTTTCTCCGGGCAGATCACGGTCGGCGCAGGCACGCTGCGGCTCGACAAGGCGGCGGGCACGCTGGCCACCGCGTCCACGAACCTCCAGGTCAACGGCGGCACGGTGTTCTATGGCTCAGGCACGAATCTGCTCGCCTCGAATCTCCTGCCTGCGGCCACGAACATCGTCGTCGCGGGCGGGACGCTCAATTTCCACTCGGGAACGGGCATCTCGGCGGCGAATCAAACGCTTAACAGCCTGAGCATCAGTTCGGGCACGCTTGGCACTACGGTGGGGACATTCACGAACGTCGCCGACCTGAACACGATCACGATCACGAACGCATTCAATGTGACGGGCGGCACGCCGACGCTGAACAGCGGCAGCACGATGACGGCTGGATCGTTCACGGTTTCCGGCGGCACCTTTACGATCGGCAGCAACAGCACGATCAAGAAGACGACGTTTGCGCCCGCCTCGGTGAATCTGAATGGCGGCACAATCCAGATGAATGTGGGCACCGCTACGGGTGCGCTCCGAGGCGAGTTCGTGCTCGCCAGCGATGTCATCGTGGGGGGCAGCTCGCTGACCACCTTCTCTCTTGGCGGCGGCACTGCGACCGTGCAACCGGCGATCATCCTCAATGACGCGGCCCGCATTTTCAACGTGGCGGACGCCACGGGTACGCCGGCGACAGATCTGAGCATCAACGTGCGCGTGGATAGCGGCGGCATCCGGAAGATCGGCCCTGGAGCCATGACGCTGGCGATGACGGGCAGCCCCTTCACGGGAAATATCGCGGTCGAGGGAGGCTCGCTCGGCTTCCAGGGAAGCGGCACGGCCGATCAGACTGCGCTGGGCACGGGCGCCAAGACTGTGACGATCACGAACAATTCCCGAATCCGCATCTTCACCACGGATGCCAATCCTTCGGCGGGCACGAAGACCTTCATCGTCGGCGCAGGCGGCGCGACGTTTGAGGTGGATAGCGGGCGCGTGTTCACACTGGACGATGGCACTGTCGCGTACAACACGGGCGACCCGATCCTGACAACGACGGCGCAACTGCAGGGCAGCGGGACGCTGACGAAGGTTGGTGGAGGCAATTTTGTCGCCGGCGGCGGCGGCAATTTCTCCGCGAGCTTCACAGGGAGCACCAATCTCTTTCAGGGACTGCTCACGCTGAGCAATGTGAATGGACTCGGGAATACGGGGACCGTCACGGTGGACTCCACAATCGCTGCCGCACGGCTGAACCTGACCTATGCGGCGAACGCCATTGCGACCGATATCGTGGTACAAAACGGCGGCACGCTTTCGATGACGGCGAGCCAGAACCTGCCAAACACTCGCACGATCACCGCCGCGGGAGCCACCGCAGGGCGGATTCGCACGGACGACGGCGCGGGGGCCACGGCGTCGGCAACCAGCCGGACCTTTGTCCTCAATGGCGCGCTCAACGGCAGCACCACTCTCGAGATCGGCGGCACGACGGGCGCGACCCGCGGCGTCATCGCGCTCAGCAATACGCAGAGCAACATTTCCAGCACGATCGTCATCGACCGCGCGGCGTCGGTGGAAAACCACCCGCGTTTCAACGGGACGGTTGCGACCACCACCGGCAAGACGATTGGCACGGCGACGATTGCCTTTGCGCCGGTCTTCGGCGGATCGACTACGGACGGCCAGCTCGACCTGCGCGACAACGGCACGGGCAACAACCAGACTTTCAGCTACGGAAACAATGTGGTGATGACGGCGAGCGGCGGGACCATCGTGGTCGGCAACGCGGTCACCGGCGCGGCTCCGGTGAGCACGGGCGGGCGCTTCGTCCTCGGTACGCTGGCGCTCGGCGCGGGGAATACGATCACCACCAATACGGTGAATGCTTACAGTCTCGAATTCGGCGGCGCGGCGACGCTGGCTGGCGCGGCGACTTTCGCCGGCACCGGCAATCTGGTCCTCAGCGGTGGGACGGACGGCGGCACGGACGTGACCAAGAACGACGCGGGCTTTGTGACGATCGCACCCTCCGCCGGCACGCCGTACTCGGGCAATACGGTCATCAACGGCGGCGGCCTGCTCTTTGGCAGCGGGGCGACGGTCGGCGGCGCGGGTGCATCCGTCACGGTGGCGAACGGCGCGGTCTTCGGCGTGGCTACGGGCGCGACGCAGGCCAGCTTCTTTGGCCGAGTGGCTCCGACGGTGAACACGATGGTCTTCGCTCTGGGCGCGAACAGCGCGGCGAACCTCAGCCTGAGTGGCTACACGGGTGCGCGGTTCGGCGGATTTGGCACGGCGGACTACAGCGGTACGCTCACGCCGGACGGAAGCACCTACCGTCTCGGCGGCGGCCTGGCGGGATTCGTTCTCACGCTTTCCGGCACCAATGCCCTGACCGGCGCGAACGCGCTGGATGTCGGCACGAATGCGACCGGCGCCGGCACGGTGTTTCTCTCGGCGGCGAACAACTACAGCGGCGCGACCACCGTCACCGGCGGGATGACGCTGCGCGCGGGAAGCAACGCTTCGCTCGGCGGCAATGCGTCGATCACGCTCGACGGTGCCACTCTCCAGCTTGCGAACGGCGGGGACTTCACCGCATTCGGCACTCGCGTGCTCACGGCCGGCGCGGGTGGGGCGACGGTCCATACCGACGGAAACACCGTCACGCTCGGCACCGCCATCGCGGGCGCCGGCACTTTCACCAAGACTGGAAACGGGACGCTGATGCTGACCAATACGGCCGCGACATTCGCGGGCCGGACGATCATCAGCGGCGGCACGCTCTCCGTCTCGGCGGACACGAATCTCGGCGCGGTCCCTGGAGCGGTGGTGACGAATCAGGTCCAGCTCCTCGGCGGCACGCTTCAGTCCACGGGAACGTTTACGATCCCGCTGAACCGGGGCGTCAACCTCGGCACGGGCGGCGGCTCAATCGAAGTCACGGGCGCAAACACGCTGACGATGGCGTCCCAGATGACGGGCTCGACACCCTTTTTCAAGGAGGGGACGGGAACGCTGCTGATCACCGCCGATCCGAACAATTCGGGCCTTTACACGATCAATGGCGGTGTGCTGGCGCTCCAGCACGGCGGCTCGACCGATGCCAACATGGTGGTCAACAACACAGGCACGCTGCGTGTCGTGACCGGCGGCGCACTCGGTGACAACTTTTCCGTGACCGTGAACGCAGGCGGAACCTTTGATGTTCGCGGCACCGAGACGATCTCCCAGCTCCTCGGCACTGGTGGAATTGTGACGAATAACGGCGGCGCGGCCACGACGCTGTCGGTCACCAGCACCACCAATGCGACGTTTGGCGGAGTGATCCAGAATGGCGTCTCTGCCATCGGCTTCACCAAGGGCAACAGCAACACCGTGACATTCACGGGAGCGAATACCTACACGGGCAACACCGCGATCAATACCGGTCAGCTCCGCGTCGAGGGAGCGGCCGGGCGGCTCTCGGGCGGCGGCGTCGTCTCGATCGGCGACAACAACGGCAATGACGAAAGCCTGATCATTGGCAACGTGGCCGACGTGGTCACGGGCGCCCTCAACCGCATCGGCGACACCGGCCAGCTCGAGTTCCGCGGCTCGACTGCGCTGATTATCAGCGGCCCGGCGACGGGCTCCGGCGGCTTCACGGATACGATGGGTGACTTCGATTTCCGCGAGGGCGTGGGGCAGGTGAGCCTCATCCCGTCGAGCGGCGAGCAGCTCCAACTCAGCGCCAATGCGCTCACCCGCGAGTTGGGCAACGGGCAGGGCGTCATCCGCGGCACGAACCTGGGCGGCACGGGTGCGAATTCGACCCGCGTGCTTCTCACTGACACGACTTCGCTGGTGGGGTCCGGCGGCGCGGGCTCGTCCGCGAGCATCGTCCCCTTTGTGATCGGCGGCACGAGCGCGACTGCCGCGCCGGGCAGCTTCCTGCGGCACGACGCCGTGAATGGGCTGACGCCGCTCGGCGGCGCGGACTACCAGTCCATGGTGGCCGGCAGCGCCGGGAAAAACGTGAGCGTCGCGGGTGGCGAGACCTTCACCGGCAATGGAGGCCTCAATGCGCTGCGGGTGACCGGCGGCGTCACCACGCTCAATGGCGGAAAACTTGCCTTCACCTCCGGCGCGGTCCTTTTCACCGCCGACGGAACCGTGACGGGGACGAGCACGCTCGATGTCGGTCCCAGGGTCATCAGCCTCTTCGCTTCGGCGGACACGACGCCGATCACCGGCACTCTGAGCGCGAATCTCATCGGCAGCGGCGGACTCGCGGCAGGTGACGCGGGCGATGTGGGACACACGATCGTGGTGGGCGGGAACAACCTGTTCGTCGGCGGCGTCACGGTGAATGGCGGTACCCTGCGCGCCGGGAGCACGGGCGCCTTCAACGCGAGTTACTTCAATGACCTGAATCTGCGCGCGGGCAACAGCGCCATCGGCGGAGCGCTCTCCACGGCGATCCAGCTTGGCGGCAACAGCCTCGCTTTCGCCTTTGGCGGGGGCGACCGCCTCCATGCGACGACGCGGATTCAAAACGCGTCAGCGACACCGGCAACGCTGACGATCGTCACCAATGTGGCCAGCACCGGCAACGGCGGATTCATGGAAGACGGCAGCGGCGGCGGAGCCCTGTCGCTGATCAAGCGCGGTGCCAATCTGCTGGGCCTGGATCAAAACAATACCTTCAGCGGCACCACGGAGATCACCCAAAGCACGCTCCAGCTCACGACCGCCAATGGGCGGCTGAGCGGCACCTCCGGCGTGACGATCCGCGGCGGCGGCGTGCTGAATCTGAACAACACGAATACGGCGAACAACAACGACCGCATCCCGACCGTGCCGATCAATATGCACGGCGGCCAGTTCCAGTACGACAACAACCAAGGCACGTTCAACTACTCCGAAACGGTCGGTGCGCTGAACAGCCTGAATGGTCTGAACACCGTCGTCACCGACTTCGCCGCCAGCGGCAGCACGGCCACGCTCACCTTCGGTTCGCTCAGCACGGGCGTGGGCGCGGCCACCGTCATCACGAACTTCGGCACGACGGGAGACGTCGGAGTCGGCGAGGGGACGCTGCGCAACCGCGTGGCCTTCACCACGGACCCGACGACAGCCAACGGCATCATCGCCGGAAGCGTCTTCCACGTGAAGAACTTCACGACGGCAACGACCTTCGATCCGAACAACTTCGCGGCATACAACCCGGACATCGACGGAGTGACGGCTGGAAATCAGCCCACGGTCGTCGCTTTCGCGGCATACAACACCGGCCTCGAAACCGGATGGACCAATGCGGTTGTCGCCAATCCGGCCCTCAGTCAGACGCTCGGTGGGAGCCGCGAGTTGTTTGCGCTGAAACTCGCAGATGGCGTCAATGTGGACATCGGTGCCGGGCAGACGCTGAATCTCGTTGGCGGCGGACTCCTTTACAATCCAAGCGGAGCGGGCCCAACCAGCACGATCTCGAATGGTACGCTCACGGCCGGCGGAACTGCGCCCGGTGAACTTTCGCTCCGCTCCGAGAACAACCTGAGCAGCGCGAACCTGAACATCACCAGCGTGATCGCCAACAACACGTCCGCGGCGATCACGCTGCTCAAGACGGGCGGCGATACGGTCACGCTCGGCGCTGCAAATACCTACACGGGCCGAACCACTGTGGCGGAGGGCGTCCTCGGTATTTCCGCTGACAACAATCTTGGCGCCGCACCCGGCGCGAGCACGGCAGGGCATCTGCGCCTCCACGGAGCCACATTGAATGTGACATCGACGATGACGCTGAACGCGAACCGCGGGATCGAAGTCGGCGCGGCCAGCGGGACGATCGACGTCCGCGGCAGCAGCAATGTGCTGACTTACAACGGCAGCGTCACCGCGAATGGATCGGCAGCGTTCGTCGTCAATGGCGAACGCACAACCTCCGGCGCTAACGTGACGGTTGCGGACGCCAGCCTGGCATTCAATGCACCGATCGATATGGATGGCGACATCCAGTTTAATCTCGACGGAACCGTAGTCCTCACGGGTGTCGCGAACCGGATTGGAGGCCTTCAATTGGGCGCAAATCACGGCACGGCCACACTGACCTATGGCGTCGCCGGCGGCAGCCTCGCGCTGGGCGGCGTGAACCCGAATGGCACCGACGTGAGCATTGGCTATCGGACCATCGATTCGGGAACCACAGTCACCACAATCTCCAAAGGAACGCTCGATCTCACGGGAAGCCAGGATCTGACGATCAAGGCGAACAATGTGAACATCGGCGTGATTACTGGTGCGGGCAGCAATGGCATGGCGGAGGGGCATCTCGTTGTAGGCACCAACAGCTCGATCCTTGCGGGCACTCAGGTTCTGATCTCGAGCAGTAATGGATCGGCAAACGGCACCCCGCTCTCCAGCGACATCGTTTTCGGTTCCGGCACGAACAGTCTGATCACGCCGCTCATCACCGTCGGCGGTCAGAAAGGCAAAGGCGCGCTTTCGGTCGCGGCCGGGGGAACGGTGATGTTAGGCGGCTTTGGAACCGGCACGGCGGATCTGTTCGTCGCCCGCAACAATTTCGGCAATACCGGCACGGTGTCGCTGGGAACGGCGAACTTCACCGGTGGCACGCTCGTGGCGGATCTCGATGAACTCGTGGTCGCACAGAAGAGCGGCACGGGTGGCAACAGCGGTGGGGCGACCGGCACTTTGACGCTGGGCGCGGGTGCCCACGTCGTAACCGCGAATAGCGTGCGCATCGGCGATTCCTCCGGCGACGCCACCGGCACCGCCAACGGGACGATGAACGTCGGCGGCGGCAGTGTGACGGTTTCAGGGGACGTGGCTGTCGCGAGCCGGACGGGCACTGCCGGGTCGGCCGTAGGTCTTCTCAATATCACCGGGGGGAGCGTGACGGTTGGCGGGAATATCACCACCTCGCTGACGAACACCACGGCCACGCTGACGCTCAATGGCGGCATTCTGGACATGACCGCAGGCACGATCAATGTGGACACCTTCAACGCCCAGACCGGGACGTTGAAAAACGTCGCACAACTCCAGTCCGGCGACGGTGCGACGGCCGCGGCGCTGAACAAGAACACCGCGGGCACGCTGACACTGGACGGCACGAACACCCACACCGCCGGCACGAACGTGACCGCGGGTGTGCTCAATGCGACCGCCAACGGTGCGCTGGGTGCGCTCGCCTCGCCCGTGTCGATCAGCAGCGGCGCGACGCTCCAGGCGGGCGGCGTCATCACCACCGCGGCGCGCACGGTGACGCTCGGAGTGGGGGGCGGAAAGATCGACACGAACGGCAGCACGGTGAACCTCAACGCTGGCAGCACGGTGACTGGATCGAGCCTGGAAAAAATCGGCGCGGGCACGCTGAGGATCGACGGCACGCAGACCTACTCGACGCTGACGACGACCGCCGGGACGACAAACATCAACAGCATGCTGGGCACCGGCACCTCGACGGTGAACGCGAACGCCACGACGAACTTCAGCAGCAGCCAGACGCTGGCGGCGCTGAACATCGGAGCGGGTGCGGTCGTGACCTTCACATCGGTGCCGCCGCCTTTCGCGGGCGACGGCGGAAAACTCACCGCCGGCGTGGTGCCGGAGCCCGGCAGCATGGCGCTGCTGATGGTCGGCGCGCTCGGCGTCCTCGGACGGCGTCGGCGGAGCTGACGCGCGGAAGGGAGCAGCGCTGGTGGGTCGCGTCGCTCCGCGACCCCATGCCGGGGCAGAGCGTCCGGCTCCAAGAGACTGTAAAAGAAGTCGGGAATCCGGGCGCAGGGGCGCCTCGTGGGCGCGCAGGAGCGCTTGGCTCCGAGAGGTCGCACGCGGAGCCAAGCGCTCCTGCCCGCCCGGCCCGGGGCTCCTGCGCCTGGACTGGGCGGAGAATGCTTCGCGGACTTTTTCACAGTCACGAAGCTCTGTTTGGTACTATGGCGCGGTGAGGCGCGGGAGCCTTCGGATGGCGCGGAGGAAATCGCCGGTGGGCGGAGGGGCAGGGGAGTAGCGCAGCCGTGCATAGAGGTCGGCGATTTCCCGGATGACCGCGGCGTGGGACGCGAAGTGGGAAGCAGCCCGCTCGCCGAAATGACGCGGGCCTTCCCACGGCTCGCGGGGCAACCCGGCGGCGGCGAGGGTGCGGCAGAAGCGGGCGTAGGCGCGGCCGGCGGAATCATGAGGCGGCCGGCCGGCCCGGCGCAGCCAGAGCCCGATGATGCCGAGAAAGAGGGCGATGAAGACGGCGACCCACGTCAGGATTTCCAGCCACCGGAGATTGCCGACGCCGATGGTGGCAAAAAGCGCCTGCTGGCCTTCCTCGTCGAAGGCGAGAACGCGAAGGTCCCACTGATAGTTGAGGCTGTCCCATGCGAGGAGGGCTTCGTTTCCCAATTCGCGCAAACCGGTGCGGGCGGCGGAGGGCGGCGCGCCGGTGGCGTTCGCGGCGGCGTGGGTTTCGAGATAGCTGGCGAGACCGGAGGTGAGGCGGTCCGGCGCGATCATCTCGGTGGGATCCACGCGCCGCCAGCCTTCGTCTTTCAGCCAGACCTCGCACCAAGCGTGGGCGTCGCTTTGGCTGACGTTGACGAATTTCCCGCGCGCGTTGAATTCGCCGCCGTGGTAGCCGATGACGACGCGCGAGGGAATGCCGGCGATGCGCATGAGCGAGGCAAAGGCGGCGGCGTAGTGCTCGCAGAATCCGGCGCGGCGCTCGAAGAGAAACTCGTGGAGGGCGTCGGGGCCGTAGGTGCCGGGCTCCAGCGTGTAGATGAAGCGCTCGGCGCGGAAATGATAGAGCGCGGCATTGACCAGATCGCTGTCATCCGGATGGGCGGCCCGCCAGCCGTTGACGAGGGCCTGGACTTGCGGAGAGATCCGCACGGGCTTGCGAGTGGTTTCCAGGCGCTGGTCGGCTGGCAGGCTGGCTTCGCGATTCTCGGGACGCGAGATGACCTCGTACTGCGTGCGCTTGAAGATGAGGCGGTCGCTTTGCAAGACACCGCCGGCCGTGAGGCTCGCGCCGCGGAAGTCGCCGGCAGGCCGGTCGAGCGCGAACAGCCATCGCGCCCCGTGCGGCTGGAGGATGATGCGCTGGCGGATGGTGGCGCCGCCGAGCTGGCCGAGCCGGCGTTCCGTGCTCAACCGCGGGCCGCGCACCCAGGTCAGTCCGTCGCCGCGCCAGAGCACACCGGCGCGCCAGTACATGATGGACATGGAGGGGGCATTGCCGTCGGGGAAATCGGCGCGAAAGACGAGGTCCTTGCCGAGGGCGAGGGAGGCGATGCTGCCGGGCGAGAGGCTGTCCGACATGCCGCTGCCGCCTGTGAGCGGCTGCGTGAGCGCCAGGAACTGATGCCGCGTGCGGGGGAAAAAAAGGAAAAGAAGGAAGATGATGGGCAGCGCCTGAAGGAGGAGGACACCAGCCGTGCGCGCGGAACCGCGGAGGTTGCGCGCGCCGGGGCCGCGATGAAAGCGGATGAGCGCGGTGGCGAGGAGGGCGAAAACCGCAGCGACATAGAGCCAGATCGAGAGGGCCTGGGTGAAGAAGAGGTCGCACAGGGCGAGGAAGAATCCGAGCAGGGCGATGACCTGGAAGTCGCGGACGGTATTGGTTTCCAGCAGCTTCAGCGAAACGAGCAGCAGGAGAATGCTGAGGCCGGGCTCGATGCCGAGGGCGGTGCCGTACGTCAGGGCGATGCCTCCAGTGCCGAGGCCGAAGAGGACGACTTTCACCGGGAGCGAAGGGAGCCGCGCGCCGGGGCGATTCATCAGCAGGCGCGCGCCGCACGCGGCGAAAAAAAGCGCGACGACCCACGGCGCCACGCGCCCGAAAAGCGGCGCGGCTGCGAGCCCGAGCCCGACGGCGACAGTGGCCAGCGGTGCGGTGGCGATGGCGCTGAGAGGGCGGCGAAAAAGCTTCATGGCACCGCCTTTCGATCCACGGTCGTGAAGGTCGCGAGCTCGCGCAGGCAGGCGTGGTAGTGCGTTTCGCCATGCGCGGGCGGGAGCACTTTCCCAGGAATCCGGAGGCCGTAGCTCGCGCCGGTGGACTCGGCGAGGATGACCCAGCGGGCGAGCTGGCTGAGCCGCGCCTCGTCGCCCAGCCCGCCGAGCGTCTGCCAGTCGAGATGGAGGATTTCTTCGGCTTCGCCGGTCCATTGCTTGATCAGGAGTGGCTGGCCGCGCGCGGCGGCTTTCCAGTCGATGTGCCGCTGGGATTCGCCGGGCTGCCAGGCGCGGACGCCGCCGTAGTCATCGCCCTCGGTGCGATGACCGTCGCGCGCCTGGCGTGTCGGCGCGAGGGCGCGGGGCAGCGGTCGGGTGCCCTCCGGCGCGGGATAGATGTAGTAGGGCTGGCTTACGCGGACGGCACGGCGCGCGGTGAAAAATCCGAGCGGGTAGATGGTCGCCGCGCGGAGGCGCAGCTCGTCATAGACGCCGCGGCGCTTTGCCGGCACGGCGAGGCGCGCCCGATGCACGCCGGTCGCGCCGATTTCACCGAACGACGCAGGCTGGGCACCGCCTCGCGCATGCACGGAGATGGCGAAGTGCGCGCGGTGGCGCTCGGACGAGGCGGCGAGCGGGACGATCAGTTGATCGCCGGCAAAGGCGGGGGCGATGGGATCGGCGGTGAAGGTAACGCCGCTCAGGTTCGCCCAAGTATGGACGACGGAAACGGCGGCGACGCTGGCGAGAACGAAGCCGAGGAGGAAGGCCGCGCCGTTCGTCTGGCTCGCGCCCGCGTACCACATCGCGAGGAGCACGGCGATGAGGCCGATGGTGTTGCGATTTGGCAGGACCCAGACGCGCGGACTCGACCGGGGCGCGCTCATTTTCCTAGGGCACTGCGACCTCGCGAAGGAGGCTCTGGGCGAGCGCGCGTCCGGATTCCGCCGACTCGAGGTCCTGGCCGAGCCGATGGGCCATCACGCTGCTGCCGACGGCTTGGAGATCCTCGGGTAGCACCATCTGGCGCCCCTCCATCAGCGCCCAAGCCTGCGAGGCGCGCAAAAGGGCGAGGCCCGCACGCGGTGAGAGTCCCGTCCGGTGCCTGCGCCGGCTCGCGTCGAGCAGGTCTTGCAGGTAATCAAGCAGCCCGGCAGATGTGTGAACTGCGCGGACCTGCGTCTGGATTTCCACGAGCGACTCGTCATTCATCACGGGCTGGAGCGTCCTTAGCAAATCGCGGCGATCCGCGCCGAGGAGCATCGTGCGCTCCGCCGCGCGATCCGGGACTCCTAGCTCAATGCGCATAAGGAAACGGTCCAACTGCGATTCAGGGAGCGGGAAGGTGCCGATCTGGTGCTGTGGATTCTGGGTCGCCAAAACGAAAAACGGCCCGGGCAGTGGGTGTCTCACGCCGTCGATGGTGACATGACTTTCCTCCATCGCCTCCAGAAGCGCACTCTGCGTCTTGGGAGTCGCCCGATTCACCTCGTCGATCAGCACAACCTGCGAGAACAACGGTCCCGCATGAAAGACGAAGCGCTGTCGCTCGCGGTCGTAGATGGAATTTCCGAGAATATCGGCAGGCAGAAGGTCGCTCGTGAACTGAATGCGCCGGAATTCCAATCCGAGCGAGCGGGCCAAGGCATGGGAAAGGGTTGTCTTGCCGACACCTGGAAGATCCTCAATCAGCAAATGCCCGCGCGCCAAAACGCACGAAACCGCCAGACGCACGGCGTCCCGTTTTCCGACGATGATTTCACTGACTTGCGAGACCAGCGCCTCTATCCGGGATTTCATGCGGCGAAAATGTCGATTGTTGGGAGGAGCTTGTCGAGCGCGCGCCGCAGAGGGTTGCGCTCAGGTTTCTTGGCGCGAGTTTTCGGAACAGCACGGAAAGAAGCCAAGCTGCCTGTAATACA
>JANOBH010000409.1:0-7434 GCA_031411535.1 Chthoniobacter sp. | reverse complement strand
GTATTTGCCGAGGTCGGCGAGCACGTTCTTCGCGTAGGAAATGTCGTCATCCCACTGCTTGCCAGCATACCAGTCCACGGGCTTGCCGTTCTTGTCCACCCACGGAGCGGGCTCGGTCTTGAGTCCGAGCGCCGGGTCCATCTCCCACGACTCGGGTTTGTCCTTGTAGCCGGCATAGACCATTTTCTTTTCCACGCCCGCGCGGTCTTTGACCGTGAACTCAAATCGCTCGCTGCCCGGCGGGAGCAAATCCCAGCTCAGGCTGCGGTTGCCGATGCAGCTTTTCAAAATGAGCACGGGAGCCTCGACGGCGTTGCCCAGCGGCGCCGCGATGCCGAACTCCGGCCCGATGGTCTTGCACGTTTTCACCGTCATCCACTCGTTGTTGAACTGCTGCATCCCACCGCCGCGCCCGGACATCACGCGCGCATAACGCACGTCCTTCCGCTCCAGCCACGCGCCGGCGTCGTCCACGAGATAGGGATACTTTTTCTTCTCCTTCACCGCGAACTCCAGCGAGCCATCCGGCCCGACGACTTTGCCGAGGCCGACCATGTTCGACTGCCCGAGCAGGATGAAAACTTTCACCTTCTGCCCCATGTCGGCGGGCTTGTCGTCGGGGCGTTTGATTTCGGCTTTTTCCTGCGCGAGCGCGCCGCTAGCGCAGAGGATGAATGCTGCCAGGAGGCAGAATGAAGTGTGAGGCTTTTTGGTTTTCATAATGTTGGTGAGTTATTCGACGACGACTACGGGCGCACCGAGCACGTCCATTTTCGGCGTGATGCCAAGGCCCGGCGCGGTGCTGGCGGACATGAAGCCATTGTCGCGCTGCGGCGCGCCCTCGGCGGTGGAGACGGTGACGTAGCTGTTGAAATCCGTGCTCGTGAAGCGGAACTCCTCCGGCGTGCTGTGCGCGAGATGCGCGATCGCCGCAGTCGCGATGTCGCCGCCCCATGAGTCCTCCAGCGTCATTGCGATGCCCATCGAGACGCACAGGTCGCGCGCCTGCCTGATCTTTGTCAGCCCGCCGAGCTTGCTGATCTTCAGGTTCACCACGTCCATCGCGAGGTCGGCTTTCGCGCGCAGCAGCATGTCGAGCGAGTCGATGTTCTCATCGAGTACAAAGGGATGCGCGCACTGCCGGCGCACCGCGAGGCACTCCTCATACGTCAGGCACGGCTGCTCGATATACACATCCACGTCGCGCACCGCCTTTGCCACGCGCACCGCCTCGTGCTGCACCCAGCCGGTGTTGGCATCGGCCACCAGCCGGTCGCCGGGCTGGAGCTTTTCCGCCACGGCGAAAATGCGCGCGATGTCCGTATCCGGGTCGCCGCCGACCTTGAGTTGAAACCGCGTGTAACCCTCCGCGCGATAGCCCGCGACCTTTGCCGCCATCTCCTCCGGCGACTCCTGCGAGATCGCGCGATAGAGCCGCACCTTCTCCCCGAACCGCCCGCCGAGCAGCTCGCACACAGGCATCCCGGCGCTCTGCCCGAGGATGTCCCAGCATGCAATGTCGATGCCGCTTTTCACATAAGGATGCCCCTTCAGTGCCGCATCCATGCGGTGATTCAGCTTCGCGAGCTGGCGCGGATCCTCGCCGAGCAGATGAGGCCCCAGCTCGCGCAATCCCGCCCGCACCCCCTCCGCATAAGCCGGCAGATAAAACGGGCCCAGCGGACAAACCTCCCCATGCCCCACGATCCCCGCATCCGTATCCACGCGCACGATCGTGCTGTCAAAGGCGGTGACAGACTTCCCGCCCGACCATTTGTAAGTGGTCTCGCGCAGCGGAAGCTTCACGCGATAAGCGAGAATGCGGGTGATTTTCATGGAAAGGATGGGTGGTCCTTCGACCGAGATTCTCGACGGACTCTATCCGTCCGCCACTCCGCGTCTTGGCAGGAAAATGCACCCCCGCATGAAACTGAGCACAGCCGCCTCTGCGCCGGACCCCAGGGGGGTGCGCCGCGGGCAGCTCGAAGGGTGAGAGAGTCATGAGGCTACGACCGAATCAAGGAGTCAACCGGATGAACGACGCAGTCGGCAAAGGATCAGACGGCGTAGAGGTTCTCACCCTCGTGCTTGACCCAATTTTCGCTCACGGCTGCCGCACGATCGTTGTTTCAAATACCGCGCGAATACCCGGGATGGTAAACTGTTGGTTGCGGGTAATGGACTGACGGATCCCGTTGCATCGCATAGAGAGTGCCATTGCCCATCAGCGGTTCGTTTAGCGGGTCGGGGGCGGTGTGGCACGGGGCAAAGCCGGGCGGTTGGGGGACGGGACTTCCGGCCTCTGGCGGCGCGCTGTGCAGGGCGGGAACGGGAGGGGGCGACGGAGGCTCGGGCGGGGATTGTGCCGAGTTTCATGCGGGGGCGTGTTTGGGAGCCAAGACGGGGCGGGGAATTGCGGCAGGATTGACTGAGAATCGCTGTCATTCACGCTCCCGCTTCTCCCCCATGAAAATCCATCGCATCGCCCGCACGTCTCTGGCCGCGTCGCTTCTGCTCGCGGCGTTCACTTTTGCGGCGGAGCCGCGGGCTGCGGCGCAATACGCGGGCTGGCAGCGCACGGGGGCGCTCACGATCCTGACGACGCCGGAGGGGGCGGATCTGCGGGCGGGGGCGGTGCTGGAGGGGTTTCCGGTGCTGGTGCGGCTGAGTGGGGATTGGTTCGATTTCAAGCAGGCGAAGGCGGGCGGGGAGGATGTGCGCTTTTCCGGGGGCGACGGGAAGCCGCTCGCGTTTCAAATCGAGGAGTGGGATGCGGCGAGGGGGACGGCGAGCGTGTGGGTGCGGGTGCCGCGGATCGAGGGGAATGCGCGGCAGGCGATCCGCATGCACTGGGGGAAGGCGGATGCAGCGGCGGAGTCGAATGGGGCGGCGGTTTTCAACGAGTCGAACGGCTACCTGAGCGTGTGGCACCTGGGCGATGCGGTGCGGGATGAAGTGGGGACGCTGGAGTCGAAGGATGTGGGGACGACGGCGGTGGCGGGGATCGTGGGAAAGGCGCGGCATTTCGCGGGGAAGCAGGGGATTTTCGGCGGGGATAAGATCGCGAGCTATCCGGTGGGGGAGGCGGCGCATACGACGTCGGCGTGGCTGCGCGCGGAGCAGGTGAATGGGACATTCATCGGCTGGGGCAATGAGGGCGGGGGGCGCGGGAGCAAGGTGCGGATGCAGTTTCGCAGTCCGCCGCATGTGAATGTGGATAGCGATTTTTCCAATGTGGCGGGCAAGAGCCGTCTGCCGCTGGGGGAGTGGATCCACGTGGCGCACACCTACGGCGACGGGCCGCGGCGCATCTACATCAATGGCAGGGTGGACGGCGAGGCGGGGACGAAGCTGGACATCAAAACGCCGGCACGGCTGTGGCTGGGCGGGTGGTATAACAACTACGACTTTGTGGGCGATCTGGACGAGGTGCGGATCTCGAAGGTGGGGCGGTCGGCGGACTGGGTGCGGCTGGAGTTTGAAAACCAGAAGCCGATGCAAACGCTGGTGGGGCCGATCGTGCAGGCGGGTGCGGCGTTTGCCGTTTCGCCCGCGCAGGCGGTGGTGCCGGAGGGGAAAAGCGCGACTTTCACCGCACAGGCGGGCGGTGCGCAGAAGCTGGTGTGGTCGGTCGTGCGCGAGGGCGCGGAGATGGTCGTGGCGGTGGACCGGTTTGCGTTCACTTTTGACGCGGGGCGCGTGACGGGCGATGCGGCGGCGGTGCTGCGGCTGAAGGCTGTGTATGCGAACGGCGTGCAGATGAAGGACATCCCGATCGCGATCAAGGAGGCGGTGGCGGAGCCGGATTTCACGCTGCGCGCGCCGGCGACGTGGGACGGGCGGGCGACGATCGAGGTGGTGCCGGTGGTGACGAAGGGCGCGGGGGATTTGAAGACGGAATGGAGCGCGGGGCCGTTTGCGGTGATCAAGGAAATCGCGCCTGGCAAACTGCTCCTCACGCGCGCGCAGAACAGCGGGAAGCTGACGGTGACGGCGACGATCAGCAATGGAGGCAGGCCGACTTCGCGCTCGGTGGAGATCGTGGTGACGGAGCCGAAGAGCGATGCGTGGGTGGTGCGGATTCCGGCGAAGGACGAGAAGCCAGAGGACGGGCAGTTTTACGCACGCGACGACAAGGGCGAGGGCACGCTCTTTTACAACGGCACGCTCGATGCCGCTGCGGGCGCCGTTTTTCTCAAGCTCTACGCGGACGAAAAACTCGTGTACACCGCCGACGCGAAGCCCGCCGCGGACAAGTCCTACGCGCTTTCCGCAAAGCTCAAACCGGGGCTGGTGAAATACAAAGTGGAGTTTGGCGCGGACGGCAAGGTGCTGAACACCGTGAGCGATCTCGTGTGCGGCGACGCCTACATCATCGAGGGGCAATCGAACGCGCTGGCCACGGACACGCGCGAGCAGTCTCCGCCGGAAACGAGCGAGTGGATTCGCAGCTACGGACGCCCGCCGGAGAAGGGGAAGGACGCGGCGGGCAACCAGTGGTGCCTGCCGGTGTGGAAGGCGCAGAAAGGCGAGAAGGCCGAGCTGGGCTGGTGGGGCATGGAGCTGGCGAAGCGGCTGCTCGAAAGCCGGAAGGTGCCCATTTTCATCCTCAACGCCGCAGTCGGCGGGACGCGCATCGACCAGCATCAGCGCAGCGTCGCGGAGCCGGCGGACCTCGCGACGATCTACGGGCGGATGCTGTGGCGCGTGCAGCAGGCGCGGCTCACGCACGGCATCCGCGGCATCCTGTGGCACCAGGGCGAAAACGACCAGGGCTCGGACGGGCCGACGGGCGGCTTCGGCTGGGAGGCTTACCAGCCGCTCTTTGTCGAGATGGCGGGCGCGTGGAAGCAGGACTTCCCGAACGTGCAGCAGCTCTACGTTTTCCAAATCTGGCCGAACGCCTGCAGCATGGGCGGACGCGATGGTTCGGGCGACCGGCTGCGCGAGAAACAGCGCACGCTGCCGCAGCTTTTTTCGCACATGAGCATCATGTCCACGCTCGGCGCCCGCCCGCCCGGCGGCTGCCATTTCCCGCTCGCCGGCTGGGCGGAATTCGCGCGGCTGATCCAGCCGCTGATGGAGCGGGATTTCTCCGGCAAAGTGCCCGCCGCCTCCATCACGCCGCCCAACCTGCGGAGCGCCTCGTATGGCGGCGGCGCGAAAGACACGATCGCCCTGGAGTTTGATCAGCCCGTCGCGTGGGACGACAAGCTCGCCGGGCAGTTCTATCTCGACGGCGAAAAGGGCAGGGTGGCGTCGGGCAGCGTCGCGGGGAACGTGCTCACGCTGAAACTGAAGGAGGCGTCCGCGGCGAAGACGATCACTTATTTGAAAGAGGCGCAATGGAGCCAGGACACGCTGCTGCTCGGCGCGAACGGCATCGCCGCGCTGACCTTCTGCGAGGTGCCGGTGGCGCCGGGGCGCTGAGCGGAAGATTTCGCCGCCGGATTGCAGAGTGCGTTTGGAAGATGGCGCGCGGTGTGACACAACCGGGGCGATGAGATTCCCCCCGAGACTCCTGACGCCGCTACTCTCCTTGATCGCGGTCCTTTGCGGCCCGGTGCGGGCCGCGGAAAAGCCGATGAATGTCGTCATCCTCTTCGCCGATGACTGGCGGCACGACACGCTGGGGTGCGCGGGGAATCCGACCGTGAAGACGCCGAACCTCGACCGGCTCGCGACCGAGGGCGTGCGCTTCACGCAGAACTGCGCGACGACGTCCATCTGCGGCGTGAGCCGCGCGACGTTGTTCACGGGGCAGTGGATGTCGCGGCACGGGAATCCGGCGTTTGCCATGTTCAAGACGCCGTGGGCGGAGACTTATCCGGGGCTGCTGCGGGCGCGCGGATATTTCACGGGGCATGTCGGGAAGTGGCACAACGGAAAGTTTCCCGCGGAGAACTTCGACTTCGGCCGCGCGTACTCCGGCAAGCACTGGATGAAGCAGCCCGACGGCACGCAGGTCCATGTCACGCAGAAGAACGAAAACGATGCGCTGGAATTCCTGCGCACGCGCCCGGCGGACAAGCCGTTCTGCCTGACACTGGCGTTTTTTGCCACGCACGCGGAGGACGAGAATCCGAAGCAGTACCTGCCGCAGCCGGGGAGCATGGAGCTTTACAAGGATGTGACGATCCCGTTTGCGAAGACGGCGACGGACGAGGCGTTTCGCAAGCTGCCGGCGTTCATCGCCAACGAGAAGAACGAGGGCCGGGTGCGCTGGCACTGGCGCTTCGATGCGCCGGAAAAAGCGCAGGAGATGATGAAGAACTACTACCGCCTGGCGACCGAGGTGGACACGACGTGCGGGCGCGTGCTCGAGGAGCTGAAAAAGCAGGGCCTGCTCGACAATACGCTGGTGATCTTCACCACGGACAACGGCTACTTCCACGCCGAGCACGGGCTTGCGGACAAGTGGTATCCGCATCAGGAAAGCATCCGCGTGCCGCTGATCGTGCGCGACCCGCGCATGGCGGCGGAGAAGCGCGGAACGACGAATGACGACTTCACGCTGAACGTGGATCTCGCGCCGACGATCCTCGCGGCGACCGGCACCGAGGCGCCGAAGACGATGCAGGGACGCGACATCGCGCCGCTGTATCTCGCGGCGGAGAAGCCGGCGTGGCGCACGGAGTTTTTCTACGAGCACGCCATCATCAAAAACAAAAACTTCATCCCCGCCTCCGAGGCGCTGGTGCGGAAGGACTGGAAGTATTTTTACTGGCCGGACTTCGACACCGAGCAGCTTTTCCACATCGCCGAGGACCCGCTGGAGGAGAACGATCTCATCCGCGATCCCGCGCAGTCGGGTCGCCTCAAGGAAATGCGCGCGCGCTTTGCCGAACTAAAAGCCGCTGCTCGCTGAGCGCGTGCAGGTCGCCGGCCAGCCGGGCGGATTCCCCCCCCGCGCGAAGGCAACCTGACATTCCGACAAGCCTCTGGTAGTCGGATTCCATGCCGGCAAAGACTGACCATCCCAAACCCGCTGACGAAGGTCATTTTGAACAGACGCGGTGGAGCATCGTGGTCAGGGCGGCCGACGGCGATTCGACGAGGGCGCGCAAGGCGCTGGAGCATCTTTGTGCGACCTACTGGTATCCGCTCTATGCCTTCGTGCGCCGCGAGGGCCATGGCGCGCACGACGCGCAGGATCTGACCCAGGAGTTTTTCGCGCGGCTGCTGGAAAAGAACTGGCTGAATGCGGTGGACCGGGAGAAGGGAAAATTCCGCTCCTTCCTGCTCGCAGCGATGCGGCATTTCCTCGCGAATGAATGGGATCGCGCAAACCGGCTGAAGCGCGGCGGCGGGCAGACGCTGCTTTCGCTCGACGCCGAGACGGCGGAAACGCGCTACGCGCTCGAACCCGCAGACCGCATGACGGCGGACCGGATATTCGAGCGTCGCTGGGCGCTCACGCTGCTGGAGCAGGTG
>JANOBH010000408.1:0-4109 GCA_031411535.1 Chthoniobacter sp. | reverse complement strand
AGCGCCTTCATCTGCTCCTCGTTCGCCGCCGTGGAGTCCCGGATTTCCTGCGCCTTCTCCGCGAGCGTTTCCTTCAGCTCCGCCTCCACGTCGTAGAGCGGCTGGTCGCGGACGAAATTCTCCATCGTGTCCGCGAGCGCGCTTAGCTTCGCATTCAGCGCGTGCTGCGCGGACGTCAGCTCGTCGAGCTTCGCCTGGAGAGCCGCCTTTTCCGCGTCGGTCTTCGCCGCGGCCATCTGCTTCTTCAGCGCGTCGAGCTCCTCGCCGAGCTTTTTCTGCTGCTCCAAGAGGTCGCGGAAATCATTCACCAGCTTCGAGTACTTCGCCTCGATGTCGCCCATGTCCGTCTGCTCGCGGAGAAAGGCGTTGTATTCCTCCGTCGTGATGACCGTCAGCGTCACCGTCTTGCTGCGCGCGATGTGCGGCTCCGGCGCGTTGTCGATCGCCTCCGCGAAAATGGAAACCGTGTCGCCTGACGCCAGCCCCGTGAAATCCAGCGCCTGCGACTCGCGCGCGTGCAGCGGCGGCTTGTCGTAGCCGACCACGCGCGGTTCGCCGAAGACGCCATTCCGCGCCGTGTGGATGCGCACCGTTTTCACGCCGTAGTCGTCGCCCGCCTCGATCACCGGCACCGCCTTGAAATCCATCGCCACAAACGTGTCGCCGTTCGGATTCGAGATCTGCACGTCAGGCGGCAGGTCGTGCGTCACCGTGAGCGCGCACTGCCACGTCTCCTGCGAGGCAAAGCCGTCGCGATCGGTGAGCGAAAACGTGAGCTGCGCCGGCTGCTTCGCCTCGATCACCGCCGTCACTTCCTTCTCGCCCGAGGGCGTCATCTCGACCGGCACGGCGGCACCGGCCTCGTCTGTCACGGTGATGTTTCCGCGCGCGAGCGGCCGGTTCGATTGCAGCCGGAACTCGACCTTGCTGCCCGCCAGCGCCTTCACGTTTTTGAAAGTGAGCGCGCTCTCGGCCGGCGGGAGCGCGGTGTAGGCCGGCGGCGTGATTTTCACAAACGCCCGCTCCAGCTTCGGCGTCAGGATCACGCCCACGTGCCGCTGCTTGCTCTGCGCGTGCCGGTTCTTCGTGTGCGCGAAAAGCACGGTGTTCGTCTTGATCCCCTCGATCTGCTGCGTGAACCCGCGCTCGCCTTTGTCGAACATCGGCAGCGTCGCCGCCAGCTCCGGGTGCCCCTCCGGGAAGTGTGTCAGCCACAGCTCTCCGGGGCGATGCCCCGCGGCCTTTGCCGTGACGAGCAGGCTTTCGCCATACACCACCTGCACGCCGTCCGCGCCGGGATCGGCGATCTCCAGCCGCGTGAATGAGTACGGCGGATGATCGCCAAACGGATCGAGGAACCGCGGCAGCTCCGTCCGCGTGATGTCGAACGCCAGCGCCAGCACCGCCGCGAAGCCGAGCAGCCCGAGGCCCGTGCGCTTCGCCTCGCGCCGCAGCGCATCCGTGCGCGCGAGCTGCTCGATCGGCTCGTCCCGCAGCTCCCGCGCGTAGCTGCCCACGGCCTGCCCCGCCATCTCGCGCGTCAGCGGCATGAGCGCCGGGTCCGTCGTCTGCCCGCGGAGCTGGAGGATGTTCATCAGCTTCGAGCCCAGCCGTGCGTGCCGGCTCTCCAGCACCCGCGCTGTGTGCTCAAAGGCGTTCCGCTTTCCCCACGCGATCCACGCGCACCACCCGCCGAAACCCAGCGCCATCAGCGCGCCCGCGATACTCAGTCCCGCCCGCAGCCCGGCGGCGAAATGCAGCACCACATCCGAGGCAAAGCACGCCACCACGAAACCCGCCATCCAGGGCCACGCCCGGAGCAGCCGCGCGGTGCCGCGCTCGATTTGCAAAATGCGATCCGCCGCCGCGAGCCGTGCCGCCAGCGGGCCGAGCGGTTCCGCCGCAGCGCGCGGGGCGGGCGGGGGGAGTGGCGTCGTCGTGCTCATGCAGTCGCGGCGGAGCATAGCCGGGCGCAGGAAAACCGCCCGCGAATTCTATGGGACGGCTTTCCCGTATTCATCGCCCTCAATGCCTGCACTATCTCCTGATCCTGCTCTTGCTCTTGATCCTGATCCTGATCCAACGCGACCCGGATCAAGAGCAAGATCAGGATCAGGAGCAGGAGCCGTCCGCCTCCTGTTCAATGGCGCTTTTCCACCGCCATGCACTCGCGTTTCACCAGCCCGGAAATGCGGTGCCGGACGAGATAGACCTGCGCCACGCTCACGCGCAGCTCGGCAGCCACTTTCGAGACGGGCCACTGCTTCATCACCACGCAGTCGAAGATCTGGTAATGCTTCGCGTCCACCTTGCGCTTCACGCGCTCCAGCGCGGCGGCGAGGACATTGCGCTGCCACTCCTCCTCCCACGCCGCATCGAGGTCGAATCCGTCCGGCACGCGGTCGATCGTCGCGGTCCCGCGGCGGCTGTCGTCGCGCGCGTGGCGCTGCTTCTCGGCGGGCGCGCGTTTGCGGAACTGGTCGGCGATCCGCCAGCGCGTGATGTGCAGCAGCCAGCCTTTGAAGGAACCGGCCTCGCGCTCGTATTTCGTGATGTTTTTCGCCACCGTGAGCACCGTCTCCTGCACCACGTCCTGCGCCTCGGCGTCGGTCAGTCCGCCCTTTCGCGCCACGCCGTAGATCAGCCGCCAGTAGGTTTCAAAAAACTCCTGCCACTTCCGCTGGTCCTGCCAGTCCGTGAGCCGCTCGACGAGGCTGCGGCGCGTGGCAAGGAGCCGCCGGTCGGAGTTCGCAGTGTTCGCGGGTTTCATCGGGCGGCGATGCTAGCAAAGCGGCAGGACGGCGTCGCGGGGGAAAAGCCGACGCGTTTTCTCAGCCGCTCAAAAGCGCTGTCATCCTGAGCGGAGTGCCGTCGTGGGCGAAGGCGGGACGGAACGCAGTCGAAGGACCCCGGCGATTCCGTGCGATGATGCCCCGGAATCCGCGGGGTTGTTGCCTCCCCGCCTCCGCCCACTCGGCTGTCTCGCGGACTCGGCTCGACTCCGCTACGCCCGCCTTACCGCCTCCGCTCTGCTCAGGATGACATCTGCTTTTGGAGGGCTCGCGTTCTTGGGCTCTGCGACCCATTTTTCCCGCATGTCCAAGCCGACCCCCCAGCCGTTCACGCCCGAGGAACTCCCCGCGCTCGCCGCGGCAGTCATCCGGCGCGCGAAGTTTCCCCAGCTCGCCACCGTCGATGACGGCCAGCCGCGCGTCCGCCCGGTCTCGCCGGTGCGTGTGGACGGCTTCACGATCTACGTCGCGAACCTGCGCAGCTATGGCAAGACGCGGGAGATCGCGGCGAATCCGAAAGTCGAGCTGTGCTACCTCGACGAGCATCACGACCAGGTCCGCATCACCGGCGTCGCCGACGTGCTGACCGACGCCGCGCTGCTGCGCGAAATCTGGGACGCCAATCCGCTGCTACGCCGCTACCTCGGGACGCCGGACAATCCCGAACTGATCATCTACCGCATCCGCCCCGAGCGCGTCCGCTTCATGCGCGAGTGGGCGCTGGAGTACCACGAAGTGCCGCTCGGCGCGGGGTAGCCGCAGGCATCTCGCGCCCGGCGCAGCGCTTCCACCAGGCGTTCACAGAAAAATGGCCCGCGCGCGCAGAATTTTTGGCAAAAAACGCAAACTCGTGCGCTGAAGGGATAGAAGCTTCCGCCCCAGACAGAAACTCCCCCGAATGAACACGCCCTCCCTGGGTCGCTGCGCCCGCGTCCTCCGCCCGCTCCTCACCATCTGCCTTTTCTTCGCCGCGTGTCGTCCGCTGGTCAGGTCACGAAGAAGCGCTCGAGCAAGTTGAGCCACGAGGCGCTCGTCGGCGTGAAGTGGAGATGAAAACGCGGATGCTTCGCCAGCCACGCTTTGAGCTTTGGATGCTTGTGCGCGGCGCAGTTACCGAGGATCAGATGCGCCTGGCTTTTCTCATCGGAACAAAAGACCGGCGCATGCACCGGCGCGTTGAGATAGAGCCCGACGATGTCCTCCAGCTTTTCGGCAAAGTGCGGATCGTTGGAAACTTTGAAGGTGCGGCTCAGATCGGTCGCGCGTGCCATCACCCGGCGGCTCCACTGCGCGGCCGCCCCCGGCTTTTGGCGTGTC
>JANOBH010000407.1:0-5545 GCA_031411535.1 Chthoniobacter sp. | reverse complement strand
CTCGTCGAATGCGCTCGTCACGATATACGCCACGCGCTCGCTGGCGTTGCGCAGCGCGTGCAGCAGAAAAACATGATGGATCAGGACGACGAGATACGCGGCACTCGCGCCGAGCAGCATGACGCCGCGTCCGAGCGGCCTGGCAGACACCGCATACGAGCCGCCGATAAGGACGAGCACCGCCAGCAGCGTGCAGGCTAGGAGGATAAAGGCGCGCTCAAACGTGCCGCGGTGCGCGCTGTGCGTGGAGTAGAGGCCTACGATGTAAATCGACGATGAGAGCACCACCCCGCCCAGCGCCAGCATCGGCCAGTGCATCCAAAAAGATCCGGTCGCCTCGTCACCGAAACGCAGGAGGAGGCCCATGACCAGTGCGAGCGTAAAAAGCGCGGCGTCCGCTGCAAAATGCAACGACACATGGAACCAGTGCTTGCGGAGTATTCCGTTGCTGTTCATGCGGGACGTAGAGATCGGAAAAAGACGGGGACTTCGGGGGAGAAGCGGGAGGCTAATA
The DNA here is from genome assembly GCA_031411535.1 of Chthoniobacter sp. GTDB lineage: Bacteria > Verrucomicrobiota > Verrucomicrobiia > Chthoniobacterales > Chthoniobacteraceae > Chthoniobacter. Next base: position 5,031 of record JANOBH010000407.1, on the reverse strand, counting down.
ACTTTATAGCGCGGCGGAGAAAATGCGGGCTCTCGGCCCTGCTGGCAAGCACTGATTTTGGCTAAAATACGCACTTTCCCGGAAGGGAGATTCCCTATTCCGGACTGGTGCCCGGTCGTGATTCGCCTTCCCGCTTGCCCGGCTGGCGCTTCCACGCAAGCCTCCGCGTCCGATGCCCCATGTGCCGCCGCTTTTGATCCCCCTGCTTTCCGCAGTCGGGTATGCCTTTGCCGCGCTGATGCTGAAACGGGCGACCCAGGGAGGCGCTGGACCGTGGCGCGTCAGCTTTCTGACGAACTGGGTGCAGGCCTCCATTTTTTCACTGCTCTGGCTCCTTCCCTCCGATCATCCGGCCACGGCCACGCACGTCTCCCACGCGATCATTTCGGGTGCCGTGTTTTTCGTCGGGCAGGTTTTTACATTTCTCGCCCTGAGCCGGGGGGATGTCTCCGTCGCCACGCCGGTACTCGGGTCAAAGGTGGTCTTCGTGGCGCTTTTCTCCGTGGCGCTCGGCGCGGCGACCATCACGCCGGCGATGTGGGCGGCGGTGGGCCTGACGGCGCTGGCGACCGCGCTCCTCGGGTCAGGCGGCGGCGCGGCGAAACGCGACGCGCTTTTCCGCAGCCTGCTCTACGGCTTCAGCGCGGCGGCGGCGTTTGCGCTGACCGATGTGCTCCAGCAGCGCTGGGTCAAGGCGTGGGGCTTCAGCCACTACGCCGCCACGATGTTTCTCACCGTGGCTTTGCTCTCGCTCGGACTCATTCCGTTTTTTCGCGGAAACCTCCGCGCGCTCCCCGCTGCGGCGTGGCGATGGACCCTCGCCGGCGGCACAGTGCTCTCGCTGCAGGCGCTGGGGATCGCGTGGAGCATCATCACCATCGGCGCGACCACTACGAACGTCCTCTACAACTCACGCGGAGTCTGGAGCGTGGCGCTCGTCTGGACGGTCGGCCACTGGTTCGGCAATGCGGAACGCACGCAAGGCCGCGCAGTCATGTTCCGCAGGCTTGCGGGCTCAGCCCTGCTTCTGGCGGCCATCGCGCTGATCGCGAAGCAGCACGCCGCTTGAACGGAAGACCGGCTCGAGGAACGGCGCGGTCTCTGGGTCGGGCGTCGTGCGATGGGTCTTCGGCTTCGCCTTTTTCCCGACGCGCGATTTTTTGACGGGAGCCGAATCCCGCGTGTCCGGGCCTTTCGCCATGGGTGCGAGTTCCCCTTCCACCGACACCACGCACTTGAAGACCGGCGCACTGCCAAACTGCTCGCGCCGCGGGCTCGTATACCAAAGCCGGAGGTCCACATCGCCGGACTCAACGGCCCGAAAGACCCACTTCTCCTGCCCGGCATTGGTTGCCGAAGGGGCTATGTATTCCTTCGAGACAAGCGTCAGCACGGTCGGGTCGGGAACCTCCGCAAGCCGCCATCCGTAGCCACCCCGCTGCACGGAGGAAAGCCACACGGTCAGCGTCCCGCCCGGAGTCAGCGCCACGATGCTTCCCTGCTGCGATCCGTAAATCTCCGCCGCTGCGACGGGAGGCGGCAGCGCGATCGGCGGCAGTTCGCGATTTGTGGCGGAGTATTTTTTCCCCTGCGGGGCGCTGCATGCCACGAGCGTGACTGCGAGAAACGAAAGACTGAGGACCTTTTTCATAACACGGGAAGGGGTGTGGATCAGAGACTGACCGCCGGTGTTTGTAGGAACGCCGCGCCTCGGATGTCCAGCGCCGTCTTCGGAAAACGCCCGCGCTTTAGCGTCCGAAAACCCACGTGAAAGAACCGCCCACTGGTCCCGCCCATACACCGGCACGCCCGCCACCGGCGGACGTGCCGGGTGCCGGCTCAGGTGCCTCTGCGCGTCGGCAGAGGCTTGGGCTTTTCCTTCTTCGGCTTTTTCACTTCTTTCCGGTGACTGTTATTGCCTTTGGCCATATGGGATTCTGGTTTTGGAGTTAACGGCCTGACGTCGCTCTGCAGCGAGGCTCGGACACGCGGTCAATTTGTCGGCGGAAGCGGAATGAACAATCCAAAATTTGCAAGGACTCCGGCTGACGGGGGCATTGCATTAGCTCGCGCGGTTCGTCTGCTCCCCGCCCTATCGTTTGATCTCCGCGACGAGTTCGGTCGCGATTCGCGCGGCGAGTTGCTCGAAGTCGGCCCGGAGGCGGCGCGGCTGGCTGGAGTAGTCCTGCCAAGTGAGCGCCGTTGCGGAGACCGCAGACGCGCGGCGCCGCCAGACGATGTTTCCTTTCCCTCCGATCAGTGTCGCGCGCACCCCGAGCTCGGGCCGGCGACGGAGCTTCAGGTCATCCGCGGGAACCATCGCCAGCTTTTCCAGTTCGAAGTGGAAAGCCGCGTCCGGCGCCTTGGAATCGACGATAAACCCGCTGCGGGCCAGCTCCCGCTCCATGCGCACCGCGAGGAGCGCTCCGGGTTCCGTATGGGCCTCGGCGAGTATCCTCAGGGCCATCGCCGAAATCTCGCCATTTTTCGCCGGCTGCGCGAGATCCGCGGCGCCCATCGCCAGCCCCCCCGCCAAGCCGAGCCCAAGGAAGCCGAGCCCATACGAGGCTCCCTGCTGGAGCACGTTCCCTGCGACCCGGCTGCCCGCCCCTCGGGGTTCCTCTCCGGTGATCGACATCGCATGATCGACGGCCACGCGGTGAATCGCGGCACGGTCGCGGGAGGAAAGCTTCAGATCGGACGCGCAGCCCGGAATGAGGAGCGCGATGGCCGCGAGCGTAATGTGGAGTTCGATGCGAAGTTTCATCTCCGGGTAAGATCAACGTCGTTCTGAAGGCGCGGGCATCCTGAAATGGTGCGCGATGCAGGGTTCGAACCTGCGACTTCTTGCGTGTGAAGCATGGGTTCTAACTCTGACGGGGGCTGCGAACACTGTAAATTGCATGTGCTTGGGGTTGCTTTCAGTTGCATTCTAGCACATTTTGCGGCTGATTAGCACAGCGATTTAGCACAAGATGTCTTCCCGTTATTCCAGCATGATACAGCAGATACGAAATGGTCGACATTCTTACGTAATGGACGATCCGGAGGGAGAGATGGTGCGCGGTGCAGGGATCGAACCTGCGACCTTCCGCGTGTGAAGCGGACGCTCTACCGCTAAGCTAACCGCGCGCGATGGAAGGCAACTTTTAAGGGCGGGTAACGTCAGACGCCAGCGAATTTTTCCCTATGTCCAAAGTCAAAGGTCTGTTTCGGAGAGGTCGGAAATGGTGGTTGCGCCATACGCCGGTTCGCGGCGGCAAGCAGGTGCGCGTTCCGTTGAATACGGAAAGCGAAGATGTGGCGGCAGTGATGGCGTTGCAGATGATGCAGGAGGCGCCGCTGCAGCAGGCGGGTGATTTCGCCGGGGAAGTGGTGGCGTACGTGAAAGAGGCGCGAGAGCGCGAAACGTTGAGCGGCACTTTCGCGCCGACGCGCCGCTGCATGCTGGAAGCGTTCGCGCGCGACATGTCGGTGTCGCGAGTCGAGGATGTGACAACGAAGCTGGTCGCGGACTGGATGGTCGTGCTGAGAAGGCCGAAAAATCAGGACGGCCGCGGGTGCAAGCCGGAGACGATTCGCAGCTACGTCTATCATTTGCGGGCCTTCTACCGCTGGCTGATGAAGAAGCACAAGCTGCGCGTGAATCCCGCGGCGGGGATCGAGCTGGGCAAGCCGGTGCGGACGTGGCGCAAGGATTTCGTGGTGACTGCGACGGTGCGAAAGCTGATCGCAGAAGCTCCGGACGATGATCTCCGGTTCATCCTCTTTTGCGGAATGCAGGAGGGATTTCGGAAACTGGAAATCGTCGAGGCGGTGCCAGCGTGGTTCCGGCTCGGCACCGGCCCCCGCCGCGGATGCATCGTGATAGGCCAGACGGAAACATTCAAACCGAAGGACCGTGATGAACGCACGATTCCGCTGACGACGGAGTTTGAGCAATTTTTGCGACGCTACCTGGCGGCGTTGCCGGCGGATGCGCGGTGGGTTTTGCGGCCGGAAAAGCGGCATCGGAAACACCGGTACCGCTACGACTTTCGGAAGCCCTTCGCCGACTATATGAAAGCGCAGGGGGTGAAATGCACGGCGCACGACATGCGCCGGAGTTTTGTGAGCAACAAGCTGATCGAGAACGGGGCGCTGCTGCCGAAGCTGGCGAAATGGACGGGCGACGATGTGAAGACGATGATGGACCACTACGCCCATTTGCTCGCCGATGACGACGATATCGACGCGGGGCTTTAGCCGTCTTTCTTTGCACCCTTGGGCTTTCGCGGGCGATTCTGGATGGTGTCGGCAAGGATCGCTTTCACCATGTCGGGGCCGTTGGGGAGGTTGAAGCGCTTCACGACATCCTCAAGAAGGTGCTCGAAAAATGATCCGCGCGAGGTCGCGCCGCTCGCGCGCGCCGCGACAAGATCGGCAATGAACATGTCCTGAACGTCCTCCGGTGCGCGGGCGATCGGAGCGGTGACATTGTGAGGTTTGCCAATCGCCACGGAATAGAAACCGGACCACATGAGGAGCTGGTTGGCATTTTCGTAGCCGAGCTCCGGAGCCGCCTGCTCCAGCAACTCCCACAACGGCCACGGAATCTGGAGGGTCACCTTCTTTGAGCGCATAGTTATTCACACCCTGCCAGTGCGGCACCGGGCACGGCAAGGTTTGTGCGCCCGACGGTTGTGCGGTCTGGTGCGATTATGAACACTACCACTCCATTCCAATTCCATCGTCCGGGGACCACCAATGAACCAGGCTTCGATGAACTGACGCAGCCCGAACCGCTCATCGAGCACCTCACGGTGCCGGGCTTTCTTTCGCGCGTGCCGCGTCAATGGCAGATCGATGAGGCCACACGTTACGGGCATCAGCTCGGGCGCGCGGCGGAGGCGATGCACCTGGCCTATATGACCACGACCGATCGCGCGCTTGGCGTGATCCGCGTCTTTCCCGTGCCGCTGATGCGCCGGGTCTATACGCTGATGGCTGCGCAGTTCGGCTGGCCGGGGCTGCCGGAGACGCTCGAAGCGC
>JANOBH010000406.1:0-13661 GCA_031411535.1 Chthoniobacter sp. | reverse complement strand
AGCCATCACCGCTTGCCTCAGAAGCTGCAATGCGCGCCCGACCCCGTTTGTCTGGACGGCCACCGCCGCCGATATCCTCGCCAAGGTCAAACGCGCCCGGAGGAAGCTCCAGACATCGCGTCAATTGCCGTGCTCTACGCTGGCGGGAGGCTCGATCTGGACCGCCGGTCAGTGCATCCGCTCGCCAAGCGGCGGCGAAGCCCGATAGCGTCCGCGCATGGCTTACGAATCCTTCTCCGCATTCCTCACTGCGCTCGACCAGGCGGGCGAGCTGCGGCGCGTGGCGGAGCCGGTGGCCACGGAGCTGGAGATCACGGAATGGGCCGACCGCGAGATGAAGTCGCCCGGCGGCGGCAAGGCGCTGCATTTTGAAAAGCCGACCGTCAACGGTGCTGTGTCCCCTTTCCCGCTGGCGGTGAATACCATGGGCTCCCGGCGCCGCATGGCGATGTCGCTCGGGCTGGAGTCCGTGGACACGCTCGCGGAGCAGATGCAGCTCATCCTGAAGGCGAAGCCGCCCACCTCCCTCCGCCATGCGTGGACGCTGGCGATGCAGGGGCTCGATCTCCTGAATGCGAAGCCGAAGCATGTGGGGACGGGACCGTGCAAGGAGGTGATCCATCGCTTCGCGGAAACGCCGAACGTCGAACGTCCAACGTCCAATGTCCAACTGCCGACGCTCCTCGACCTGCCGATCCTTCAGTGCTGGCCGCAGGACGGGGGGCGCTTCATCACCTTTCCGTGCGTCCACACGTGCGACCCGGACACGGGCGAGCGGAATCTGGGCATGTACCGGATGCAGGTCTATGACGGCCGCAGCACCGGCATGCACTGGCAGGTGCACAAGGTCGGCGCACGGCATGGGAGGCGATATTACGAAAAGGGCGAGCGCATGCCCGTGGCGGTCACCATCGGCGGCGATCCCGCCTACACTTTCGCCGCCACCGCGCCGCTGCCCGACGGTCTGGACGAGATCATGTTCGCCGGGTTCATCCGGAAAAAATCCGTGCCGCTCGTGAAGTGTGAGACGGTGGATCTGGAGGTGCCTGCCGACGTGGATTTCGTCCTCGAAGGCTACGTCCAGCCCGGCGAACTGCGGCCCGAGGGCCCCTTCGGCGACCACACCGGGTTCTACACGCCGGTGGATGACTACCCGGTTTTTCACCTCACCGCGATCACCCATCGGAAGGACGCCGTGTATCCCTGCACGGTCGTGGGCATCCCTCCGATGGAGGACTTCTACATGGGCACGGCGAGCGTGCGGATCTTTCTCCCCGTCTTTCAGATGAATTTCCCCGAGATCGTGGACCTCGCGCTGCCGGCGGAGGGCGTGTTCCACAACATGGTCTTTGTTTCGATCCGCAAACAGTACGCGTGGCAGGCCTACAAGATCATGCACGGGCTCTGGGGCATGGGGCAGATGATGTTCAGCAAATACATCGTCGTCGTGGACGCCGACTGCGATGTCCACAACACGAGCGAGGTCCTCTTTCGCCTCTGCGCAAACACCGACCCGCAGCGCGACTCCACCTTTGTCAAAAGCCCCTGCGACGCCCTGGACCACGCACCCACGGTGCCGTGCATCGGCTCCCACATGGGGTTCGATGCCACCCGCAAGCTCCCCGGCGAAGGCTACACCCGAGGATGGCCCGAACTGGTGCGGATGCCGGCGGAGGTGAAGGCGCGGGTCGATGCGATGCGCGGGGGCGGACGCTAAGAACGGCGCCGCCGGCCACCCTGTCCGATCCGCCCGGCCAGTAGATTTTGGGGATTGCCTACGTCCGGCAAAGCCCCATGCTTCGATTTGCCGACAAACCAATCGTGCCGCAGCAGGCCGGTCGGCAAACCCAAACCAACCAAAAACACATGAAAAATATCACATACAGCATCCTCGTCGGTGCGGTCGCTGCCAGCAGCGCCCTCGCCGGAGACCACAGCCACAAGGCGAGCAAAGACCTGGTCGCCCCAGTCATCCCTTGCTTCAAAGACCAGGAGTTCCAACTCGACCTCTTTGGCAGCTTCACCCAGGGCGCGCGCGACTACCGTTATGACGACGGTTTTGGCGGTGGCATCGGCGTGAACTACTTCTTCATGCGCTACCTCGGCGTCGGAGTGGACGGCAACGTCTATGACGGCGGCGTGAACGGCGTGTGGAGTGGATCGGCCAGCCTGATCGCCCGCTATCCGGTCGATCTCGGCAACTTCTGCTTCGCCCCCTACGCCTTCGCCGGCGGCGGCGTCCGTTCGGACGGCGTCACAAGCGGTACGGCGCATGGCGGCGCTGGCGTCGAAGTCCGCGTGACTCCGCGCATCGGCGTCTTCAGCGACGGCCGCTACACCTGGGGCAAAGACGAGAGCGACTCGATCATGACGCGCGTCGGCATCCGCTTCGTCTTCTAAGCATCCCGCTCACTGCAATTTCATCACAACGCCGGGGTGGAAACACCCCGGCGTTGTTTTTTTGCCCGCGTCCCACGGTTCCACAGGCCTTTCCATGCGCACGGAGCGCCAGCCATGCCCCGCCCCGCCCGCCACGGCCGGCGCAGTCCTGGCAGGCATCGACCGGGCAGTACCGGGGAAAGAGACCGGCCTGCCTCCTAAAAGGAAACACACCCGCCGAACGCCAGAGGCGGAAAATGACTGAGCCGGAGGGCGCCTCACCTCCGGCCCAGAAGTTCCGCATGCTATGGAAGGCGCTTTAAACGCCTCGCCGGCGACGGCGGCCGAGCAGTCCGAGCGCGCCGGCCATCAGGAGCCCCAGCGAGCCGGGTTCCGGGACGACCGCCGTGGCCCCTTTGCCTCCGGCAAAGGCAAACGGACCCGAGCCGAACGTGACGACCGCACCGGCCCCGATATTCAGCGCCCCGAGAGTCTGGCTCGCGCCAAAGTTGACGGTGGAATTCGCATTCACCGTCGCTGTCCCATTCGTGAACGAGCCGTTCACGTTCGTCGTCCCCGCGCTGGCGGTGAGGAGCGCGTATCCCTGCGCGCCGTCCAGATTGAGCACATTGGACGCACCACCCGCATTCGTCACCGACCCGGTGCCGGAGATGGGGGCGGTCACGGTCAGCGTATTGCTGCGGTTAAAGATGATCGCCGCATTGTCCGTCACCGGCCCCGTGCCCAGAGATCCCGTCGTCCCACCCTCACCCACGCGCAAAACGCCCGCGCTCACGACCGTGGCACCTGTGTAGGTGCTGTCTCCAGTCAGGATCAGTGTGCCGTTGCCGGTCTTAGTCAGACCCTGGCTTCCACCGGTCTGCCCTACCGGCCCGAGCTTGAGCGTAGCCGCCCCTCCGCCTGTGCTGCTGGCCACGCTGAGGGTCGCGTTTCCCGTCAGGGTCGTCGCGCCCGCCGTCAGGCTGTAGGCGGCATTTGTCGTGTCCGGACTGGCGACCGTCAGCGTGTTCGCGCCGATCGAGAGCGCCCCGACCGTAGCCTGGAGGGAGTTGCTCACGTTGATCGTCGAGTTCGTCGCGACCGTCACATTGGTGTTGTAGCTCTGGGTATTGACCCACGACGTGATGACCTCGCTGTTCAGCAGCGTGTGCATCGCGCCGCCCGCCTCCCGCCAGCGGAAGAGGGCTCCTGCGCCGCCGCCACCTTCGTAAAAGGCGAGCGTGATCTTGTGATAGCCGGCGGTCGTGAAATTGTAGTCCCCTCCGCGGACAGTGGCGAAACCCTGGAAGAAATTGTTGTCCGCCACGGGGGTGTCATTGCCGTCGATGAAGACCATCGTCCCGTCGTCGCTCGTCGTTTCAAAACGCGCGACACCTGGCTGCGAGACGTAGATCAGCCCCGTCCAACGCGCCTCGATATTGTCGGCATTCGCGAATCCGTAATCCCCGCGGCTTGGGTCTCCTCCATTGAATGGGGCTCCGTTCCGATTGTCCGGGGCGTTGCTGAAATTGAAGTCCAGCTTTCCGTTGAGTGTCGTCAATGCAGTCACCGCGGGCGTCATGCCATCGAGGTGCGATGTCAGGGCGCTCAGCGTGGCGAAGTTCGGATTGCTGCCCCCGCTGTTCGCGGGATTGCTGTTGTAATACTGCCCGGTCAGCCCCGCGCCATTGTTCTGGCCGTCGAGCGTGAGCGAGCTGCCGTTCAATACGATCGTCCCTCCGTTCAGCGGCTCCACGCCCACTACTCCGCCGAGGACGACGCCACCCGCGGAGCCGGTCAGCGTGGTATTCGCCGCCGCCACGGCGTCGGCATCCAGCCGGATCACACCCGCGCCAGACTTCGTCACCGAGCGCGCCGCCGCGCCATCGTCGAGCGCGCCCGGCTTGAAAGTGGTATTCGCCGCGACATCGAAAGTCGCATTCCCCGTCAGCGTCGTTCCAGTCGCCGCGACCGTGCTGGTCACTCCATTGCCGGTCACGGTCAGCGTGTGGCTCCCGATGCTGAGGTCCGCCAGCGCGACTGAGGCCTTTCCCCCGATCGAGTTGGCCGCGGAGATCGTCGAGTTGCCCGTGACGACTGTGGAATTCGCATAGCCGGTGGCCGCACCGGTGGCATAAAGCTGGCCGTCTCCGAGGTCGCTGAGTCGCTGGTAATTTCCCGGCACCTCCGCGTTTCGTCCCTGGGTATCGATCCCGAACCCGATCCCGTTATTCAGCCAGCCCTGATTCGTCGGCCCCACCCCGCCGCCGCCCTGCCCCACGCGCAACTCGAACTGATGCAGCCCCGGAGTCAGCGTGTAATTGGACTTTGTCGGCGTGTTCCAGGAGGAATCGAAGAGCACCTGGGTGCCGTCTATCATCAGGCGGACATTGTCGTCGAAGTTTTCGACAAATGTCCACGTGACGTTGCCATTCGTCGGGTTGTTCAGCAGCCCCGAATATATCGCGGTCGTGTTATCCGGCAGGCCGTCCGTTGGATAGGTATGGCCGTTCAGTTCCGCCAGCCGCGTCGTCAGCCGGATGGAGTCATTTGGATTCGCCCCTGTCTGATCGAACGCACCGGCCAGCGCCCCCTCATACAGTCCCGCCTGCCCCACTCCGAACCGCAGCGTCCCGCCCGCGAGCGTGACCTGCCCGCTGCCGAGCGCCGTGTTTTTCCCCACATGCAGTACTCCCGCGCTCAGCGTCGTGCCGCCGGTGAAACTTCCCGTCTGTTCCGCGGCGAGCGTTCCCGCACCGGATTTCGTGAATGACCCCGTGCCACTCTCACCGAGCACCCCCGGCTTGAAAGTGGTGCTCGCGGCGACATCAAACGCAGCCGCCCCCGACAGCGTCGTTCCTGTGGCGCCGATCAGATTACTCACAGTGCCCGTCCCCGACAGGCTCAGCGTATTGGCACCGATGCTCAGGCTTCCCATCTGGACGCGGGCCACCGGACCGCCACCCGCATTGGCCGCCTGGATACCCGAGTTCGCCGTCACGACGGTCGCATTGGAATACCCGGTCGCGACACTCGCGGCAAAGACGCTCCCGTCACCCGGATCGACCGGCAGCGCGGTGTAATTGCTCGCGACGGTGTCATTTCGCCCCTGCGTATCGATCCCGAGACCCAGGCCGATGTTGAACCAGTTGGTGTTTGACGGACCCGCTCCGCCACCACCCTGCCCCAGCCGCACTTCAAACTGATGGTAGCCAGGCGTCACGGTGACATTGGACTTTTGATTCCCCCACGGACCGTCATTCAGCACGGTTTGGCCGTCGATCTTCAGGCTGAGATTGTCGTCGTAGCCGAGGGTGAAAGTCCATGTCTGCGCCGTGGCTGCGCTGTTGTTGATGTAGCCGGTGTAAACCACCGTGCTGTTGTCATTGATGCCCAGCGGCCAGATGCTCGCTCCCGCCGCCGTGCTGTTTGCCAGCCGCGTCGTATTGCGGACGAACTCGTTCGGATTCGCGTCCACCTGGTTGAAGTTCCCCGCCAGAATGCCTTCGTTCAGCCCAGCCACGCCCACGCCGAAGCTCAGCGTGCCGCCCGCGAGCGTCACCGTTCCGCTTCCCAGCGAAGCAGTGTTTCCGATCTTCAGGACGCCGCCGCTGACGATTGTGCCACCCGAGTAGGTGCCCGGCGACAGGAGTTCGAGATTCCCGCTCCCCGTCTTGGTCAGGTTCTCGGTGGCTCCAAACACCGGGCCGGGTTTCAAAGTCGTCCCCGACACAGAGTTGAGTGTCGCGTTGCCGGAGAGCACCGTGGCAGTGAATGAAAGGCTCGCCCCGCTCGCGCCGGTCAGGCTCAGCGTCTGCGCCCCGATCGACAGCGCGCCCATGCTCGCCGTCAGCGAGTTCGTCACATCGATCGTCGAATTCGACGTGACCGTCACGTTGTTGGTAAATACCTGCCTTGTGCTCGGGGTCAGATCCCGCACGAGATTGCGGTTCGTCAGCGTCTGGCTCACGCCGCCGACCGGCGTGTACTCCACCAGCAGCCCGGCGCCGCCGCCGCCTTCATTGAAGCCGATCATGATGTCGTGATAACCGGCCGTCAGATCGATATTGCCGCCGCGGGTCGTCGCCCCTTGGAAGAAGTTATTCAGCGCGACCGTCGTGCCGTCGATCGCCAGGACGCTTCCGTCGTCGCTCGTCGTTTGAAAACGATAGATACCCGCCTGCGGGAGGTAGATCTTACCGGTAAAGCGGGCCTGGATGTTGTCCGTGCCTCCGAACCCCTGGCTGACAAATGGCGCGCCGCCGCCGTACCCGCCGCCGTTGGAGAAGTTGAAATCGGTCTGCCCGCCAGTTGTCGTCTGCGCCGTCACCGCGGGCGTGATCGTGCCCCAGTACGCATTCAGCGCCGCCGCGCTCGCGTAGTTCGCCTGATCGGGACCGCCGCTGAAGTATTCCCCTTTCAAGCCGCCCTCCAACTGCCCCTGCAGAGCCAGCGTGCCACCCGCCAGCGTCACGCCGCCCACGCCCAGCGGATTGCTCGCCGTCGAACCCGTCACCCCCAGTACTCCCGCACTCACCAAAGTCCCGCCCGAGTAGTTGCTCGTGAGGCTGGAGAGAGTCACCGTCCCCGCGCCAGTCTTCACGACCGACACAGCGCCCGCACCGTCCTTGATCGCCGTCGAGACACTCCCGCTGGCGCCGCCCGCGCCGATGGTGAAAGTGCCGGGCGTGCCCGTGCTGTTGGTAACCGTTCCATCCCCGCCCGCCGTGGACACCGTTTGACTGAAGCCATTCAGATCGAGCGTCGCACCGCCGCCCACCGTGACCGCCCCGCCGGACGGCAGCGCATTCGCCACACCCATTCGGATCGTCCCTGCACCAATCGTCGTCGCGCCGGAGTAAGTGCTCGCGGCATTCAGAATCAGCACGCCATTTCCCAGCTTCGTCAGCGTCTTTCCCGCCGCCGTCTGGGAGATCGCCGCACCCATCGTGAGCTGGCCACCCACGTTAAAGGATGCATTCGAGCTGAGCGCCACCGCCGCCGTGATCGCGTGCGTGCCATCCGCCGTCACTCCCACGTCCGACGCGCCATTGTCAAAAGTCAGCGTTTGCGTGGATGCGCTCGCGATCGTGGTGCCCACCGCGGAGCTGAAGAGCAGCCCCGTCACCGTCCGTCCCGCGCTCCCCAGATCCACGCTCGCGTTCGCACCCGTCGTTCCGAAAAGCAGCGGGCTCGCGTTATTCGCCGGCACTCCCGCCGCATTCCAGTTCCCGCCTGTCCCCCAGTCCGAGTCGGTCGCGCCGACCCATGTGCTCCCCACTGCGGAACCAATGGCGGAAATCTCGCGGTAACCCGCATAGCCATTCTCCTGACTGTTAAAGGTGAACTGCAGCGCCTGTATCGGACCGATCCCGAGATCCGTCAGACTTACAAACGTATTGCTCGGCGTGCCGGCCGGCGGAGTAAAGGCGACGGTGTGCAGCGTGATGAACGCGCCACCACCCACCGCCTGGTAAGACACGGTGTAGTCCTGGTTGTCGCGCCCGGCATCATTCCAGCCGCCATAGACAGCGATCTGCGAAAGAAAGTAACCACCCGTGTTCACCGACAGGTCGAGATTGAAGGTCGCCGTATAGCCGTCGCTCAGCGACGCAACGGTCGAAGGGTTTCCGCTCGGCGTCACCGATCCAAACAAGCCGTCCGTCAAAACCAAACTGCCAAGCGACGGCTGTGCGTAACCCTCCACGCCATCGGTGCCCGTGAAAATCGTGGAACCGAGGTTGTTCAGAAAAAGATTGGACGCCGACGTATTGATCGTGAATGCGCCAGTGCTGAACCGGTCCGCTTCATTCACAGCCAGCGCCGCCGGAATCGAGATTCCGCCTAGCACGACGGCCATCTCCACGGCCGCTGCAATCGGGCCGCTGCAGATGCGCCGCCACGGTTTCGTCGGACGCGAAAGCTGAGCAAGGCGAACGGATTTTGAACGTGTTTTCATGTGTCGGTTTGGGTTGGGGGAACAGGAGTCTGGACCGCTTGGAAACCGCATCGGCTTCCCTGATGCGCGAGTGCATGCTCTACACGTAAAATGTTCAGTCAATACAATTTTATCCCTTCTTTCATTTCAACAATGCCGGCGTCCATCCCGCCTTCCGTCGGCCCGCAAAATGTCGTCCGCGCCTGTCAGATCGGTGCTCTCCGCCGGATGCACTACGTGCATCCACCAAGGCAATCCAGCCACGCGACGCCTCGCCCGATCGCACAATCACCATCCGAAAATGGCCGATCCATCATCGATTTATCACCCTCCCGAAAATCGTTTGCCAACTTCCCCTGCCGCTCCCGATACTCCGCGCTCCTATGAACGACATCCGCATCATCCTCCACACCTCCCGAGGCGATCTCGAAGGCACGATCTTCGCCTCGAAGGTTCCCATGACCGCCGCCAATTTCCTCAATCTCGCGAAGACCGGCTTTTACAACGGCGTGAAGTTTCACCGCGTCATCAAAGACTTCATGATCCAGGGCGGCGACCCGACCGGCACCGGCTCCGGCGGCCCCGGCTACCGCTTCGGCGATGAAATCCACCCTTCCCTCAAGCACACCAAGCCCGGCCTTTTCTCGATGGCGAATGCCGGCCCCGGCACCAATGGCAGCCAGTTTTTCGTCACCCATGTGCCCTGCGCGTGGCTCGACGGAAAACACGCCGTCTTTGGCGAAGTGACCAAAGGCCAGGACATCGTCAACGCCATCGCCCAGGGCGACAAAATCACCACGATCGACATCCTCGACTCCACCGACGACCTCTTCGCCGCGCAAAAGGCGAACCTCGACAAGTGGAACGCCGCGCTCGCGAAGTAGCCGTAAACCGATCCTCGAAAGTGCAGAGCCGCTGGTCACCAGATCAGCGGCTCTCTCCATTTTCCGGCCTCACTTTTCCCAGGTGAAAAGCGAACACGCCCCGCAGTCTCCGCGCGTCACCCAACTCTCAATCGTCAACGCTCAACCTCCTCAAAACACCATCGGCTCACCTTCCGTCATCACCGTGATCCGCTCCGCGAGGCACTGCTCACCCGCGCACGCCAGCAGCCGCGCGAGCGGCTCATGGAGTGGCTCGTAGCTGAGCCGGAATGTGCCGTAGTGCATCGGCACCATCCGCCGCGCGCCCAGCTCGGTGAATGCCCGCAGCGCCTCCTCGGGATTCATGTGGACCTCCCGCCCGCTCGGCGGGTCATAGGCTCCGATGGGCAGCAGCGCCACGTCGATCGCGTGGCGCTCGCCGATCTCCCGGAAGCCCTCGAAATACGCCGTGTCCCCGCAGTGAAAAATCGTCCGCCCCGCCACCTCGATCACGAACCCCCCGAACCCGCGGTGCGAATCGTGCAGCACCCGCGCCCCCCAGTGATGCGCCGGCGTGAGCGTGATCTTTACCGGCCCGTGATCGTAGCTCTCCCAATAGTGCAGCTCATGCACGCTGCGAAAACCGAGGTCATGCACCAGATTGCCCACCTCGAAAGGCACGACGATCGGCTGGTCAGCCGCCACGCCGCGCAGCGTCTTGCGGTCCAGGTGGTCGAAATGGGCGTGCGTCACCAGCACGAGGTCGATGTTCGGCAGGTCATGCAGGTGCAGCCCCGGATGCTTCATCCGTTTGAAAACCTTCAGCCACTTCGCCCAGTTCGGATCGACCAGCAGATTATGCTCGCGCGTCTGGATCAAAAAGGACGCGTGCCCGATCCAGGTGATTCCGATTTCGCCCTCCTTCAGCTCGGGAAAATTCGGCGGCGCATGCCCGCCCGCGCGCGGCTCGAAGATCGAGGGAATCAGCACCTCGGTCAGAAAATTCCGCTTCTGCCAGCCGTCCTTCGGCCTCAGCCCGATCTTGCGCTCGCCCGCCGCGGGCTGGCCGCCATTGGCCTGCGCGGACTTTTTGATCTCGGCCTTCGGCTTGCGCTTTTGAAACGGGTTCGGCACGGCACGAAGTGTAGAGGACACCGCGCGCCAAGCAAAGTTTTCATGCGCCTTGCCACGCTCCCTCGGAAGGCGTGTAGTTTTCCATCGTGATCAAAGCCGACCTCCGCCGCGAGATGCGCATGCGCCTGAAAACTCTCGGCTCGGCGCGCGCGGAAAAATCCGGCGCCATCGTCGCCGCCATCGCCGCCCACCCCGCCTTCCGTCAGGCGGAGACCGTCGCCCTCTTCGCCCCGCTCCCCAGCGAGCCGGACATCGAGCCGCTGTGGGATCACCCAGGCCACCGCTTCTGCTACCCGCGCGTCGTCGGCACGCAGCTCGAGTTCGTCGCCGTCCGCCATTTTGAAGACCTCGCGCCCGCTGCCTGGAACCCGCTCGTCCGCGAGCCCGCCGCGAGCGAGCAGATCATCGCCCCCGCCGAGATCGCCCTCATCCTGGTCCCCGGCCTCGCCTTTACCCGCGACGGCCACCGCCTCGGCCGCGGCGGCGGATACTACGACCAGATCCTCACCATCCACCGCCCGCACGCCATCGCGCTTGGCGTCTGCTTCGATCTCCAGCTCGTCCCGGAGCTCCCCTGCGAGCCGCACGACCAGCCCGTGGATGCCGTCGTCACCGAGACGACTCCGCATCCGCCGCGGTGACCGTGACCCCGCCACCAAACGGTCGTCATCCAGAGCGAAGCGGAGGTGGAAAGGCGGGCGCAGCGCAGTCGAAGGACCCCGGAATTTACGAGCGACACCGCACAGAATCGCCGGGGTCCTTCGACTGCGTTCCCTTCGCAAAGCCGAACAGAACTCCTCTCAGGATGACCGCTCCTTTTGGAGCGGCGTAACCATCCCCCCGCCCGCCGCGTCTCCCTTTCCGAACCATGCCCCATGCCCCGCGCCATCTGTGAACTCCCTCGCCCTCCCATGGCCTGCATTGCCATTCGCCGCGCCCGTCCGTAAAACGCAGCCGATGGCTGAATTCCTCGCCCCCACCGATGAGGACCTCGTCACCGCAGCGCTCGGGGGCGATGACGACGCATTCACGGAGCTGGTCCGGCGGCACAAGCGGCGTGTCTTCGGCACCGCTTCGCGGTTCGCGCGGGACGGGCATCAGCTCGACGACATCGCGCAGGACGTATTCGTGCGGGCATTCCGGCATCTGGGGAAGTTCCGCCGCGATGCGCCGTTCGAGCACTGGCTGGCGCGGATCACCGTCTCGGCGTGCTACGATTTTCTGCGAAAGGAACGCCGCGTCCGCGAACACGTCTCGCTCGATGCGCACGATTTCGACATGCGCGACACGAATGCCGACGCCGCCCTCTCCGCCGGACGCGCCCGCGAGCTGCTCGATCACGCCATGCGCCGGCTCACCGCCGAGGAGCGCCTCATCATCACGCTCGCGGAGCTGGAGGAGCGCCCCATGCGGGAGATCTCCGAGCTCACCGGATGGAGCGAGGGAAATGTAAAAGTGCGCGCCTTCCGCGCGCGGCAGAACTTGAAAAAAATCCTGGAGGTCAGCCATGAACGATAACGCCGAAGAAAAACTGAACGCCCTTTTCGCCGCCGCCCGCTCCGCGGACTGCGACACGTCCGCCGCGGAGTACGGCTTTGAAACCCGCCTCGCCGCACGGCTCCGCGAGGAAAGCGGCGGCTCACTCTCTGCGTGGGCCTGGAAGCTCTGCCCGTTTTTCGCCGCACTCGCGCTCGCCGCCGCTTGGTGGGGGCATGTGAATCTGCGCGCGGAGGCCGCTTCGCAGATTTTCACCGACGCGACGCAGGAGAACGTGGAGCAGGTGCTCCTGGCCTACATGACGGGAGAGTCCCGATGAGGCATGTGAAACGCATTCTCGGCGTCCTGCTGATTTTCATTTTCGGCATCGTCGTCGGCGGCGCGGGCGCGAGCGCGGGGTTTGCGGAAAAGATCCGCGAAGTCCTCAGCGGCGGGCCCGAGGCCGTGATGAAGGAGGTCGTGAAGCGCCTCGACAAGGAGCTAAAGCTCGACCCCGAGCAGAAGCGCCAGCTCCTGCGCATCGCCGACGAGACGCACATCCGCCTGCGCCAGAGCCGCGCAAAGATCCAGCCGGAGGTGGACCGCACGCTGGTCGAGGCGGAGGGAAAAGTGCGCGCAATTCTTTACGCGAACCAGATCGAGAAATTCGACAAGCTCGTGCATCGCGGCGGCGAGAAGTGGAAGGCCAAGGAAGGCGCGGGTTCCACCCCGCCGCCTGGGACGCCGGAGCCGGCCGCGCCCGAGCCGGAGAAAGCGCCGTAACCGCCGGCGGAGACCCGTCCTAGACGCTCAAGTGCCCGAGCGCTAGGAGGCCGTAGAAGGTGTACTCGGCGTCGAGATGGTCGTCCGCCCAGTGGCCGTGGAAGCCGCCTTCCGCGCTCCAAAGCGTGTCGATGAAATCGAGGCAGCGCTCGCGGATCGGCTCGGGCACAGGCTTTTCGAGGCACGCCAGCGCGTGGAGCGTGGTCGCGGTCGAGAGCAGGTCGGGCAGCGGCGCGGCGGGCATGGCGCGGAAACCGCCGTCCGGGTGCGCCTGCGCGAGCAGCCAGTCGCCCGCGCCGGCATGCACCGGCATGCCAAGCTGATGGAGCAGCGTGACCGCGGCGGCGGTCGCATTGGTCGAGCCGACCCGCAGGCCGCGCGCATTCGCCCACGCGCCGTCCGGCGTTTCGAGAAACTTCAGGCTCTGCACCATGCGCAGCGGCTCGGGCAACTCCGCGCGCAAGTCCTGATACGCGCCGAGCGCGACGAAGCAGCCATAGGCATTGCCGTGCTCCGAGCCGGCGTCGCCATCGTAGCCGCCGTCGCGCGAGCGAAACGTCTCGATCCGCGCGAGCACCGCCGCCGCGAGTCCGGGCGGCACTTTCTCCAGTCCGACGGCCGCCCAGCACCGCGCCAGCGCGCCGAGATGCACGAAGTCGAGCGCCCCGCCGTCGCCGTGCGCCAGAAGCCAGCGCTCTACGCCCTCCGCCGGCACGTCCGCCTGCATCGCCTGCAAGCCCGCGAGCGCGAAGATCGTGTAGTAGAGATCGGGCCGCCCGTCGCGATCCCGCCCGCCGCCTTTCTCCGAAAGCTGCCGCGCGAAAAACGCCCGCACGAGATCGGCGGAGTCGCCGAGCATCTTCGGCGCAAGCCTCGCGACCTGGAGCATTTCGAGGCGCAGACTGCGGTTGGAAGAGGAGGGGTGCATGACGTTGCGCGCTTGTAGCGTGGATTCGGAAATAGGAACCGCAGATTTCGCAGATGGGCTGCATCCTTCTTCGTGACTGCGAAATAAGTCGCCCCGCCGGCGGATACCGGCGCGCAGGAGCGCTTGGCTCCGAGCCCATCCTGTCCCCTACTCCTCCTCG
>JANOBH010000405.1:0-3691 GCA_031411535.1 Chthoniobacter sp. | reverse complement strand
TGCCACGAACGGCGTCATCGGAGATTCCACGGGGTCCTTCGACTGCGTTTTGGTCGCAAAGCCGACCAAAACTCCGCTCAGGATGACTCGCAATTTGAGTTTTTAGACGCCCTCTAAGGTCACAGTCTGTGACCTTAAAGGGTCGTCCTCCCGTGATGCGGTCACAATTTGTGACCGCATGCCTTCTGATTCCGGTGAACCGGTCACAATTTGTGACCTTAAACCTTCCCATTCCTGGTCAGTGAGTTGGAACCAGAAATCTGCCGGAAAACGACCCGCATTTCGTCTCACCGCCTGGTTGAGGGCCTTCGTTGGAACGCCATAGATCGCGGCGAGGTCGGCATCCAGCAGGACACGCTCGCCGCGAATTTCGCGAATGGGGATGGCGGTTGGCTCGGGTTTGGGCGCGGGCTTCTTCTTCATCGCAGGTTTCAGTTGAGTTCCATCCAGCATTTCAGCACGGGCGTAACGCCGGGCGGCGCTTGCAGGGCGCGGAGATGAGCCGTGGTGATTTCCTTTTCGATCTTCTTCCGCAGCGCGGCGAGTTCGCCGCGGTCGAGGGCGCAGCGGCGCGGGGTGTCGGGGAGCGAGCGGATGAGGTCGGCGATGGCGGCGGGATCAGTGGCGAGGCGTTCGCCGCTGAGGTCGCTGCAAATCCAGACGGTGAAGCCGGCGGCGTCGGACCAGCGGAGTTCGCCGGTCTCGGTGGCGGTGAGGTCGGGGTCGGGGCGCGGGATGCGGAAGCAGAAGAAGACGGCTTTGGCACCGGCGGCGGGGTGGGCTTTGCCGGAGAAGAGCTTGAGCGGCAGCGTGCCGAGCGTGGCGGCGAGTTCGGGGCGTTCTTTGAGGAGGCGGTTGTATTCGAGCCGCAGGCTCTCGGTTTCGGACTGCTTGCCGTCGTATTTCTCGTTCATCTCCTTCAGCACATCGAATTGGTGATCGGGATGGAGCAGGACCCCGTGCTCGATGCCGAGCGTTTTGGAAATCATCAGCACCTTGCGGCTGACTTTCTCGTAGATGCGCAGGAGGTCGTTCAGTTCGTCGGGCGGGAGGAAATTCCAGTAGATGATGCGCCCGCGTTCGCCGGCCTGCCCGGGATGCGCGGCGACGATCTGGGCTTCGATGGCGGCGTTCATCCGCCGATCGACGCGGCCGATGCGCTGCATGAGGCGGACGGGATTCCAGTGCAGGTCGTAATTGATGAGGCGCGAGGCGTCCTGGAGATTCAGGCCCTCGGCGAGGACATCGGTGGCGATGAGCGTCTGGATCTCCGGGCCGTCCGGGACGGTGTGGTTGTAGAAGGGCGAAAAGCGGTGGATGACGGCGCTGCGCTGGCGCTGCGTGCTGCTGCCGTCGATGCGCTCGAGATTCGCGAGGCCCTCGCCTTTCAGCTCCTGCTCGAGATAGCGCGCGGTGTCGGCGAACTCCGAGAAGATGAGCACCTTCTGCCCGGCAGCATCCTTATCCTTTGTGAGCAGCTTGATGAGCGCCTTGAGCTTGTCGTCGCGCTCGGGTTTCACGGCGCGGACGAGTTCGAGGAACTCCGCGAGCTGGTCGAGGTCGTCAAAGGTGTCGATGAGGATCTCCTCGGTTTTGTAGATCGCAGGATCGAGCTTCTCGACGGCTGCGATTTCCTCCTCGCTCACGAAATCCTCGGGCAGCTCCTCCTCCGTCTCGCCGGGGAAAAGCTCGGGCTGATGCTCGCGCACGTAGTTGATGAGCTTGTCGTTGCGAATCTTCCACTTCTCGAGATGCCCGCGGTCGTGTGCGGAAATGCTGTGCGCCTCGATCCACGCGAGGAGCTTTTTTAGCAGCCGCCAGCACGACAGCTCAAAGGCGCGGGCCGAACTCTCGAAGCGCTTGAGGAACTGCACGCGGATAAGCGCGACGACCTGCGCCTGGCGTCCCTTTTCCAGCGACTCCTCCTGCTCCTGCCGCAGGTAGCCGAGCGGGTAGTAGATCGCCAGGGCGAAGAGCGGCTTGGTTTTGCTGAACGCCTTTTCGACGCTCTCGAGCAGGCGTCCATAGGTGGCTTTCAACTTATACTCCGCGACGCGCGGAGTCTCGCGCGCGGGGAAGAGGATCGCGCCGCCTTCGAGCTGCCGCTGGCTTTCCTTCACATACGAGCGGCTGCGCTGGACGACGAGATGCTCGAAGAGCGTCTCCTGCTGGAGCGCGGTCTCGGCGACCGCGAGTTCGAGCTGCTGCGGGGAATCGACGTGCTGCTGGACGAGGAGCTTTTTTTCCAGCGCGATGAAATGGCCGCGCGTGCTGTGGATGCCGAGGTTGTGCGCGGCTTCGGAGAAGTAGCGGTCGTTCGGGCCGGTCAGCAGTCCGAGGATGTGGCGGAAGTCGTGGACGGAATTGTTGATCGGCGTGGCGGTGAGGAAATAGAGCTGCTTCGGCCGCGCGCCGGGCTGGTGCAGCGCGTCCTGGAGCAGGCGGTAGCGTGACGCCGCGCGCTCGCCTTCACCCGCGATGCCGGGATTTCGGAAGTGATGCGCCTCGTCGATGATGACGACATCGGCGTCGCGCAACGTGCGGCGAAGATCGCGCGGCCAGCTCCCTTTGCGCTGCAAGTCGGTGTGGTTGTAGCGGAGCAGATTGACGAAGCCGCTGTTCAGGTCGGGCAGCAGCGCCTCGATCGCCGGCTCCCACACGTCTTCCCGCGCGGCTTTCGGGGCGAAGAGGACGACGTTCTTTGTCTCCTTGGTGACGAACCGCTCGATGAGCATCAGCCCGACGTAGGTCTTGCCGAGGCCGACGCCGTCGCACAGAAACGCGCCGCCGTATTTTCGCGCGATGCCGGTGAGGTTTTTGTAGGCGTCGCGCTGATATTTCGCGAGCTGCCGGAAGACGACGGACTCCTCGGTGTCCCACTCGTCGGGCGTGAGTTCGTGTCCGCTGAAGAACTCGTGCAGCGCCTTGAACCAAATCTCAAACGGCGTGTGAGGATCGGTGTGGCGCTCCAGCGTGCGGAGAATGTCGGGCGTGATGTCCTCCGCATCCTGCCAGTGACGCTCATACCACTCCTGCAACAGACCGACCTCGGAGCCGCGGATCTGCACGTTCAACTCCACGTTGTCGGAGAGTCCGGGGAAGGTGAAATTCGATGAGCCGACGAGGCCGAAAGAGCCGACCACCGCGGCGCGCCCGTGCGTGATGTAGGCTTTCGCGTGGAACTTATCCTTGCGATAGACGCGGCACTCGATCTTGCCCGCGCGAATCGCTGCCACGATAGCCGGCACGCCGGCGAGGAAATCGTCCTTCGCCTTCTCGGTTTCGAGACTTCTGTCGAGTCGCTGCGCGATCTTTTTCAAACCCTCCGCGAACGCGCGCTTCGTCCGCATCGAAACCTCGTCGCCCATCAGGATTCGGAAGTGATCGACGGCCTGCCATTTCTCATCCAGCGCGAGCAGCGACCCGATCTCGAAATAGCCTGTGGCAATGTCGATCGCCTTGGAAAGCCCGCACCATTCCCTGAGATATGAGCGGACCTTCCAATCCGAGTCGCTGTTATCGACGATGAAAAGCCCTGCGGAACTCTCTTGCCGGCGTCGTGGGGGTGACCATGCGGCAGTGCTAGGCAGCCACCGGCGTTTCTGCAATGCCACAAACGCCTCCCACCGCCGCCCGCCAAACCGCATGGCTGCAAGAACCGTGGCCCCGCCGGGAATCGAACCCGGATTTA
>JANOBH010000404.1:0-15564 GCA_031411535.1 Chthoniobacter sp. | reverse complement strand
GCCAACGGTCACCCGACCTTCTACGGCTACCTGCCCGCCTACATCCTGAATCCGACCCAACCCAACGGCGGGCGCGGTGAACGCGGTGCTCCTGCCGGTGGCGGCGGATTTCGTCCGGGCTACCGGATCGGCCCTCCCGGTGTGAACGACGTTCCCGCGGGAAATGTTCGTCGATTGGCGTCCGCGAAGTCGTTGTCTCCGGGCCTGCGGATGCATCCCAACACCCCGAACGTCCGCATGGTGGATAACTTCGGCGGCTACACGGCCGCTGCCGGACACGCGTTCATGGTCAGCGACGCGTTGCCGGCGCGCCTTCAGGGCAAGGCGCTGGTCACGGAGCCGACGGCCAAGCTCATCGGCATCATGGACATTCAGCCCGATGGCGGCGGCTATAAGTCGAGTGATGGGTTTAATCTCCTCGCCAGCACGGACGAATGGATGTCGCCGATCTTCGCCGATGTCGGCCCGGACGGAGCTATCTGGGTAATCGACTTCTATAGCTTCATCATCCAGCACAACCCGACGCCGAACGTCCAAGGTGCCGGGATCAAGGCCACGACCGGACCGGGCGGCGCGTATCAGACCGAGAACAATCTTCGTGACCAAACCCACGGCCGCATCTACCGCGTCGTCTGGAAGGACGCACCCGGTAGCTCGATCAAGTCCCTCGCCAACGCGAAGTCTCCCGAGCTTGTCGCCGCGCTGGACAGCGGTAACCAGTTCTGGAGCCTCACCGCCCAGCGCCTGCTCGTGGACAACAAGATGGCCGATGCCGCCCCCGCCCTGAAGCAGCGCGTGGCCTCCGGCAAAGGCGGAACCCGCGCGATCCATGCCCTCTGGTCCCTCTCCGGCCTCGGTGCGCTCGACAAGGATACCCACCAAAAAGCCCTGTTGGACAAAGACCCCGCCGTTCGCCGCAATGCCATCCGCGCCCTGCCGGCAGACGAGGCTGGACGCCAGCTCTTCTTCAGCAGCGCCGTCATCCAGGATCCCGATCTCATCACCCGGCAGGCGGCCTTCGTGAAGCTGGCCGAGTTCCCGACCATTCCCGCGATCGAGACGGTCGTCGCCCAACTCCAGCGGACCCCGGTGAACACGAGCGACGCATTTTTGAACGACTCGCTCACCCTCCTCGGGCGCATCCACAAGGTCTCCGGCGTGGGCCAGGACGAGGTGAAGATCGCGGCGGGCGACGCCAAGCGCGGCGAGGACCTGTTCTTCAACAGCCCCACGGCCGCCTGCGCCGCCTGCCACACCGTCGGCGGCAAAGGCGGCATTGTCGGCCCTATCCTGGACGGCGTCGCCGTCCGGGCCGACAATGCCTACATCCTCGAAAGCCTCGTGGACCCGAACGCCAAAAAGGCCAAGGGATTCGAGGAACTGGAAATCTCACCCATGCCTCCCCTCGGCCTCCTCCTGAAGGAGCAGGAAGTCGCGGACATCCTGGCTTACCTCGCGACCCTTACTATCCCTCCAAAGGACGGCATCACCGTTCCGGGTAAAAAGGCCGACGCATCCAAATGATCATGAAAAAACTCTTCTGCTCCACCATCGGGTTGATTGCCATTTTAGGTCTGTCCCTCTCGAACGCCGCTGCGGCCGACACCTCTAGCCTCGACCCGGCGGGATACGTCCGGGACTGGGTCATGCTCGCCCCGATTGCCCTGCCCGAAGGCGGTGCCTTGGCCGATCTGCTCCTGAAGGATCAGGTCAAAAACGAAGCCGCGCTGAAACCCAAAGAAGGCGACACGATCAAGATCAACAACAAGGAACTGGTCTGGAAGAACGTCACCACGGCGACCAATTTCTTCGACTTCAACGCCATTCTGAAGTCCCTGAACGACCAGTCGGCCGGCTACATGGTCACCTACCTTGAGTGCGACCAGGACATCCCCGAGGTGACGATGGCGGTAGGCAGCAACGATCAGGCGCGCATCTACTTCAACGGCGTGGACATCTACGCGTTCACCGATGCCCGCACGCTGGAACTCGACGGCGACAAGGGAAGGGTCACCCTGAAAAAGGGCCTCAACGTCATCGTGTTCAAGGTTCTCAACCAGCAGAACAGTTGGCAGGGAGCCATGCGTTTGACGGACAAGTCGGGGGCTCCGTTGAAGGGCGTGAAGGTCAAGCTGGCACCTTGAGAACATGCAATTCTCGACGATCCAGGCATCGCTAGTTTCGCGCCGCCAAATGCGTCGTCTTTGCCTACTCACGGCAGGTCTGTTTACTTTTGCCGCTCTCGATGCGTCGGCAGACGAGAAACCCGCCACGTTGAAGGATGCCTACAAGGATTACTTCAAGGTCGGCACGGCAATCAGCCGCTCCATCACTTCGGGGCGTGGCTTTCGACGCACCCCGGAGCAAGTCGCTGCGGATATCGCCTTGGTGAAGGCACAGTTTAACCAGGTGGTCGCCGAGAATGAGATGAAGTGGGGATCGCTCCACCCGCGGGCGGGAAAAGATGGCTACGATTTCACTGCGGCGGACGCGTTTGTCGAATTTGGCAAGGCTAACGAAATGGAACTCGCGGGCCATACGCTGGTGTGGCACAGCCAGACACCGAATTGGGTTTTTGAAGGCACCCATCTGCCTCCGGGCGTGACGGCGACTCCGCCACCGGAGAAGCCAGCCGCAGAGACGGCCCCAGCATCGCCGCCCGAGGGTGCCCCGCGTCAGGGACCGGGCGGTGGAGGCCGTCCTGGATTCGGTGGTTTTGGAGGAGGCCGGGGCTTCAATCTCGATGGCCCGCGCGCATCCCGCGAGGAGCTGCTCGAGCGGATGCGCGAGCACATCCACGCCGTCGTCGGACGTTACAAAGGTAAAATCAAAGTCTGGGACGTAGTGAACGAGGCCATCGCCGACAACGGACCAGACATCCTGCGGAAGTCCCCGTGGTCCGTCATCATCGGCCCGGACTTTATCGAAAAAGCCTTCGAATACGCCCACGAGGCCGACCCTGACGCCATTCTCCGCTACAACGACTATGGATTGGAAAACCCCGGCAAGCGCGAAAAGCTCATCAAGCTGATAAAGTCGCTGCAGGAGAAAAAAGTGCCCGTCATGGCCATCGGGACGCAAGCCCACCTCAATGTCTCCATCAACTTCGAGAAGATGGACCAGTGCCTGACGGAGATCGCCGCGCTGGGTCTCCCGATCCACGTCTCGGAACTGGACGTGAACAGCGCCGCTGGCGGCCAGCGCGGCACCGGAGCCGACATCGCGGGCAATGCCGCAGCCACCGAGGGCGGACTCGTGGAGGAAGCCAATCAGCGACTGACCGAAGCTTACACAGGCATCTTCCGCGCATTTATCAAACACCGCGATGCCGTGAAACTCGTGACGTTTTGGGGACCAAACGACGGCAACTCCTGGCGCGCCCAAGGCAAGCCACTGTTATTCGATGCTGATGGCAACCCCAAGCCTGCCTTCGATTCCGTGGTGAAATTACCCAATGCATCAAAGGCTCCGTGAGTACTGAAACGATGCTGTCGTTGCTGGACCAACAGGCAGCCGAAGCGAAGCAACGAGGGGCAGGCAAGATTTTGACTGCCATGGGTCGGACTCATGAGGCACTCAAAGACATGAGTCGCTTGTTCCCGCTTCTGTTACTTTCCCTGTTGTCGTCCGCAGTCGTCGCGCAGGATCCTTCCCGATTTGAAAAAGAAGTGGTGGTTAATGGCTTGAGCGATCCGCTGCAACTGGACATCGGCAAGGACGGGCGGGTGTTTTTCGTCGAGCGGAAGGGCGCGGTGAAAATGTGGGAGCCTGCATCGCGGCGCACGGTGACGATCGGGGATTTCCCGGCTGCCACGGCTGGCGATGCCGGCGCGCTCGGGCTGACGCTGGCACGGGATTTTGAGAAGAGCGGTCAGCTTTACACGATTCGCGTGCCCGCGCAGGGCGCGGCGAGGCTGGTGCTGGCGCGCTTCACGCTCGAAGGCGAAAAGCTCACGGACGAGCGTGAGGTGCTGACCATTCCACTGGGCAAAGGAAGAGAGCAGTATCACTGCGGCGCGGGGCTGGCGTGGGATGCAGAGGGCAATTTGCTGGTCAGCGTTGGGGATAATATGGCGCCGCAGGATGTGCCGGCGATTCACGCAGAGGACGCCGGGCGTGATGCGCGCGGCACCGCGGGAAATTCCCAGGAGTTGCGCGGGAAGATTCTGCGCATCACGCCCAAGCCGGACGGCAGCTACGGCATCCCCGCGGGTAATCTTTTCACGAATGCCGCACAAGGAAGGCCCGAGGTGTTTGCTTTCGGAGTGCGGAATCCGTTTCGCGTGACGTGCGATGCGAAGACAGGCGTTGTCATCTGGGGAGACGTGGGCGGCAATGTGCGCACGGAACTGGATCTGGGGCCGGAGGGCTTCGATGAGCTGAATGTGACGCGCGAACCAGGCTTTTTTGGCTGGCCGTTTGTCGCCGGACCGAACGTGCCGTGGCGTCCATTTGATCCAAAAACGCTGAAGCCGGCGGGAGAGTATTTCGATCCGGCGAAGATCATCAACGACAGTCGGACGAACACGGGGCTGAGGGAGCTGCCGCCCTCCCGTCCCGCCGTGCTTTATTACGGAAATGTCGCCTCGAAGGAATGGCCGTTTGTGGGCAGTGGCGGGCGGAGCATCACCGGCGGTGCCGTTTATCGGAAGCCGGCGAACGCCGGGAAATCGCGGCTACCGGATGAGTGGGAGGGTGCCTATCTTTTCGGGGAATGGATGCGCAACTGGGTGGCGACGGCCCGCTTCGATGACGCGGGGAAGTTAGTGAAGGCCGAGCGGGTGCTGGAGATTTTGACGTTTAAGCGGCCAGCCGATTTCAAGATCGGGCCGGACGGCGCTCTCTACATCGCGGAGGAAGGTGACCGGTGGACGGGCAATAACGAAAGTCAGATCACGCGCGTGACTTACCGCCGCGGGAATCGCCCGCCGCAGCTGGCGCTGAGCGCGAACCGCACGGCCGGCAAGCTGCCGCTGGAGGTCGCTTTCGATGCGTCGGCCTCGCGCGATCCCGATGGCGGGCCGCTCAAATTCACCTGGGATTTCGGTGACCGGAAAAAGGCCGAGGGCGCGAAAACCGCGCACGCTTTCACGACCGCGGGTGTGTGGCCCGTGACGCTCACCGTCACCGATGCGCAAGGTGTCGCAGCGACAGCGGTGGTGAATGTCGCCGCCGGAAACGAAGCTCCGCAGGTGAAGTTTGCCGCTCCGCTGGACGGCGGATTCGTGGAGGGAAAAGAGATCGCCTGGAGCGTGAGCGCCACGGACGCCGAAGACGGCGCGGTGCCGGTGGAGCGCCTGTTGATTCAACTGGAGAAGCGGGATCGCGCGGCGACGGACGAGGCGCATCCCGGCCTGGCACTGATGAAGCGCACCACCTGCTTCGCCTGTCACAATGCGACTGACCAAAGTGCGGGGCCGTCCTACACTGCCGTCGCGGCGAAATATGCGACGGATTCAGACGCGAGGGCGAAGTTGCAGGCCAAGATCATTAGCGGCGGCGTGGGAGTATGGGGCACGCTGCCAATGCCGCCGCACCCTCAGCACACGCCCGCCGAGGCGGCGCTGATGGTGGATTGGGTGCTGTCGCTCGCGCAGCGTCAGATCACCACGCTACCCGCCGCTGCCGATGGCAAAGCCCCCGTGCCAGAAGCCCGAGGCGGCTTTGGCCGCGCGGACAACACCGTGATGATCCTGACCGCGAGCACCACGGACAAGGGTGCTGGCGTGCTGCCACCGCTGCGGGGCTCAGCCGAAGTGATGGTGCGCAGCCGCCGCCAGCGCGCCGCGTGTTTCGACTCCAGCGAAAAAGCCGCCGCGCAGGACAATCTCGACCAAGGCGGACTCGTGGCCCGCATCCAGCCCGGCGGCTGGATCGCATTCGACCGCATCCGGCTGCAAGACATCGCACGCATTAAACTCAGCGGCTGGCCGCAGGGCGAGGCTCCGCTCACGGTTCGCATTCTCGCGGGCGACAAGGAACTGGCTTCGCAAGACCTGCCGCCTGGTCCGCCCGCCAGCAGGCAACCGCAGGATTTCGTCTTCTCGATGCCCCCAGCCAACGCGGACGTCCCGCCGCAGCAGGTGCGGGTGAAGATGGACGGTCCTCCGGGCAGCGTGCTGGATATTATGTGGGTAGAATTCCCGCGGCAGTAGGCTAGGAGTTTCAAAAAGAATGGATCGCCGCGATTGTGGATCGGCATCCTATTCATTCGGAAGGCACGAAGCCCGATCCAGTCCTTCCCCGCCGCAGTCAGCTTAACACCGACGCTCTGCGCCGGCCTAACGCGTGACGCTACGTGACAATGATCTGCCATGCGCGCCTAGGAGAGTTCCCTTCGAGGATATCACAATGCCTCGCGAACCGCTGCGGATCGGTTCTGCGTCTCCGCTCGATTTCCTCCTGTTCGAGGAAAGTGTGCCAGTCAGACCTGATAGGAAGAATTCCGAAACCCCTTAATCACAGCCATTAGAAAATGGAGCCTAAGGGGATCGAACCCTTGACCTCCGCAATGCCATTGCGGCGCTCTACCAACTGAGCTAAGACCCCGTGTTTTGCGAGAGCGGGAAAATGCGTGGAGCGTGCGGCAATTGCAAGCGGTTTTTGCGCGTGCACCGCACGGGCGCGGCGCCTTGAATGAACGG
This sequence comes from Chthoniobacter sp., assembly GCA_031411535.1. GTDB lineage: Bacteria > Verrucomicrobiota > Verrucomicrobiia > Chthoniobacterales > Chthoniobacteraceae > Chthoniobacter. The sequence goes on along the minus strand of JANOBH010000404.1, from coordinate 8,920 downwards.
CATGAATTCAGTCGCTCTCATCACCGGTTCTTCGCGCGGAATCGGCCGCGGTATCGCGCTCACGCTCGCCCGTGCGGGCCGGCACGATCTTGTGATCAACTACGCCGGAAACGAAGCCGCCGCCTGCGAGTGCGCGGAGCTTTGCCGCGCGGCTGGCGGTGGAAAAGTGCGCGCGGAAATCGTGCAGGGCGATGTCTCCCTGTCGGCGGACCGGGATCGGATGATCGGATTCGTGCGCGAGAAATTCGGCCGCCTCGACCTGCTCGTGAACAACGCGGGCGTCGCGCCAAACGTGCGAGCCGACATCCTCGACGCGGGCGAGGAGTCGTTCGACCGGCTCATCGCCATCAATTTGAAAGGCCCGTACTTTCTCACCCAGGTGGCCGCGAGACTGATGCGCGACTCCGCCCCGCTCCCCGGCCTGCCGCGCGCGGTGGTGAATGTCACGAGCATCTCCGCTTTCACCGCATCCGTGAACCGCGGCGACTACTGCATCGCAAAGGCCGGGCTCGCGATGATGACCAAGCTTTACGCCATCCGACTGGCCGAGTTTGGCATTGGCGTTTTCGAGATCCAGCCGGGCGTCATCGAGACGGACATGACCGGGCCGGTGAAGGCCAAATACGACGCGCTCTTCGCCGCCGGCCTCGCGCCGCTGAACCGCTGGGGCACGCCCGAGGATGTAGGCCAGTGCGTCGCCGCGGTCGCGCTCGGCCATTTCCCCTACTCCACCGGCCAGGTCTTCAATGTCGATGGCGGCTTTCACTTGCGGACGATCTGACGCGCTGTTTTCTCCTCCGCCGCTCCCACTGCCATGATCCAGATTCAAAACACCCTCCGCCCCGAAGATTTGCAGGCCAAGATCGACCGCCTGTGGGAAGTCTCCGGCCCAAAAATCCTGACCATCGACGCCGCCGACGTCCCCGGCGCAGCCACGCCCGTCTTCACCATCGACGGCCAATACACCGCGCGCGGCTGGACCGAGTGGACGCAGGGCTTTGTCTATGGCTCGGCCATCTTGCAGTTCGATGCGTGCTGGGACGAAAACTTCCTCGCCCTCGGACGCGAGCGCACCATCGGGCGGATGGCCCATCACATCACGCACACCGGCGTGCATGACCACGGCTTCAACAATGTCTCCACCTACGGCAACCTCCGCCGGCTCATGCTCGAAGGCCGCATCCCCGCCGACGAGCGCGAACTCCAGCTCTACGAACTCGCGCTCAAGTGCTCCGGCGCAGTCCAGGCCGCGCGCTGGACCCATGTGTCCAATGGCGAAGGCTTCATCTATTCATTCAATGGGCCGCACTCCCTCTTCGCCGACACCATCCGCTCGCTGCGCGCGCTCGCCCTTTCCCACCAGCTCGGCCATGTGCTCATGGGTGAAAGGGACGAGCGCATCCCCCTCCTCACCCGCCTCGTGCAGCACGCGCGCACCACGGCGAAGTGGGCCGTCTATTACGGCCAGGGGCGCGATGCCTTCGATGTCCGCGGGCGCGTCGCGCACGAGAGCGTCTTCAATATCAATGACGGCTCCTACCGGTGCCCGAACTCCCAGCAGGGCTGGTCGCCTTTCACCACCTGGACACGCGGCCTCGCGTGGATTCTGTGCGGCTACACGGAGCTGCTCGAATGGATCTCCGAGCGCCCCGAACAAGAGCTGGAGCGCCTCGGCGGACGGGAAGCCATCGGGTCCGTCATGCTCAACGCCGCCCGCGCCACCGCGGATTTCTACATCGAGCACACCCCCACCGATGGCATCCCCTACTGGGACACCGGCGCTCCCGGCCTCCGCTGGATGGGCGATTACCTTTCCTGCCCCGCCGATCCTTACAGTCATTTCGAGCCCGTCGATAGTTCCGCCGCCGCCATCGCCGCGCAGGGCCTCCTCCGCCTCGGCCACTACCTCCACGCCAGCGCGCCGTCGCCCGACGCCGCACGCTACTGGCAGGCCGGCCTCACGATTTGCGACACACTTTTCGCCGAGCCCTACCTTTCCACCGATCCGGGCCATCAGGGCCTGATCCTCCACAGCGTCTATCACCGCCCCAATGGCTGGGACCACATCGCCCCCGGCCAGCGCGTGCCCAATGGCGAGAGCAGCATGTGGGGCGACTACCACGCCCGCGAACTCGCCCTCTACGTCCAGCGCATCATCGAGCAAAAGCCGTATCTAACCTTCTTCGGCGCGTGAACCGCGGAGGGATGGCACTCCACGCCGTCCGCCGGGCGAGTGCAGCGCCGTGGTGCGCGCTTCGGATTACATCCCCGTCGCGAAGTTGAACGCATTCCTGCCTTGGCAATTGAGCCGCCCCACCTCCGCCCACTCCTCCATTTTCGATTCCTATTGCGCGGGCCGGGTGGGCAGTCGTCACCTGCCGAACGCCAACGCGCTGACCTTATCCCCTGCCACGAAGCAGAGCTTCCCGACAAGCGATGCATTACGAAGCCCTCAGCTTCGTAACGAGGAAAGACAGCGAGATAGTAAGACTGCACCCGGCGTCCCGACTCTGTTTTTAGGCTAAGGGCCGTAGGAGTATCCCAGCGCGGCAATTGACCGGACTTGCGCTTCTGTCTCCGGCCAGGGATCCATTGTGCGGGCGGTTCCGGTAAGCGAGGGGTTCAGACCGGGATGGGTGGCCTGCCACTGGCTCCAAATCCGGTCGATCTCTGCGTGATGCAACCAAAACAGTGGGTCCACTGGAGACCAACTGATGTCAGACATTGATCCGAAGCACCAGTTATGGACCCTCCCATGGGGCGCATCAAGGCCAGTGACAAAGTTCGTGAAGGTTCCAAGTGCCAGAACTGCGGTTATCTGAGCCGAAGTCGGGAGCGTGGTGCCAGGTCTGGGAGGGTTCCTCGTCACGGTTCTATTTATCCCTGGCACCTTTACTGTAGGTTTGAAGGTTGCCAGCCAGGGGGGAACCACGCGCTGAGCGGTCCATTTCCAGTAGGGAATGAAAAACAGGGGGTCTATTGCTTGTCCCATTCGCTCAACCTTGAGCACATAGACCCGGTGCCAGGGGAGGAATCGCTGAGCAGCAACAGCGCCCATGAAAGGATGCATATTGTGAGCATGGTTGGCATGTCGTCCCACCAAAGTGCCATAAGGGTTGGGATCGTTAGGGGCGTTGATCAGTTGAGTGATTACCGCTTTGAACCGGTTTTGTTCAGCAACGGTCATTGCTGAAGCGCGTTTACGTACTGCCATAGTTTTGTTTCCTTTCTTCTGATGTTTCTTGTCTTGTCGTTTGTTTTTGCCTCACACGAGAGGGAGTGCGGTGTCCGTCTTGGAATTCCGCTCTCGGAAACTTGTTCCGGTAGCATGGAACTCCATTTAGATGACCAAAAAACAGCGAGATTCTAAGACCCCAACGTCTTCATCGTGACCCTTTTCCCAACCGCCTCTCCCGTGAAGACCGCTTACTTCCCCAGGGCGGTCATCGTCGGTTGCAGCGCCTCGCTGGCTTTGAGGAAGCTTTGGCCGGCCAGCTTGGCCGCGCGCTGCACGCCGGTGGCGATGGCCTTGTCGATGGCGTCGTCCTTCGGTGCTTGCTCGGACGGCTCCGGCATGGCTTCGCGCAATGCGATGACCGCTCCGCCCAGCGCCAAATCCAGCACGGGATCCAGTTCGATCCACGGGATCGGAGGCTCCGGCGGCTTCGGCTCCAGCAGTTGCCTCCACGGATCGAGCAGGTCTTTGAGATCAAGCTTCGTATATACGACCAGCAGGTCGAGAGCGAGGCGGCGGGACTGGCATTGGCCGGCGAATTTTCCAAGCACATCGCGGGCGTGCTTGCCGACTTCCCAGATGAGCCGGGGCGACAAATCCTTCAGCCGCACATCCACCGTGGTGAGGGTGGCCTCCATGACGCGCTCATTGCGCAGCAGCCACCAGATCCACCGGCGGTTCATGCAGGTGATATTCTCGGGCCGTGCGATCCACACGGCGATGTTGCGGTAGTAGGTCTTGACGTCTTCCAGATGCGCCTGGCCGGCCGGGGAAGCCAGAAATCCCAAGGTCTTCGGCGGAGTCGCACCCGCGTCGCCCACCAGATTGATATTCACAAAGTGGTGCCAGGTCGCATCCGTCACGACGCGTCCCCGGGCAGCGGCGTGCCCATCGTAGGCGCAGATGCCTCCGAATGGCTGCTGCAGAGCCGTCGGATCCTTCGTGCCGGAGACGGTGCCGGGGAGCACGGAAGATTTAGAGATGACGATCGGGCGTGGACCGGCCGCATTGGCGCCGGGAAAGAGGGCGGGATCGGGATTGGCCGGAGCGAGGCATTCGCCTTCATGCGGATGATCCGGCATGACCTTGATAACCCCGCGCGGTCCGCAGAGCAGCGGATGCGGATAGGAGAGCCGCCAAAAGCCCGAACGGGAATGGAACAGCTCGGGCTGAATTTCCTGCGGGATGTCGTCCGACTGATCGTTGAACTGCGAGCCGGGATCGCCCGGGCGGTTGGTATCGTTGCGATTCGGGCCGCCCATGCTCACCGTGCCGCTGGCGTCGTCCTGCCACAGGCGCATGGCCTGCGCGCGCGGCACCGAACCGCCCAGACACTGCCCCAGGCTGCCATGATCGCCCGTCGCGAAGAGCCCTCCGCCGCCATCCATGAAGGTGGCCAGCGCCGCCAGTTCGGCGTCGCCGAGGCGGTTCGCGGGATACTTTGCGGAGGACACGGGATTTCCCTGCGCGTTGCGATCTCTCGCGTACGAGGTCGCGATCCCGAACATCCAGACTTCGTCGAAATCTGCGGGCTTGAAGTGCGCGGCGTTGTCAAACTTGAACTCCGGCACGCGGCCCTGAATGCGCGCATCGCCGTCCATCATGGCGTCTCCCGCGCGGGCCTCCATGTGAGCCAGCGTGATGCGAAACCGCACCTGGCTGCCCGGCATGGTGAGCAGCGTTTCCACAAAGGTGCGCAGGCCAAATCCCGCGCCGGAGAAATCGAGGATACCGTCGGTCACCAGCAGCACGCGCACGCGGCAGGGCCGGAGCAGGCCGGCGAGCTTTTCCGGATCGATCCAGACGCGATCCCGCCAGTCGTTGATGATATCGAGAATCTTCTGATTCTCCGCGGTTAAATGCGTGGGGCGCACGGTTTGGATGGCATCGTTGGTATTCATGGTGGGTCGGGTGGTCGTCGCGATGGTTGTTTTGCGATCATGTCGGATTCAGTGCCAGCCGCGGCCATCTTTCCCGATGGTCTTGCTCAAAGCGTCGATGACAAAGATTCCGCAGGCGCCGCTCCGTCTCAGCGGGCGGCTTACTGTCATGGCGTGACATTCGGCGTCACACTGTGACTTTTCGCGTCACAACGCCCAAATAGTGCGCCGGAGACTCAGAACTTCCAGGCGACGGGGCGATCCGGGTGCGGGTTGTAGGAGCAGAAGTAGCCGGTCTTGATTCTGGCAGCCAGGTGGCGACCCAGCGGGGGCATGACCTCGGCGATTCTGTGCATCGCCTCTTTGATCCGCTTGGTGGCGGCGGAGCGCGCACGGTCGGCTTCGGACGATGCGCGACGGTCCCTGCCTCCGAGGCCAACGGCGGCGGCGAGTTGCCGGGCGATCCCGTTCATCTCGTCATGGGCATTGGCCGCGCGGGCCGGATCGTTGAATCGTTCCGCTTCCTCCAGGTCTTGTCGCAGTTCGTTCAGCCGGCATTTGTAGGCGGCTTTGGCTTTGGCGTCCAGGAGTGGGCCGGCGTCATTCAGTCCGGCAATGATGAACTGGTCTCCATTTCCGGGCAGGCGTCCGCTCGCATGGACTGCCGAAGCTGCGGCGGATGCGTCCGGCAGGCTGGCGAGCAATTCGCTGACGTGGATCTCCCGCCCAGGATGACGCAGCAGATAGCGAAGGCAGTCCAGACCGCGCGTGGCTTTGAGGTTTGCAGCGTTCCCTTGGTAGCGAATCGTCCAGTAGTCGCCCTGTCGTTTGAACTCCGACTCTGGGTGTGGGTGGACGGTGGGGCAAAGCGCAAGGGACTCGTGGATGCTTTCCAGCAGGGCGTCCGCGAGCTTGCGGGGGTGATCGGGGATTCTATCGGCCGTGCCGTCGATCGTGGCGACGACGTCCCGAGCGATGTGCAGCGCCTCCTCGTGACGCTCGTTTTGCAGCAGGATCATCGCGCGGGCCGCTGCTTTGATCCGGGTGGTGGCAGGCCGCCAATGCTCGAGCTGCACGCGATCTTCCTCGTGCTCGGCATGTTGCCTTACGAAATCCAGCAGGCGCAGATTCCGTGCGGTATCGCGCTCGGCGCGCGCCCAGTCCTTGGCGCGGAAGAAGTGGACGAAGCGATAGTGGTAAAGTGCGCCTTCGTGGAAGAGCTCGGTGCAATCCGCCGCGGCGAGTTGGAATACAGCGTCGGCCCCGGCTCTGATCGCGGCGGCGCGGCGTGTCAGTTGGAACTCCAGCGCCGATTCCATTCCGTGCGGCTGCCGGCCGTCGGGCCGCCCATCGGCTTCGTAGGTTTCCACCCCCATCGGTTGCCGAACCACGATGATCTCCTGTCCGTTTGCGTCGGTTGCGACCCGGACGTTGTCCTCGGGATCGTATGGCCAACTGTTGAGAAAACCATGCAAGTCCTGTGCTCCGCTCATACGCGTCGAGAGTGTGCTGGAGGCGAAAACCTTGCAATCGCTGATTTATCGCCGGTTCAATGACGCCCGCACCGGTCAAGGCCGTCACGATCCTGCTCAATGCCGCGGCGATTCCGGGGAGGAAATAAGCGATCAAGGTTCAACCGGGCGGAGCGCCGGTAGTGTTTGCGCACTGCTTCATCGCGCGTTTCATCGCCGCGCCGCCACAGCCCGCGGCGGACGTGCCCGCCCCAGACGTCGCGGCGAAAATGATCCGGTGCGCCGCTGTGCGCCGCCAGGTCTGCCGCGCGAATTTTCCGCCCGCCACGCGATCAACGCAGCCGCTACTTCCGGTTCAGTTTGATGACGATCTCGACGCGGCGGTTCGGCGCCTGGCGCACGATTTCGGCGTCGTAGGCCACCGGGTCGCTCACATCGAAAGCCTGCGTGGGAACGATCAGCTTCGAACTGCCGAGGCCGATGGTTTCGATGCGTTCAGGTGGAATGCCCATCTTCGCCACCAGCCAGTTTTTCACCGACTGCGCCCGCTTCTGACTCAGTTCCTGGTTCACCTCCGGTCTTCCGGTGGAGTCGGCGTGTCCCTCGATGACGAATGTCGCGTTCGGATTGCGCCGGATGAGTTCGCCGAGCTGTTCGAGCTGTCTGACCGCGTCCGCCCGCAGCTCCGCCTGGCCGTGCTCGTAGAGCGCGCCGCCGGGAATGCCGCCGCGCGCACCGGATTTCAGCGAGCCCGGTTCACCCAGCAGATCACTTATCGACGGGAGGCCAGCGATGCCCTCGGCCGTGCCCGCGCCGCCATCCCCCGGCCTGCCGCCGGGCAGTTTCAAAACCGGCTGGCGGGACGAACGCACGCTGTCCTTGATGAGCGCTCCAGCGAGCGAGTTCAGCTCGCGGTCCATATCGCCGCGGCTCTTTTGCTCGGCCTTCAGGAGCGCATCCATCCCCGCCATATCGACCCTCGGCTTGTCCCCTTGGAGAGGCTTGGTCAGCTCCGAAAGCTGCGGGGCCACGCGGATGTCCTGCACCTCGGGCTTGTCCACCGGCGCCTGGAGCGGCGCGAGATTTGGAGACGGTTTCGGCAGCGCCGCCGGGGTTTCCTTTTCGTCCATCATCGGAATGACGGGGCGCTTCATGTTGATCGGAATGGGCGGCGACATGGGAGCCTCCACATTGCCGAAGTTCTCCAGCTTCTTGAGCTTGAAGGTCACGAACAGCGCCGCGTGCAGGCAGAGCGAAATGACGAGCGCCCACAGCACCCATTTCCGCATGATCGGCGCTTCGGCGGCATTCGACTGGTAGGTTTCGTATCGGGCCATGGAGTGTGCGCGGAGCATACATGGCAGACGCCGCGGTGCGACGGTTTATTAGCGAGTCGCGGCTTGCGCCACCGCGCGCGTGATGTCAAAGCCACCGCGCCTCTATGGCTGAACATCCACTGCCCACCGCGCTCCCGATCTCGGTCGCCATCGTCACGCTGAACGAGGAGGCGAATCTCCCGCGGCTGTTCGAGAGCGTCCGCGGAATCGCCGCCGAGATCGTCATCATCGACTCCGGCTCGACCGACCGCACTGCCGCGCTCGCGCGGGAAAACGGCGCGCGATTTGAAACCGAGCCGTGGAGCGGATTCACCGCGCAAAAGAATCTCTCACTCGACCGCTGCTCGCAGCCGTGGGTGCTTTTCCTCGATGCCGATGAGGCGCTCTCGCCCGAACTCGCCACTTCGCTGCGCGCCGCATTCGCGGATGGGCGCGAGCCGCGCGTCGACGGCTTTCTCCTCAACCGCCGGACGTGGTATCTCGGCGCGTGGATTTGGCACGCGTGGTATCCCGAGTGGCGGCTCCGCCTCCTCCGCCGCTGCGCGGGCCGCTGGGGCGGGCTCGACCCGCACGCCAAGCTCGAAGTCGCCGGCCCCACGGTGCGGCTCGATGGCGACCTGCTGCACTACTCGTTTCGCGATTTGCGCGACCATCTGGAGCGGACCATCCGCTACTCCCGTACGATGGCCGACTCCTACGCCGCGAGCGGGAAACGCTTCCGCTGGCACTACCTCGTCCTCTCGCCCTGCTTCGCCGTCTTCAAGCATCTCGTGATGAAGCAGGGCTGGCGCGACGGCTGGCGCGGCTGGCTCGTCTCCGTCATCCGCGGGATCGACGTCTTCGCAAAGTACGCCTTTCTGCTGGAGAAAACGCTGCCCGGCGCGGCGGGTCGCGGACGCTAAGCGAGTGCGGAATAACTCGGCGCGGAATTCTCTGCCCAAGGGGTCCGGGCAGGTCGCGCAGGAGCGCTTGGCTCCGCAGTACCCCACGCGGAGC
>JANOBH010000403.1:0-6125 GCA_031411535.1 Chthoniobacter sp. | reverse complement strand
TCCTCCTTCGCTCCCACCGCGACATCGTCGTCCGCGGCCCGCAGCCGTGGTGGATGCCCCCGCGCCTTTACAGCTTCGCCGCCGCCGCGCTCGCCCTGCTCGGCGTCGCCGCGGCGTGGCGCCTCCTCATGCGCCGGCAGGTGCGCACCCAGTCGGAAAAAATCCGCGCCCGCCTTGAGCGGGAGTCCGCCGTGGAGCAGCGCTACCGCGAGCTATTTGAGAGCGCCACCGACCTTATCCTCACCCACGATCTCGCGGGCAGGATCACCTCCTTCAACCCAGCCTGCGAGCGCCTCCTCGGCTGGAAGGCTGCCGAGATCACCGGCTCCGACATCGCCGTCGTCCTCACCCGCGACGAACGCGCCGACGCCAGCCAGTCCACCCTTCCCGCCCCCGGCCTCGCCGGCGAAAACGGCACCGTCTTCCAGCTCGATCTCCTCGCCCGCGACGGCCGCCGCATCCCCGTCGAGATCAGCTCGTGGACGGAGTTTCAGGACGGCAAGCCCATCGGCCGCCAAGCCATCTGCCGCGACCTCACCGCCCGCCGCCGCGACCAGGAGGAGCGCGCCCAGCTCGACCGGAAGCTCCAGGAAAGCCAGAAGCTCGAAAGCCTCGGCATCCTCGCCGGCGGCGTCGCCCACGATTTCAACAACCTCCTCACCAGCATCCTCGGAAACGCCAGCCTCGCCCAGATGGACTCCCCCGCGGACTCTCCCGCGCAGCCCTGCCTCCGCCAGATCGAGATCGCCGCCGAGCGCGCCGCCGGCCTTTGCCAGCAGATGCTCGCCTACTCCGGCCAGGGCCGCTTCGTCGTCAAGCGCGCCGATCTTTCCGCCCTCGTCCACGAAAACACCGAGTTCCTCCGCGCCACAGTCAACCGCAAGGCCGCGCTCGACCTCCGCCTCGCCGACGACATGCCCACCACCATCGCCGACATCACCCAGATGCGGCAGATGATCGTGAACCTCATCGTCAATGCAGGCGAAGCGATCGGCGAAAACCCGGGCACGATCACCGTCACCACCGGCGCCGTCCAGGCCACGCGGGAGGACTTCACCTCCTCGCATCTCTCGCCCGACCTGCCCTTGGGCGAGTACGTCTTTCTCGAAGTCTCCGACACCGGCTGCGGCATGGACGCCGCGACGCGCGCAAAGATCTTCGACCCGTTTTTCACCACGAAATTCACCGGCCGCGGCCTCGGCCTCGCCGCCGTCTTTGGCATCGTGCGCGGGCATCGCGGCGCGATCCGCGTGACGAGCCACCCTGGCATCGGCACCACCTTCCGCATCCTCCTGCCCAGCACCGGCAGCCGCTCGCTCCAGTCCGAGTTCACCTTCGCATCCCGGCCGGGCAGCGCAGGGCTCATCCTGCTCGTCGATGACGAGGAGACCATCCGCACCATCACCCGCCGGATGCTCGGGAATTTCGGCTACGAAGTCCTCACCGCCGCCGACGGCCTCGCCGCCGTGGAGCAGGTGCGCACCCACGGCGCCCGCCTCAGCGCCGTGATCCTCGATCTCACCATGCCGCGCATGGACGGAGCCGAGGCCTTCCACGAAATGCGCCTGCTTCAGCCCGCGCTGCGCGTCCTGCTGATGAGCGGATTCGCCGAGCAGCAGGCCATCGCGCGCTTCGCCGGCCAGGGTCTCACCGGCTTCCTCCAGAAGCCATTCAAGCCAGAGCATCTCCGCGAAAAACTCTCCGCCGTCCTCACCATCCCGACATCGGCATAAAACCGAAGCCCCTCGGCCCGCGCCGATCCTTCAAGCGCACTCCGCGAGGCGCGCCTCCACCATCTTTCACCCGCCACCCCTCGCACCCATGCCCACCGCCGAAGTCGAAACGCTCCTCGAATTCCTCCGCCTCCCCAGCATCTCCACCGACCCGGAGCGCCGCGCCGATGTCGCCCGCTGCGCCGACTGGCTCACCGCCCTGCTCACCGCGAGCGGTTTGAACGCCACCCTGCATCCCACCGCCGGCCACCCCATCGTCATCGCGCGAAACGTCCACCAACCCGGCCGCCGCACGGTCATGATCTACGGCCACTACGACGTGCAGCCCGTCGATCCGCTCGACCTCTGGGACACCCCGCCCTTCGAGCCACGCATCGAGAACGGCGTCGTCTTCGCCCGCGGCTCCACCGACAACAAAGGCCAGATCCTCGCCCACATCCTCGGCATCGCCGCCACGCTGCGCGAAAAGGGCGACCTCCCCGTCAATCTCATCGTCCTCGTCGAGGGCGAAGAGGAAATAGGCAGCGCGCATCTTGAGGAATTCCTCAACACGCACCGCGACGAACTCCGCTGCGACCTCATCGCCATCTCCGACACCGGCATGATCGCGCCCGGCGCGCCCACTTTCACCTACGGACTCCGCGGCATCGGCGCCATGGAACTCAAAGTCACCGGCCCCGCCACCGACCTCCACTCCGGCATCTACGGCGGCGCAGTCGCCAATCCCGCCACCGCCATCGCCCGCCTCATTGCCAGCCTCCATCACGCCGACGGGCGCGTCGCCGTCCCCGGCTTCTACGATGGCGTCGCTCCGCTCGAAACGTGGGAGCGCGAGGCCTGGGCGTGCCTGCCCTTTGGCGATGCCGACATCCTCGCCGTCACCGGCGCGCCCGCGCTTTTCGGCGAAGCCGGCTACACCAGCCTGGAGCGCACCTGGGCGCGTCCCACCGCCGAGGTGAATGGCATCGGCGGCGGCTTCCAGGGCGCGGGCACGAAAACCGTCCTGCCCCGCGAAGCCTTTGCCAAGCTCACTTTCCGGCTCGTCCCCGGCCAGCAGCCCGACGACGTCATGGCGAAAGTGAAAGCGCATCTCACCGCGCAGTGTCCGCCCGGCGTGCGCCTCGAAATCACCGGCGGCCATGCCGCCTCGCCCTACGTCACCGATCCGAATTCCCCCGGCGGTCTCGCCGCCCAGCGCGCGCTCCGCACCGCATTCCCCGGCAAGGACGTGGCCCTCATCCGGGAGGGCGGCAGCATCCCGATCGTGAACACCTTCAAGAAAGTGCTCGGCGTCGAGAGCCTCCTCCTCGGCCTCGCCCTCCCCGACTGCCGCGCCCACGCGCCGAACGAAAACTTCCCGCTCGAAAATTTCCACGCCGGCATCCGCCTCAACCGCGCCCTCCTCGAAGAACTCGCCACAGCCACCTAGCCCCGCGCTTGCGAACTCATGGGGTGAGAACCCTGCTCCATCTCCTCTCCGCGTTCGCGCTCGCCGCCACGGCGCTCAGCGCTGCCACGGAAACGACGAAGGCCGCCACAAAAAAGCGCGGCGGTTTCACCGGAGAAAAAGCGGCAGCGTCCAAAGACGCCGAACCCGTCCTCAAGCCCTTTGCCACTCCGTCGCCTGCCGGGAAGAAGAAGGCGCCACTCCCAAAAGACAAGGCCACGCCCCCACCGGCGAAAAATAGCGCCTCCCCTGCCAGCGACAGCGAAGCCGCGCCCGCCGGGAAGAAATCCCCGGAAGACGAACTCCCGCCCGGACCCAAGCCCGCCGAGCCGCCCAAAAGCACCCACGCGCCCGCTGCCTCGCTGGAGCCCGGCCAGCTCGCCGACTTCGACGCCCAGCCGCCCCGCGTCCAACGCCTCCTCACAGCCGCCCTCGCTCTCACCAAGCTGAACCTCACCTACACCTACGGCAGCGCCGACCCGGCCCGCGGCGGCATGGACTGCAGCGGCGCCATCTACCACCTCCTCCGCGAGCAGGGCTTCCCCGACATCCCGCGCGACTCCAGCGGGCAGTACGGCTGGGCACGCAAAGCCGGGCAGTTTTTCTCCGTCGTCAGCACCAAGGCCGACGGCTTTGAGTTCAAGGAACTTCAGCCCGGCGACCTCATGTTTTGGAGCGGCACCTACGCCACCGGACGCGACATCCCCATCAGCCACGTCATGCTTTACCTCGGCCGCGAAAAGGCGACCGGCCGCCGCGTCATGTTCGGCTCCAGCGACGGCCGCAGCTACGCCGGCATCCAGCGCTGGGGCGTCAGCGTCTTCGACTTCAAAATGCCAAACGGCGATTCCGCGACTTCCCGCATTCACGTCGATTTCGTCGGCTACGCCCGTATCCCCGGTCTCCGCGAAAGCGCGGCGGAAAACCCCGCGCCCGCCGACGTGCCTGCGCCCGAACTGGCGCGCGAGCCCCGGCCTGGGACGCCCAAACCCGCCGCCAAGCGCCCGCGCAAGGGCTCATAGGCCAGCCCTACTCCGCGTCAGAGCGTCTTGTGCGTGCCGTCGCAAAGCGCGCCGTTCTTGCTGTGCTTGCATGCGCAGAAATACACCGGCCCGTCCTTCTCCGCCGTGTAGGCGATCGGCGCGAAGCCGCTGCCCTTGTGCGAGCCGTCGCAGAACGGCTGGGTCTTGCTCTGCCCGCACGCGCACCAGTGGTAGGTCTTCCCGCTTTCGACATTCACGGGCATCGGGGACTTTTGGACGATAGTGGGTTCGCTCATAGGGCGCGGAGTCTCGCGCCTCGCGGCTTTCAAAGCACCAACTTTATCCCGCGCGCCGGGCTCACACCGATGCGCCGGCGGCCGGTCGTCGGAACGCCCCCGCCGCCCCCGCCAAAAGCCCCAGCGCCAGCGCCGTGGCGGCGAGGATCAGCAGCCGCGAGAACCACGACACCGATCCCTCCGCCTCCGCTTCGAGACCGATCTGGAGATCGGCCCAGTTATCCACCGCGACGCTGCGGCTGAATGTCAGCAGCCGGCCTTGCTCGGGGATGCTGGCCTGGATCGCCGCGGGATTTGTGACGGCGGCGTCCTGCTGCTGGATGAGCCGCTCGGCGCAGCGCATCAGCGCGGCATTTTCCTCGGCGGGGTTTCGCTCGATGATCTGCTTCGCCTCCTGCTGCGTGTAGTTCGCGTCTTTGTTGGCGCGCTCGTCGCGCAGCTTGCCGGTGAGCGCGTCGGTCTCTCCGGCGACTGCGGAGTTGCGCACGTTGAGGCCGACGATGGCTTGCTGGAGCTTGAGGTTGTGGAGTTGCACGCGCGCGTCCTCGTTGAAGGCGTTGTCGTGCTGGCTCAGGCCATAAGCGGAGTTGAACGCGCGCCTCGCCTCCTGCGGGTTGCCCTGTTCGAGCGCCTTGTTGCCAAACGCGAGCATCTGCTCCGCGGCGACCGTCTTCGCGCGCTGCTGGCTAGCCTCGCCTTGCAGATACGTCCGCACATCCACCGCCGACGCGCGAGAGACGATCTGCTCCTGCTGCATTTGCAGCGAGCCGGTCCACTTCGTGAGCTGCCACTTCTCGTTGAGGTAAACGTTCCAGGTGATGTTCTCCAGCGGCAGGTCGAACTTCGGCGCGAGCAGTTGCAGGTCGAGCGATGAGTTGCCCGTCGCGCCGATCTGGCTGCTGTAGAAAACCTCGACGGGGATCGCCTGTCCGCTGCGCGACTGCTGCTCCAGCGGGATGAGAATCTGGTCGCCCTCGCGCCACGGCCACACGCCGTTTTGATTCACAAACGCGAACCAGAACTTCGCGTCCTTCGGCAGCGTGAGATGCAGCAGGCGCTTGTCGCCGGGCAGCATTTCGAGCCGCGCCTGCGTGAGCATGGTGCCGTTGTCGGAGATCACGGAGGTGAAGGTGATGCTGTTCACGCGCGCGGGCAGGAGCTTCGTCGCTTCGTGGCGTTCGAGTTTCAGCGGCAGCGCAAAGGCGGGCTCGACGAGCCGGAACGCGAAGCTCGCGGAGGACGCTGTGAGATCCTTTTGCAAAGCGCGCGGAATGCTCTGCCATTCGATCGGCTGGAGGGCCGCGGGCGGCGTCTCGGCGCGCACTTGCAGACGGCCGCCGGACTGCACGGTGACAAAGCCGCGCTGCAAATTCACATCGGCCACCTGCACCCCGCGAAGGCTGATGTCCGCGGCATTCGCGGCGACCGGCGTCTGATACGTCGCCTGCAAAAGATACTGCCCGATCACGCGCCGGTGCAGCTTCACCTCCCACATTTTCACCGGCACATTCGCGGGGGCGGGCAGCGGGAGAAAATCCGCGACCTGATCGCCTGTGAACTTCACGTTGTCCGCATCCGCCGGGAGCGAGACGCGGAACGCCTTCAGCCCCGTGTTCTCGATCTGGTATTGCAGGTTCGCGGTCACTTTCACCAGCGCCTCGCCGAC
>JANOBH010000402.1:0-4150 GCA_031411535.1 Chthoniobacter sp. | reverse complement strand
GCCGGGCGGCGGGATGGGTTTTACGTCGGCGGCGGCGGCGGTGACGGCGACGAGGATGAGGGCCAGAAGACGGGGGAACATGGGCGGAAGAGTGAAGGAGGGGGGATTTCGATTCACGCCATTTCGCGCGGGCAATTTGTGCGGAGGCAAGCGCTCCTGCGCGCCCCACACGGCGCTCCTGCGCCTGTCCTTTATCCGCGCAACTTCGCGCGCAGGAGCGCTTGGTGGGGCGCGCAGGAGCGCTTGGCTCCGTCGCCGGGGCTTCGCCGCTTGTGCGGGGTGGGATGGCGTTCTAGTTTTCGCGCCGTCTCCCCAAACACTTTTTCCCCACCATGCTCAACGTCTCCGGCCGCGGCTCGATCACTACTTGCGACGGGGTTTCGCGTCGCGATTTCCTCCAGGTCGGCACGCTCGGGGCGCTGGGCTTTTCGCTCGCGCAGCTCGCGGCGATGCAGGCGCGGGGCGCGCAGGCGGCGGGGAGCAGCGAGAAGGCGTGCATCCTCATTTTCAATCTCGGCGCGCCGTCGCAGCTCGACTGCTGGGACATGAAGCCGGACGCGCCGCGCGAAATCCGCGGGCCGTTTTCGCCGATCAATGTGAAGGGCGGCGGCTTCCAGATTAGCGAGATGTTTCCGCTGCACGCGAAGGTGGCGGACAAATTCTCGCTCGTGCGCAGCGTGTATCACACGGCGGCGGCGGTGCATGACACGGGGCATCAGATGATGCAGACGGGGCGGCTTTTCACCGGCGGGATCAATACGCCGCACGCGGGGTGCGCGCTGGAGTTTCTGAAGGGGCGTCGCAACGAACTGCCGGCGCATGTCGTCCTGCCGGAGCCGATGGGGCCGACAGGCGGGAACATGCCGCACGGGCAGGACGCGGGTTTTCTTGGAAAGGCGTACGATCCTTTCGCGCTCATGGCCGATCCGTCGAAGCCGGACTTCAAGGTGCCGGACCTGCTGCCGCCGGCGGAGATCGGCGAGGCGCGGCTGGCGCGGCGGCGGGAGCTGCGGGAGACGATCGAGGGGACGGTGCGGAGCTTTGAGGCGAGCCCGGATGCGCAGCTCATGGACGCGAATTTCGCCGCCGCATTCCGGCTGATGACGAGCGAGAAGGCGCGCGAGGCTTTCGACCTGACGAAGGAGCCGCAGAAGGTGCGCGAGCGGTACGGGATGAACCGCTTCGGCCAGTGCTGCCTGCTGGCGCGGCGGCTCGTGGAGGCGGGCGTGCGGTTTGTGACGCTGAACACGTTCATCACGGTCTTCAACGAGATCACCTGGGACATCCACGGCTCGAAGCCTTTCACGTCGATCGCGGGGATGAAGGAGATCGTGGCGCCGATGTACGACCAGGGCTACAGCGCGCTGATCGAGGATCTGGCGCAGCGCGGGATGCTCGACACGACGATGGTCACGTGTCTCGCGGAGTTTGGGCGGACGCCAAAGGTGAACCCGGCGGGCGGGCGCGACCATTGGCCGAATTGCTGGACGGTTTCATTCGCCGGCGGCGGGGTGAAAGGCGGGCGCGTGATCGGGAAGAGCGACGACATCGGCGCGTATCCGACGGAGAATCCGGTGCAGCCGAAGGAGATCGTGGCGACGATTTTCAAGTCGCTCGGGCTGGATCTCGAAACGCATCTGCCGGGGCCGCAAGGGCGGCCGTTCCCGCTGGTGGATTTCGGGACGAAGGCGATCCAGGGGCTGTTTTAGACAGGCACGCCGAAGACCGCGCCGATGCGGGCGATGAATGGGCGGTGTGCCGGCGGGCTGGCGGTCTGCCAGTCGGCGAGCTTGCGGGCGAAGCTCTTTCCTTTCACGCGCGGGCCGTGGTTGAGGAAGGGGACGGACTCCCAGTTTTCCGGTGCGGACTCGAAGAGCGGGAGGAGCTGGGAGGCGACGACGGTGTTCTTTTCGCGCAGCTCGGCTTTGGCGCGCATGGCGGGCTCGTTTTGCGCGAACCACGCGCGGAAGTTTTCGCCGGCGGCGAGCCGGTGCTCGCGGAGGCCGAGGCGGTCCGAGGCGTAGCGGGCGAGCGCGGGCGCGTAGCTGCGCCAGTTTGGATATGGCGGGCGGGTGCGCCAGCTCTCTGACATGCGGCGCAGGGAAAAGAGCGAGGCGGTTTCGCAAAGGCATTCCTCGAACCACAGGTTCACATGCCGCTGTTCATGCGCACCTCGGATGCCGGCTTCGCTGTGCTGGGCGAGCGCGTGGCAAAACTCGTGGGCAAACTGAAACGCGAACTGAGACCAGCGCGTGTCCTGCGAAGCGAGGCCGATGTGAACGCAGCCGTCGCCCGTCCGCTCGAAGTCTGTCTGCGGGTAGTCCGGGCGGTGGTAGATGCGGATGCCCTCGATCCGCGAGCGCGGGCAGTATTTCCAAATCTCAGCGGCGGCGGACTCGGCGACTTTGGTGATGTCCGCGGGTCCTGCGCCACCCCATGCGCCGCGCTCGACGATGATCCGGAGGTCGGCGGAGGGCGCGGCGCGGAGGGCGGGCGGGGCGAGGGTGGCCAGGGCGAGGGAGCGGAGGAAATGGCGGCGGCGCATTGGGGGAGTGGAGATTGAAAATTGAGAATTGAGAATTGAAAATTGGCGGATGGAGAGCGCTAGGGAGCCGGGCCGGGCGCGCAGGAGCGCCTGGTTCCGAGGGGTCGCGCGCGGAGCCGAGCGCTCCTGCGCCCGGACTTATTTCAAAGTCTCGCAGACTCTCAATTCCGACGGCGCCCATTCCGACTTGCCGCCCGCGGCCTCGTGCTGTTTCCTCCGCGCCCATGCTTGCCGCCCTTCTGACCGATCCGAATTTCTGGATCAGCCTCCTCACCCTGACCGTTCTCGAGATCGTGCTCGGGATCGACAATATCATCTTCATCTCGATCCTCGCGGGGAAGCTCCCGCCAGAAAAGCAGGGCCGCGCGCGGACGCTGGGGCTGATGATCGCGCTGGTGACGCGGGTCATGCTGCTCTTCTCGATTTTCTGGCTCACGAAGCTGACGGGCGAGCTTTTCAAAATCTTCGCCCACTCGGTTTCGGGCAAGGATCTGGTGATGCTCGGAGGCGGGCTTTTCCTGCTGTGGAAAAGCGTGAATGAAATCCACGGCACGCTGGAGGGTGAGGACCATGCCAAGGCATCGAAAGGCGGGGCCACGCTGGCGAGCGTGATCGCGCAGATCGTGGTGATCGACATCGTGTTTTCGCTCGATTCCGTGATCACGGCGGTGGGGCTGGCCAAGCATATCGAGGTGATGGTCGCGGCGGTCGTGCTGGCGATGATCGTGATGCTGATCGCGAGCAAGACGATCAGCGATTACGTGAACCGGCACCCGACGATCAAGATGCTGGCGCTGTCGTTTCTCCTCCTCGTCGGCGTGGTGCTGGTGGCCGATGGCTGCGGGCAGCACATTGAGAAGGGTTACATTTACTTCGCGATGGCGTTCTCCTTTGCGGTGGAAATGCTGAATATCAAAATGCGCTCGAAGCGGGTGGCGCCGGTCGATCTGCGCTCGCCGTACTGAGCCGAATCCATGCGGTTGGAGCAGTTGGATTTTTAACGCAGAGCCGAGAAGGCGCAGAGATTGCCGGGAGTTATCTTTCCTGGAATAGGAATCAGCAAAGGGTGATCGCTGCAGGCGTTGCTTGGAGAGTGTGAAACAAGTCGGGAGTCCGGGCGCGGGAGCGCCACGTGGGCGCGCAGGAGCGCTTGGCTCCGGTGCTCCCCCTCGGAGCCACGCGCTCCTGCGCGTCAGGCATGGCGCTCCTGCGCCGGCACCGATGAATGGGTGAACGCTCCAGCGACTTTTTTCTGCGCCCTCCGCGTCTCTGCGTTAACGATGAAAAACGCGATTGTGCTGATTCGGCTGAGTGTGCGTGGCAGCGGGGGAAGCTGGCTGCTTCCCGTACAGATGCGGCGATCACGCGGCGGAGCGGGCGCTTTCAGCCGAATGCGGCGAGGAAGGCGCACTCGATCGCGAGGGGCTCCTGGACGCCGGTGCGGTTGAAGTTTTCGCGGAGCGCCTCGAGGGCGGCGGTCTTGCGGAGGAGCTGCGGGGAGGTGTGGCGGGTGGCGAGGGCGGCGGTCTCGGCGGCGCACTCGGGGAGATCCAGCTCGGGCACGCCGTGGTGCTGGCGGAGGGCGTCGGCCCACCAGGCTTCGAG
>JANOBH010000401.1:0-1897 GCA_031411535.1 Chthoniobacter sp. | reverse complement strand
CAGCAAAACTATATCGGGACGTTCAACCAGCGCGCCGCCTCCGGTCGAAAGTTCACCGGCTCCATCATGTCGGCTTCCGCGATGGAGTTTCCGGCGGATTTTTTCGACACCATTGTCACGATCGAAACGCTGGAGCATGTGGCCGATCTGGCGGGCACGGCGCGGGAGATTCACCGGGTGCTTCGTCCCGGCGGTGAACTGATCATCACCGTGCCGAACCGGTGGTTTCCCTGCGAGAATCACGGCATGGCGATTGGAAGCTTCGAGACGTCGCGGGCGCCGCTGCTGACCTATCTGCCGTGGCTCCACAGAAAGTGGGGGAAGGCACGGGTGTTCAAGGTCCGCGACCTCGACAATCTGTTTGTCCCGCTCGGCTTGAAGCGGGCTGCGGTGGACTACGCGTGGCCGACCTTCGAGCACGGAGGCAACCGAATTCAATCCCTGCTGAAGCCGCTCTTCGGAACCATGCGGTGGCTGGAGCATGCGCCCATGCCGCTCCGCATGTTCGGAACATCCGTGATCGTGAAATACGTTAAAAACCAGTTGCCGGCTACCACGCCCTCCCCCCAAGACGTCGCATGAAATCGCTCAGCGGATTCCTCAAATACCAATACTTCAAGCGTCGGCTCGAGCAGCCGCCCATTGTGATCGATGCGCCGGTTCCCGGCACGGGCGTCACCGTCTCCTTTTCCGTGCATACGTGGTTCGAGTATCACAACCGCGCGCAGGCCAGCTACATTGGCGAGCCGGACATGGTCGAGTGGCTGAAGACCGCGCTCAAGCCCGGCGACGTGCTGTGGGACATCGGCGCGAATGTCGGAGCCTACTCGATCCTGGCGGCCAAGCTCTGCCCCGGCGTGAGCGTCATCGCGTTCGAGCCGTTCATCCCGAACTTTGCGCACCTGTGGGAAAACATCGTCCTCAACGGGGTCACCTTGCAGGTCTTCCCCGTCTGCGCCGGGCTCACGGACACGACGGCACCGACCGCGCTTGCGGTCATCGATCCGCGCGCCGGCTCGGCTGGGCATCAGGTCGGCGAGGCAGGTGGCAAGCTGCGCCAGAGCGTGATCGCGGCGCGCGGCGACGATCTCCGCACGCGGCTCGGCCTGGCATCGCCGACGCTGCTGAAGCTCGACATCGACGGCCTAGAAGTGATCGCCGTGGAGGGCCTGGGCGAAACGCTGCGAACACCCGGCCTGCGCGAGGTGATGATCGAAATCGACCAGGACAAGAGCGAGAAGCCGGTGCAGGCGCTGTGCGAGGCGGCGGGATTCCGCCGGGTGCCGAATCCGCTGACGAAGCCCACCAACGGCGTCTTCAATGCGCGCTTCGTGAAAGGCTGAGCCGCGCTTTCGATCAGGACAGCAGCGCGGCGAGGCCGCGCAGATCCGGCAGCACGGTGGTTCCGGGCGGAAAGGGATCGGTGCCGCCCGAGGTGATGCCGACAAAGCCGGTGCCGCATGCCTTGGCGGCGTTGAAATCGGTGAGCGCGTCGCCGATGAAAAGCGTCTCGCCGGCGGCGAAGCCGTGCCGGGCGAAGATCCCGCGCGTGATCTCCTCCTTCGTCGCGGGCGTGCCGAAGACGCCGGCGAAATACTGCTCCAGGCCGCGCAGCCGGACGATGCGGTCCAGCTCCTCCTGCGGGGTGCCGGAGGCGACGAAGCACTGGTAGCGAGCATGGTTTTCCGCGAGGAACTCCGGTGCGCCGGGGATCCACCCGGCTTTCACGACTTCGTCGAAAACGAGCTCGCTGAACCGCTCGCCGAGCCGCTCGGATTCGCCCGGCGGCATCGGCCGTCGAAGGATGTGCTCGTAGATGTGCGCGAATTTTTTGAACCGCGAGATGCCACCGTGAGCGAGATGATGCTCCACCACCTGCCGCTGCACGTCGGGCCCG
>JANOBH010000400.1:0-3483 GCA_031411535.1 Chthoniobacter sp. | reverse complement strand
CTGCCGATCAGCGCATTGCAGGAAGCCGCGGGACCGGGCGTGCGGATCGTGCGGGTCATGCCGAATACGCCGGCGCTCATCCACAAAGGCGCGGCGGCTTACGCGCTCGGCGCGACGGCGACCGGCTCCGACGCGGCGCTGACGGAGAAGATTTTCGGCGCGGTCGGCGAAGTCGTGTGCGTGAAGGAGGAGTTGCTCGATGTCGTCACCGGCCTGAGCGGGAGCGGGCCGGCTTACATCTATGTGGTCATCGAGGCGATGGCGGACGCGGGCGTGCTCATGGGCCTCCCGAGGGAGCTGGCGCTGAAGCTCGCCGCGCAGACCGTCTCCGGCGCGGCCGGGATGGTGCTCCAGACCGGGCGGCATCCGGCGGCGCTCAAGGACGAGGTCACCAGCCCCGGCGGCACGACCATCGCGGGCCTGGAGGCGCTCGAAGCCGCGGGATTGCGCTCCGCTTTCTTCAGCGCCGTGCGTGCCGCCACGGAGCGTGCGCGGGAACTCGGCTCCGCCAGGTGAGAGCGCGCCTGCTTGCCGCGCTGCTGCTTTCCGTTCCGCTCGCCGACGGCGCGGAGCCGCCCAGATTCCGCGTCGGCCCCGCCGCCGAGCTGAATGAGCCGGGAAAAAAACAGGTCTCCGACGAAGCCCAGCAGCTCGCGAAAAAGGCGATGGCGGCGATGTCAAAAGGCGACCTCGCCGCGGCGAAGCGGGACTTTCAAAGAGTGCTGACGCTCGCCCCGGACAATGTCGCGACGACGATCAATCTCGGCCTCGTCGCCTACCGGCAAAGGCAGTATGCGGAAGCCGAGAAGCTTTTGCGAAAAGTCGTGCGCGCCCAGCCCGAGGCCGGCCTCGCATGGCTCATCCTCGGCGTGATTTCCTACGATCAGGACAAGCTCGACGCCGCCCTCGCCGCGCTCGCGCAGGCGGCGCTGCTGGAGCCGAAGAACGCGACCGTCCACCAGTATCTCGGTGTCACAGTCGGGAAAAAGGGGTGGCTCTCCGGCGCGGAGGATGAGCTGCGCAAGGCCATCGAGATCGAGCCCGACTACGCGGAGGCGCATTTCAATCTCGCGGTCTTCTACCTCCAGCGAAACCCGCCCGCCGTCGAGCTGGGGCGCCGCCATTACCAGAGGTCGCTGGACCTCGGCGGCGCACCCGACGCGGACGTGGCGAAAAGTCTCGCCGACCCGAAGGAGTAGCGCACGGGCGCATCCGCGGCCCGCGCTTTGCATCCCGGCTTGCGAAAACCGCGGGCCGCCTTTTACTTCGCGCCGCATGAAGCGCCTAGCCACCATCCTCAGCCTCGCCCTTTCCCTCCTCGTCTGCGCGCCCTCCGCGCTCGCCGCGACGAAGAAGACGACCAAGAAAACCGCGCCCGCGCCTGCGGTGGCGAAGAAGCCCGCGCCGGCTGCGACCTTTCCGCTTGATCCGCAGTTCGACGGCGTCCCCGAGGTCAGCGCCGGCTCGGTCATCGTGGTGGATGCAGCCACCGGCCAGGTGCTCCATCAGGTGAATGCCGACCAGCGCCGCCCCGTGGCCAGCACCCAGAAACTCCTCACCGCCCTCATCGTCGCGGAGGACGGCGGTCTCGACGAGCGAGTCCGAGTCGAGGCGAGCGATACCCACGTCGAGCCGACGATGCTCTACATCAAGCCCGGCAACGTCTATACGCGCCGCGCTTTTCTGAATGTCCTCCTCGTCCACAGCATGAACGACGTCGCCCGCGCGCTGGCCCGCGACAACGCCGGGAGCGTCGAGGACTTTGCCGACAAGATGAATGCGAAAGCCGCCGCGCTGGGCATGCGAAACAGCCACTTCATCAACCCCAACGGCCTCCCCGCGCCCGGACAGTTTTCCACCGCCCGCGACATGGCAAAGGTCGCGCTGCATGCCTACCGCAACCGCACGATCCGCGAGATGGTCTGCCAGAAATCCGTGCTCTGGCGCTACAACGACGGTCGCACCCGCGTGTTTGAAACCACGAACAAGGTCCTGAAGTACTACCCCTTCTGCAACGGCATGAAGACCGGCTACACCGAGGCGGCCGGCCGGTGTCTGATCTCCAGCGCCAGCCGCGATGGTCGTCACGTCATCGTCGTGGTCCTCGGCGACGGACGCGACATCACGACGGACAGCTACAAGCTCCTCGCCTGGGGCCTGTCGAGCTAGCTGCCGCGGCTTTTTCGCTGCGGCGGGGATAAGACTTCCGCGCTTCGCCGGTTGTCCATACACGATGCCCATGTCCCAGACGATCGCCGCCGAACTCGCCGAACTGCGTGACCTGGCGCTCCTGCGATCCCTCCGCGAGATGGATTCGCCGCAGCAGCCCACGGTCGAGCTCGCGGGAAAAAAGCTCATCAATTTCTCGTCGAACGACTACCTCGGGCTCGCCACCGAGCCCGCGCTGCGCGAGGCGGCGAAGGCGGCGATTGACCAGTATGGAGTCGGATCGGGCGCGAGCCGGCTCGTCTGCGGCACGCTCTCGCCGCATGTGCGGCTGGAGGAAAAGCTCGCCGAGTTCAAGCGCACGGAAGCCGCGCTCACATTCTCCAGCGGCTACGCCACCGCGCTCGGCACGCTCGGCGCGCTGTGCCGGAAGGACGACGTCATCATCCTGGACAAGCTCGCCCACGCATCCCTGATCGACGGCGCGCGGCTCAGCGGCGCGCACCTCCGCGTCTTCCCGCACAACCACATGGGCAGGCTGGAAAGCCACCTCCAGTGGGCGCGCGAGCACTTTCCCGAGGCCCGCGTGGTCGTGGTCACGGAATCGGTCTTCAGCATGGACGGCGACTGGGCACTGCTCGGCGAGATCGTGGAGCTGAAGCGCCGCTACGGCGCGCTGCTGCTGCTCGACGAGGCGCACGCCGTCGGCGTCATCGGCACGCACGGGCGCGGTCTCGCGGACCAACTCGGGCTCGCCGGCGGCGTGGACATCCACATGGGCACGCTCAGCAAGGCGCTCGGCGTGAGCGGCGGCTACGTGTGCGGCGGGCGGCGGCTCATCGAGCTGCTCGTGAACCGAGCGCGCAGCTTCATCTACTCGACGGCACCGTCGCCGGCGGTGGCTGCGGCAGGTTGCGCGGCGGTGGAGTGGATGCTCTCGCCCGCAGGCGAAAAGCGCCGCCAGCAGCTCCGGCAGAATCTCGCGCAGTTCGCCACCGAGATGCCCGCGCTTTTTTCCGGCGAGAGGAAAGTGCAGAGCGCCATCGTGCCGGTGATCGTCGGCAAGGCGGAGGCCGCCCTCGAAGCCGCGCAGCTCCTTGCGGACAAAGGATTCCTCGTCCCCGCGATCCGCTTCCCCACCGTCGCGCGCGATGCCGCGCGCCTGCGCGTCACGCTCTCCGCCCGCCACACCCCGAAGCAGATCAGCGCGCTCTGCGCCGTGCTGCGGAACATCGCGGCAGGGTAGGAAAGTAGGCGGGTCTTGCCAGAGGCGCTGGATGGAGGCAGCGGCGCTGGGGAGTGCCGCCGACAATGCCG
>JANOBH010000399.1:0-1707 GCA_031411535.1 Chthoniobacter sp. | reverse complement strand
GCGGCCTCCTGCTCGCGTTTCTCGACGCCCTGCTTGGCTTCGAGGACGTAGCAGCCGCGCTTGTAGAGATCGATGCGGCCCGTGCTGGTGGAGCCGTCGGGGTGATGAAATGTGACGCTGCGCTCGAAGACGTAGGCGTTGTCGGCGTCGTCGGGCTTGGTGGCATCGGGCTGTGCGACGCCGAGCAGGTCGCAGAGCTGGGTGAGAAAGAGCGCATAGTTCGCACGCTCCGCGCCGCCGGAGTTCTGCCAGCGGGCGATGAATGAAGCGGTGTCGGGGATTTCCACGCGGATCATCTAGCAGACGGCTGCGCCGGGCGGAACGAAGAACCGGATTCGCTCGCGCTGCTGCTCGTCGGGGCGCTGGGCCTCGCGGCACGGCGTCGCTGCGCGTAGGTCGCCAGACTGGCGGCGGCGGGCGAATGCTGACGTGCCCGCTGGGAAGCCGCGGCTACTTCATCCGGTCGAAGTTCTTCTTCAGAATCTCCCAGTCGGCGAGTCCTTCGACCTTTGCGCGGTGCTCGGCGACGAGCTTCGCCTCGTTCGCGTTTTTCGTCGGGCGCTGGACCTGGTAGAAGATGCCGAACGCGCCGGAGCCGGGCGCGTCGGCGAGCTTGTACGCGGCGTATTCGTCCGTCACGTCGTGGTCGGCGGGGACTTCAAAGAAGGTGCCGCCCTTGCGCGGATTCGCGGCGTCGAATGCGCCGGGGAAAAACTCGATGCACTCGCTGAGGCATTCGATGAAGGAGAAGCCGTCGTGGTCCATCGCGGCCTCCATCGTCTTGAGGAGGTGCGGGATATTCGTGGCGGTGCTGCGGGCGACAAAGGTGGCTCCGGCGGCGATGGCCTGTTTCATCGGGTTGATCGGACGGTCGGTCGAGCCCCAGGCGTCGGTCTTCGACTTGAAGCCGATAGGCGAGGTCGGGGAGGTCTGCTTTTTCGTGAGGCCATAGACCTGGTTGTCCATGACGACGTAGGTCAGCTTCACGTTTTTGCGCGCGGTGTGGCTGAAGTGGTTTCCGCCGATGGAAAACGCGTCGCCATCGCCACCGAAGACGAAGACGTGCAGGTCCGGGCGCGAAAGCGAGACGCCGCTGGCGAAGGGGAGCGCGCGGCCGTGGATGAAGTGTGCGCCGTGCGCCTGGACGAAGTATGGGAAGCGCGAGGAGCAGCCGATGCCGGCGACGGTGCAGATTTTCTCGTGCCAGATTTTCCGCTTCTCGATGAGCTTGTAGTAGAGCGCGAGGACGGAGAAATCTCCGCAGCCGGGGCACCACGTCGGGTGGTCGGCAGCGGTGTCTTTCTTCGTGAGGGCCTTGCGGTCGGCATCGAGCAGGTCAGGGACGGGGATGCCGGCGGCGGTGGTGCGGGGGAGGGGGGCTGTGAGGGTGCTCATTGGGAGAATTGAAAGTTGACGGTTGAGAGTCGGGTGTCGGTGCCGGTGGTTCGGAGGCGCAGGGGCTTTCGTTATTGCGTCACGGTCAGCGTCCGCTGGAGGATCTCCTTTACCTTCCACGGGAGGCCGTCGGTCTTCGTGACTGCGCGGATGCGCGGGTCGCAGAAGCGGGCGCGGAGGACGGCGGCGAGCTGGCCGTAGCCGTAAAGGCCTTCGTCGTTCAACTCGACCACGACGACGTGGGTGAACGCCTCGAAGATTTTTTCGAGTCCGTTTGGCAGCGGATTCAGGTGCGTGATGTGCAGGGCGGAT
>JANOBH010000398.1:0-3594 GCA_031411535.1 Chthoniobacter sp. | reverse complement strand
CGAAGCGCAGTCGAAGGATCCCGTGGTGCCACGAACGGCGTCATCGGAGATTCCACGGGGTCCTTCGACTGCGTTTTGGTCGCAAAGCCGACCAAAACTCCGCTCAGGATGACTCGCAATTTGAGTTTTTAGACGCCCTCTCAGCTCCCCGTCTTCACCTCGACGATGTCGTGCGGGGCGCTTTCGCGCTGGCCGGCGGGGCTGACGCGGATGTAGCGGGCGTTTTTGCGCAACGCGCCGAGATCCGCAGCGCCGAGGTAGCCCATGCCGCTCTGGAGGCCGCCGGCGTGCTGGGTGAGGACGACGTCGAGCGGGGGGCTGACTTCCTTGAGGGCTTCGACGCCTTCGGCGGCGACTTTGCGGACGGCGTCCTTGCCGATGTGGCCGTAGCGCGCGGCGCTGCCGGCCTGCATGGCGGCGAGGCTGCCCATGCCGCGGTACTGTTTGTAGAGCTTGCCATTGATCTCCATGAGCGAGCCGGGCGCCTCGGGGCAGCCGGCGAGCAGGCCGCCGCAGATGACGGCGTGGGCGAGGGTGAGCGCCTTCACGATGTCGCCGCTTTTGGTGATGCCGCCGTCGGCGAGGATGGTGACGCCTTTCGCCTCCGCCGCGCGCGAGGCGACGTAGAGCGCGGTGAGCTGGGGAATGCCGACGCCCGCGACGATGCGGGTGGTGCAGATGCTGCCGGGCCCCTGGCCGATCTTGATGATGCGGGCACCGCATTCGGCCAGGTATTCCACGCCTTCGGCGCTGGTGACATTGCCAGCGATGATGGGGAGGTCGGGGAATTGCGCGTGGATGAGGCGCACGGTGTCGCCCACGCCTTTGCTAAAGCCGTGCGCGGTCGAGACGGCGACGACATCGACGCCGCGCTCCACGAGTCCGGTGACGTGGGCGAGGATGCGGTCGCGGTCGAGCTCGCCGGTGGAATTGCGCGTGGCGGTGACGGCGGCGCCGCACAGCAGGCGGAAGCTTTCGTCGCGCGCCGGCTTCAGTTGCGCGTGGCGCTCCTGCATGATGCGCTCGATGTCGCTGATGGTGAAAAGGCCGCGGAGGCGGTCGGCGTCATCGACGACGAGGAGCTTGTGGATGCCGATGTGCTCGGAGAAAAACTTGTCGGCGCGGGCGATGGGGTTCGTGCCGAGTTCGCGCTCATTGATTGTGTGGACCTGGGCGCGCGGGGTCATGGCGGCGGCGACTTTGATCGCGGCGTAACGCGGGCGGACGGTGTGGCCGGGCAGCAGGCCGAGGAGCGTGCCTTTTTCATCCACGACGGGGAAGGTGCGGAAGCCGAAGGCGCGCTGCTCGACGAGTGCGAGGACATCGCCGATGAGCTGCTCGGGGGCGATCTTGATGGGCTCCTGGATGAGACCGTGGACGTTGTTTTTCACCCGCGAGACCTGGCTGAGCTGCTCGCGCTCGGAGAGGTTGCAGTGGATGAGGCCGAGGCCGCCATTGAGCGCCATGGCGATGGCCATCGGGGCTTCCGTGACGGTGTCCATGTCGGCCGAGATGACGGGGATGCGAAGCTGGATGCTCGGGGCGAGCTGGGTTTCGAGGTTCGTGTCGCGCGGCAGGATCTCGGAGTAGAGCGTGGCGAGGGTGACGTCGTCGTAGGTCAGTCCGAGCCCGGCGTGCTCGCGGAAGAAAGTGTCCGCGGGTTTGTAGAAAGCGCTGTCGAGGGCGGAGGACGGAGTGGGTGCTGCCATGTCGGAGCTTGGGGAGCGGGAAAAAAAAGGGGAAGTGGAAAGTGCGTGCGCGAGGCCGGCGCGCTGAAGCTGCGGACGGGCGGGCGCTTTCTCGCTACAGGCGTGAGAAGCCGTGGCGCTCGTTGAGCGAGCCGCAGTGGGGGCAGCGGGGGAGGATGGTGGTGGATGCGTCGGCGTATTCGCAGGCGCAGAGCTTGCAGCGGAGGACGTGGCGAAACGCGGCGCGTTCGCGGCGCTGGCGGCGCCACTCATTGAACAGCCACGCGCAGAATATCGGCCCGAGCATGAGGAGCAGATAGATGAGGACGAGGTAGCTGAGGCTGACGCGGATCACTGCGATTTCGGATTTCGGATTTCGGATTTCGGATTTTCCCCATAGGCGTCGTCGCCCCAGGTGACGGTGGCTGTGGCCCAGGTCACCGGGGACTCGGCGGCTGCAAAGGTGAGCGTGAGCAGGTGTGCGGCGGCCTGGTCGTCGAGGGCGGGATTGCCGGAGGAGCTTTGCAGAAAAATGAAGCGCACCTCGCCGCTGGCGCTGACGCCGATGAGATGGCGCGTGGGTTCGGCTGGCTCGGCTGAGCGTACGGCCACCGCGAACGGCGGGAGCGGGATGGGGGCACGGCCGGCGAGCGGTGAGGAAAACCCAACCGTGGTGGGATGGGGGACGACGGCGGCTGCGGGAGGCAGCGGCCGGGCGTCTGCACTGGTGATCAGCGCGATGGGATCGCGGGCGGGCGGAAAGGGCACCACGACCTGCGGCTCGACCGGGCCGAGTGGCGCGGTGCGCATGGAGGCGTAGGAGGGGCGGTAGGGGATTTCAAACAGGCCGGGCGGCGTGACGCTGCCCGCGGTGGCGACGAGCGCGGGGTCCTGCGCGTCGATCCAGTGCAGCAGCGCGATGGCCTCCGGCGAGGATGGCGTGAGCAGGCTGACCTGCGGGGCGGATGGCGGAAGGGAGGTGCGAACCGGATCAGCGACCTGAAAAAGAAAGAACGTGGCGGCGTGCGCGAAGAGCGAGGCGGCGAGGCAGCCGAAAAGGATGAAGGGGAAGCCTCCGCGACGCGGCCAGTCGAAGGTCAGGCCGGGGGCTGGCGCATCCGCTTTCATCTCCGCTCAGAGCCCGTGGCGAGGATGACGGAAAAGCCGAGCCGGAGCGCCTCGTCGGTGATCTGGACGACGAGCGCGTAGGGCGTGTCCTTGTCGGCTTTGATGATGACGGAGCGCTCTTTCGCGCGGCTCTCGGTGAGGCGCTGGCGGAGTTCGTCGAGCGTCACGCGCTGGTCGCGATGATAGATGGCGGAGACCGGCGCGGAGGTGATGCTGATGATCTGCGCGCCGTCGCGCGGGGCGAGCGTGAAGGAGGAGGCAGGCAGCGTGACCGCCATCCCCGGCTGGAGGACAAAGCGCGAGCTCAGCGCGAAGAAGACGACGACGAGGAAGATGACATTGACCAGCGGGATGATGCTGAAAAGCCAGACGGGAATCTTCAGCGAGCGCGTGAGTTTCATGCCGGCAGGGAAAGCGGTCGTGGAGGGGTTACTCCGCGCTTTTTTTCACGGCCCGCGACTGCGCGCCGAAGTCGATGATCTCCGGGCTCGGCGCAAAGCGGTGCTCGGTGATGAGGTTCACGATCTCGATGCCCGCGCGCTCCATGTCGTGCATGAGCGCATTCACCCGCGACGAGAGGTAGCTGTAGCCGACGGCGCACGGAATGGCGACGACGAGTCCCGCCGCCGTCGTGAGCAGGCTTTGGTAAATGCCGCTGGCGATGTCCGTGGCGCCGGCGAAGCCGCTCTGCGTCGAGATATTCACAAACGCCTCGATGAGGCCGACGACGGTGCCGAGCAGGCCGATGAGCGGCGTGATGAAGGCGATCGTCGCGAGG
>JANOBH010000397.1:0-12127 GCA_031411535.1 Chthoniobacter sp. | reverse complement strand
CGTTGCCGCTGAGGGTGACGCCGTAGCTCGGGCCGTAGAATGCGGCGGCGATTTCGGGATTGCCGCTGGCGCTGAGGGTGCGCGCGGGGAGGGTGCCGTCCACATTCGGGTCCGGCGCGCCGTAGATGACGAGGTTGCCGGCCTTCTTGCTGCTGCTGGAGTTGGTGTTCACGGCGCCGTTTCCAAAGTCGATGTTGCCTTTGACGTAGATGGTGGCCTGGACGGCTGAGGGGATCTGCACGACGGCGCTGTTGCCGCTGCCGATGTTCCAGTTTCCGTCGATGATGATGGTGATGCGTCCCGTGCCGCTGACGGTGAGGGCGCCGAGCGCGGCCTCATTGGAGTAAACCCGGTAGTAGTAATCGGTGGTAGTGCTGCCGCTGGCCGGGAATGCCGCTCCGGAGGCGTAGGCGGGCTTGAGCCGGTAGCTGGAGGGTGTGGGAACCGTGACCGCGCTCAGTGGGTCGTAGTAATCCGATGTGATCCGGCTGGGGTCGATGCCGCCGGCTCCGCTGATGTTTTCGAAGACAGTCGGGGTTGCGGGATTGTCGCCGCCATTGGTGCTGACGTTGCCGAGGACGGTCGCGCCATTGGCGGCGATGAGCGCGCCGTAGGTGGTCGGTGTGGCGGGCGCCTTGTTGGAGGCGATGTCGCCATTCTGCTGGATCTTCGGGCTGCTGTCGCCGGGATAGACGCCGCCGGTGCCGGACTTGTTGGGGTCGGAGGAGTCGTAGCTGTTGACCTGCCAGCCGTTGCTGTTGCCGAGGGTGAGGCCCTGGTCTGTGACGATGGCTTTTTTGAAGAGACCGACGGGCCGGGCGATGACCTCGACGATGCGGGAGGCATTGGGGAAAGGGACGGTGGTGGTGGTGAGCACGTCGTAGGCGGCGAGGCGGCTGCGCATCGGGGAGCGGAGGCTGAGGCGGCGGAGTGCGGTGTCCATGCGGTCCGCAGCGGCACGCGGGGGGCCGGGGAGGGCGGCTGTGCCCATGGAGCGGATCCGGATCCACGGGTTGGTCATCGAGGCGTCCGGGTTTGGGTAAAGGGCGGTGAGCTCTACATCGACGGCGGCGGCTGTGCCGACGGCGGGGGAGACATCGACATTGTCGAGATAGATGGGAGCGGTGGCAGTGAGTGCATTGCCGGACGCGGTGACGCCGCTGACTGCGGTGGCGCTGCCTTTTGCCAGCATGGAGCCGGTGGCGGCTGTGGTGGCGTTCTGTTTCCAGCCGACCCAGTCCGCGCTGGCGGATGTGACGGTGGCGGCGTTTTTGTTCAGCCGCTCGATGGCGATATCGACGCCTGCCTCGGCCGCGAGGCGGGCCTCCTGCCAGCCGGCGGTCTGGTAGGTGACATGATAGCGGGGCACTACGGTGCGGAGGACGGCGGCGGCTGCGAAGGAAATGACGAGCAGCGAGACGAGCGCGACGATGGTGACGGCAGCGGAGCGGTCGCAGGCGCGGCGGCGGCTGGGGTGGCGTGGTGTGACGGCGGGTTTCATGACTTAGTCTCGTCTTGGGTTGCGCAGCATCACGCGGTCGGAACTCATTTCGCGGAGCGTGGTCCGGCTGCGGCGGTTGCTGAAAGTGGGGATGACGGCGGAATTGATGACGAAGCTGCCGTCGGACTGGGCGGTGAGGCTGACGTCGATCAGCTCGGCCTTTTCCACAAAGACGCGGTCCACGCCGGCCTCGCGCCGGATGAAGCATTCGCTGCCGTAGGCGCTGACGTAGCTTTTGCGCCACTGCACCGTGACGTCGGCGGCGACACCTGCGGAGGTGCCGTAGCGGAGGGATGTGCCGGTGCTGATGAGGGTGGTGACGTTCCGGTAGTCGGTGGAGGACGCGGTGTTGCTTTTGTAAACGCCGGGCAAGGTGAAGGTGAGGTAGGTGCTGGGGCCGTTGAGGGCGCCGACGCGCTGATTGACGGAGTCGTAGGTGCCGTCCGTGAGGTTGAGCGTATTGGACCCGCCATAGCTGAATTTGGCGCTGGTATTGCCCACGGCGGCGGGGTTGGAGGTGGTGGAAGTGGTGGTGGCAATGGCGGTGGCATTGCGAAGGTCGAGGGCGATGGCGTCGATCACGCGCATCTGGGCGGCGTGGGAGCGGGAGTATTTTTCGGCGGCGTCGAAACTCCGGCTGAGGCTCATCATGACGAGCATGAGGCTGCCCAAAACGATGGTGCTGGCGGCGACCGAGACAGTGAGCTCCGGGAGGGTGAAGCCGCCGCGACGGATGTGCGGCTGGTGTGGTGCGGCGGGAGTGCTCATTGAAGCGGGACGGAGGCGGTGACCGGGGTTTTGCTGATCCCGGCGGCGCTGACTCCGCCGCGGCTGAGGATGGTGCTGAATTCGCGCCGGTGGGCGCCCTGCCGGTCCGTCCATTGGACGGTGAGCTGCGCTTTGACTTCGGATTCAGCGACGAGGGTGGTGAGGGTGCCGGTACTGGAGGCCGAGGTCCCGGTGCGGACCACGGTGAAGCTGCCTCCGGCGGGCGCGGGAGTGACGCCGGGCCGGGCGTAGCGCGAGACTTTCACCGATTCCTGAAAGTTTTTGACGGCGGTCATCACCTGCTCCGCCCGTGTGCCGCCGGAGGAGCCGGTCATGAGCGCGGTCAAACCGGTGGCGGTGACGATTGTGTCGTAGGGATTGGCGCGGAGCTGCTCGAGGCGCTGCTGGAGGACCTGGCTGGCTCCGCTGGAATCGTGGGCCGACTGGACGATGCGGAGGCTCTGGGCCTGCATGGTGTAGATGCCGACCAGAGAAAAGAGGATGAGCCCCATGGCGACCATGACCTCCACGAGGGTGAAACCCTGCGTCGCGGGCGCCGGCCTGCGGCTGGGAAAGCCGGGCACTGGGATTTGACGGAACGGGCGGTGCATTTCTTCCCTGAGAAGCAGCAATGGTGCGAGATAGATCCCGATTTATCCTGCCGGTGCGTGGCGCGGACGCGGGTGAAATCAGAAGGCGCGGTTTTTTTGTCGAAGTTTCCCAGGGCCGGGGATTGACTCCGCGGACCTCATGCCGCGCTTTTTCAAAACGCTTTTCACGCTGCTGCTGTTCGCCGCCTTCACGGCGGCGGGGCTGGTGCTGTGGACGGCACCCGACCCGGCGTACAAGGCGCAATCGTGGCTGGCGGCGGGGCGTTACTCGGCCTACGACGCGATGATCGCCGATGCGGCGGGGAAGCGCGGGCTCGATCCGCGGCTGGTAAAGGCGATGGTCTGGCGGGAGAGCGCATTCGATCCGGCGAAGGTGGGGACGAGCGGGGAGCGCGGGCTGATGCAGGTGGGTGAGGCGGCGGCGCAGGACTGGGCGAAGGCGGAGAAGATCGAGACGTTTGTGCCGACGGACCTTTTCGACGCGAAGACGAATCTGGAGGTGGGGACGTGGTATTTCAAAAGGGCGCTGGAGCGCTGGAAGCAGAAGGCGGATGCGGTGCCCTTTGCGCTCGCGGAATACAACGCGGGCCGTGTGCGTGTGGACCGCTGGATCGCTGCGACGGAGCGGGGCGAGGAGGCGACGGCGGCGGACCTGATGCGCGCGATGGATTTCCCTACCACGCGGAAATACATTGAGGACATCACCGCCCGGCGGCGCTTTTACGAGCAGAGCGGGGGGCGGTAGCGCGCGGCTACGGGACGGTGCTCACCTGGAGGCGGAGGAATTTCTGCGTGGCGGCGCCGATGGCGACCTTCGCCTTTACGATCCGCGTCAGGCCGCTGGTCGAGACGATTTCCTCGATCACCGTGGCCGGTCCCCAGCCGAGGGGATTGGCGAGGGCGGTGGATTCCTGGACGACGTAGCTGAGGTCGGTCGCGGAGAGGAGCTGGGTGTAGGTGAGGGTGAGGAAGCCGCCCTCCATGCCGAGCTGCGGGAGCGCAGCGACGGAGGCGAGAGTGGGGTCGGTGTGAAAGGCGTACTCGAGGAGGTGCGGGATGCCGTCGAAATCCGTGTCGGCGGTGAGCGGGGCGGCGGCGTTGCCGAGCTTGGCGCTGGCCCAGTTTTCGGCGCGCATGAGGTGGGCGTAGCGGGAGAGGCGGACGTATTCAGCCGAGTCCGGCTGGTCGCCACCCGGGGCGGGGGAAAGGCCGTCGTAGAGGGAGGCGCCGCCTTGGTAGCTGAGGGTGGTGGTCGCGGTGCCAGAGAGTTTCCACACGCCGCCGAACTGCTGGAAGAGGGCGCCGCCGGAGTCGCCCTGGGTGATCTGCGCGGTATTGGGGCCGAGGGAGCGCCTGAAATCCGTGCGGAGCACGTCGTACTGATAGCCGCTGTAGCTCGCGGTGTTCGTGGTGGGGATCGTCGCGTTTGTGGCCCATCGAAGGAGCTGGGTGGAGTTGTCTCCCCACTGCCAGCCTTTGTTGGGGACGATCGCTCCTTTTCCAAAGCCCCAGCCCATCATGGTGGCAGAGGCATTCATGTCGCTGGCGGTGGAGTAGTTCAGCGGGAGGCTCTGGACCACGGGCAGCGGCGGCAGGCCGGGGTTGCCGAGGATTTTGATGAGCTTGAGATCGACGACATCGACGTAGTCGGTAGTGCCGGGGTCGTCCTCGGTGATCTGGAGGGGGGTGAAGGTCAGGTCGCGGTTGTAGCTCACGCCATTGATGACGATGCCGCTGTCCACGACGACGACATGGTTGGCGGTGAGGACGTAGCCGTTGCCGAGATAGACGCCGGAGGCGTTGAAGAGGCCGATGCGGGCGATGTTGGGAGCCGGCGATCCATTGGGCGGGAGTGTGTCCGGCGGGAGGACGTTGAGCGCGTTGTTTACGTCGGTGGGGCCTGTGCCGTAGATGATCAGCGCCGGCGCGGGATGCGCCGAAAGGAGTAGGCCGGCGAGGCAAAAGGCGAGGCGGCGTGCGGGGGATGGCATTGGAGGCGCGGCATTGTCGCCCGGCGGCGGGCATTCCTCAACTGCTGACGATAAAAAGTGCGAAACCGGGCCGGGCATGGGTAAGCTGCGGGCCATGTGTTGCTTCAGCCGTCCGGTCGATTTCGTTGCGGATACGGGGATTTTTGCCCGCCACGCGCGGCAGGGCCGGCAGTTGCTGGTCTATGGGATGAAAGTGGGAGCGCCCGAGGCATTGGCGATGATCCTGCCGATTCCGGTCGCCGCGGGCAGCGCGGAGGACGCGGTCGATTTCATCAATCTGGAAGGCTATCCGGTTTTTTTCGAGGATCTGGCGGCTGGCTTCGCGCAGAGGAGCTTCCTGGCCGGCGCAGCCAAGTCCGTTCGGCCGGCGGAGGTGCGGACTTTGAAAGTGGAGAGGGTCGGCAGCTTCGTCGCGTCGTTCGTTCCGACGGTGCGCGATTTTGCGCGGCTCGATCCGCGCTTCCGGCTGTCGGACGGCGTGTGGAAACGGCTGGGCCAGTATGCGAAGTATGGCTTCGCGGTTTTCCAACTCCGGAAGGGCGCGGGCCGGATTCATCCGATGGCCTTTTCGTTTCCCACCGCGACGCCGGAGCGGCTCTTTTTTCCGACGGTGCATATCCACGACGGCGAGGTGCATCCCGAGGCGGAGTTTGACCACACGCTTTACTGCCAGGTCACAAAGGCCGGGCTCGGCAGCCTGCTGCACTGGGAGGAGTCCGGGCGGCCGGCGTCGGGATTTGTGAACGCCGCGAAAGCGCGCGGTGTAGTCGAGCCGGAGCGGCACGTTTTCCGCCGGGAGCTTCGCGGCATGCTCGCCAATGTGGACACGTTGCTGCGCGCGGCCTGACCGCGCGCATGGCCCGCCCGGGCTGAAACCGCCGCCGCCTTACAGCCCGGTTCCGGCCTGCAGCGTCTGGCGGCCCTCGTAGATCACGTCCTTGTAGGTCGCGCCTGCGGGGATCATCGGGAGCACATGCTCGGTGTAGGGCACCATGACATCGAGGATGTAAGGCTCGTCTGCGTCGAGCATGCGCTGCATCGCGGCGGCGAGATCCTTCTTGTGCATCACGCGCTCGCATTTCACGGCGAAGCCCGCGCACATCTTCACGTAATCCGGGTAGATGCCGGTCGGGTCTTCGAGGCTGCCGGCATAGGCGTTCTTCGGGTTGCCGAGGAAGGTGTGGCCGCGGTTGCCTTTGTAGAAGCGGTCCTCCCACTGCATGACCATGCCGAGCCACTGGTTGTTGAGGATCATCACCTTGGCGTTGATCCCCTCGACGTGCGCCATCGCCATCTCCTGCACGTTCATGAGGAAAGAGCCGTCGCCATCGATGTCGATGACCTGCTTGTCGGGAAACGCCACCTTGGCCCCGAGCGCCGCGGGATAGCCAAAGCCCATCGAGCCCAGCCCCGCGCTCGTCAGCAGCGTGCGCGGTTTCGTGAAGTCATAATACTGCGCGGCCCACATCTGGTGCTGGCCCACGCCGGTGGAGATGATCGCCTCGCCTTTCGTCAACTCATAGAGCAGGCGGATGGCGTACTGCGGCTGGATCACGTCCTCGGTGTCATTGAAGGTGAACGGGAAGCTCTCCTTCCACGCGTAGATCTTCGTGTACCAGTCCGGGAAGGCGTCGAAGCCCGACTCCACGCGCTTCTTGCCGGCGTTTTCCAGCAGTGCGTTCAGCCGCGTGAGCGCATACTTGATGTCGCTCAGGATCGGCAGCTTCACGACCTTGTTCTTGTTGATCTCCGAGTTGTCGATGTCGATGTGGACGATCGTCCCGTGCTTGGCGAATTCGCTGATCTTGCCCGTCACGCGGTCGTCGAACCGCACGCCGATGGCCAGCAGCAGGTCGGCCTCGTTCACCGCGTTGTTCGCGTACACGGTGCCGTGCATTCCCAGCCATTTGAGTGAAAGCGGATGCGTCTCGGGGAAGCAGCCGATGCCCATCAGCGTGGTCGCGACCGGGATGCCGGTGCGCTCCACGAATTCCATCAGCTCCGCGCTCGCCTCGCCGGAGATGATGCCGCCGCCGCAGTAGATCATCGGGCATTTCGCCGACTGGATCAGCCCCACCACTTCATTGAGCGCCACGTCGTCCGCGTGCGGGATCGGTGCGTAGCCGCGCAGATGCACCTCGGTCGGGAAAATCGGCTGCGTCGTCGCGAGCTGGATGTTCTTCGGAACGTCGATCAGCACCGGGCCCGGACGCCCCGACTGCGCGATGTGGAAAGCCTCCTTCACGATCCGCGGGATGTCGTTCACATCCATCACCAGGTAATTGTGCTTCACGATCTGCGCCGTGACGCTGAAGACGTCCGTCTCCTGAAACGCACCCTTGCCGATCATCGCCTGCGGCACCTGACCCGTGATCGCGACCAGCGGCGTCGAGTCCAGATACGCGTCCGCGATTCCCGTCACCAGATTCGTCGCGCCCGGCCCGCTCGTCGCCATCACCACGCCGGCCTTGCCCGTCGCCCGCGCATAGCCTTCCGCCGCAAAGACGCCGCCCTGCTCATGCCGCGGCAGATACGTCCGCAGCACGTCCTCGCGCTTGGTCAGCGCCTGGTGCATGTGCATCGAGGCCCCGCCGGGATACGCAAAAATCGTGTCCACACCCTCGCGGATCAGGCATTCGACGAGGATCTCCGCCCCGCTCATGGTGACGCCGCGCTCGGGCGTCGCAGGCTTCGTCGTCGGTTCGGTGGATTGCTTGGGTGTGCTCATGGTTTTCTTCTGGAAAAAGGGCCGCGAAACTAGCAGCCGGGACGCCTGTGGGCAAGGGGGGATTCCGCACGCGGCCACACCATGTCCGATGGAGCGATTTCCCGCCCCTTTCACGCGGCGGGCGCTTTTGCCGAGGAAGCCGCTCGCCCTCCGGCGAAACTCCCGCTTTTGATGATGCGCATGAATGCCTATCTCTTCGTGGCCCTTGGCAGCGCGCTCGGCGGCGTGCTGCGCTTCTGGCTGGCGGCCGTGATGGGCGACCGGCTCGGTGCGCCGCATCTCGGGACGGTGTTTGTGAATGTCACCGGCTCGTTTCTCATCGGCTTCATCGCCGCGCTCGGGCCGCTGCCTTGGAAGCAGCAGCTCCTGATGGTCGGCATCCTCGGCGGCTACACCACCTTCTCGTCATTCAGCCTCCAGACGTTCGATCTCGCGCGGGACGGCCGCTGGGCGACAGCGGGCGGGAATGTGATGCTCTCCGTCGCGCTCTCGCTCCTTGCCGTTGCGCTCGGGCACTTGTGCGGCCTGTTTGTGCGGCGCATTTTCACGGCTGAAAAATGAACGCGCCGTCCGATTTCCACACCCGCAAGGCCGCCCGCCTCGCGCAGCTCCGGCTGGACGCGGCGGACTTTGAGGAAAAATTCTCCCGCAGCTCCGGGCCGGGCGGCCAGCACGTGAACAAGGTCTCCACCGCCGTGCTGCTCCGCCATGTGCCGACCGGCGTGGCCGTGACGGTGCAGGACACGCGCTCGCAGTCCATGAACCGCCAGCTCGCGTGGGACCGCTTGCTGGATGCCATCGAGCGCGCGCGGCGTGAGGAGCGCGCGGCGCGCCGCTCGGAGATCGAGAAAAAGCGGCGGCAGAACTCGAAGCGCCCGCGCGGCGTGAAGGAGCGCATCCTCGAGGGGAAGAAGCGCCGCTCCGCGGTGAAGAAGCTGCGGAGCCGCGACTGGTAGCGCGGGCCGCGTTTCGCCGGGCTTTCCACTTCCGCGCTCGCCGCCTCGCACTGCTCCTGCTTAGTTCGCGAGCCATGACGACCCGCGAAAGCACTTTCGACACGCATCAGAAGGCGCTGAAGATCAATCTCGACTCGCGCTTTTACGGGACCTTTGCCGAGATCGGTGCGGGCCAGGAGGTCGTCCGCTGGTTTTTCCGCGTGGGCGGCGCGGCGGGGACAATCGCGAAAAGCATGTCGGCCTACGACATGACGGTGAGCGACGCCATCTACGGCGAGACGCAGCGCTACGTCTCCCGCCAGCGGCTCCAGTCGATGCTCGACCTGGAATTTCAGCTCAACCTCGACCGTCTGAACGAGACGCGCGGCGACAACACCGCGTTCTTCGCCTTTGCCGACACGGTCGTCGCGCGCAGCTTTAAAGGCGGCAATGAGTGCCACGGCTGGATGGGCATCAAATTCCAGGCGCACCCGCATGACGAACCCAGCCAGATCATCGTCCATGTGCGGATGCAGGACGCCGAGGCGTCCCTCCAGCAGGAGGCGCTCGGCATCGTCGGCGTGAACCTGCTCTACGGCGCGTTTTTCCTCCACCACGAGCCCGAGCAGCTCGTCGAGAGCCTGCTCGACAAGCTGACCACCGGCCGCATCGAGATCGACCTCATCGACTTCAAGGGCATCGAATTCCGCTACGTGGACAACCGGCTGATGTCGCTCAAGCTCGTGCAGCTCGGGCTGAGCGGCGCGGCCATGTTCGGCCCCGATCACGCCGTGCTCCAGCCGAGCGAGGTGCTTCACAAAAAGGCAGTCCTCGTCGAGCGCGGAAGCTTCCGTCCGGTCACGCATGTGAATGTGGACATGCTCCACGCCGCGCTGGAGAAATTCACCGCCGATCCCGCCGTCGCCGGCAAGCAGGTGCTCCCGCTCATGGAGATCACCATGCGCAATCTGCTCGCCGGCGGAGCCGAGGTGGACCGCCGCGATTTCCTCGCCCGCGCCGACCTCCTTGCGGCGTGCGGCTTCACGGTGCTGATCTCGGATTACTTCGAGTACTACCGCCTTGCCGCCTACCTCGCCTGGCGGACGAAAGAGCGCGTCGGCATCGTCATGGGCGCGGCCAGCCTCATCGAGCTGTTCGACGAGAAATACTACACGCAGCTCCCCGGCGGCATCCTCGAGTCGTTCGGACGGCTTTTCAAAAACGAGCTGCGGCTCTTTGTCTATCCCCTGCGCCCGAACGAGGAAAGCAGCCTCCAGACGGTCGAAACCCTCGAAGTCGCGCCCGACCTCCGCAAGCTCTATGGCTACCTCGCCGACCGCGGCAGCTTCGTGCATCTCGACAACTTCAAGCCCGAGTACCTCCCCATCTTCTCGCGCGACGTGCTCAAGCGCATCGCCGCCCGTGACGAAACCTGGGAGACGATGGTGCCAAAGGAAGTCGCGGAGATGATCAAAAGGCGCAGCTTTTTCGGCTACTCGAAGGCGCGGATCGAGAGTTGAAAGCCGGGTGGTGAGTGCCCCCGGCCTGCCTGCGATGCGCTGAATGAAATCCGCGTCACCCCACCCCCGACACCCGACCTTCCCGTGGCCTTCATCGACTTCCACTTTTTCTCCGAGTCCCTCGGTCTGACTTGCGCCGCGCACGTCCTCATCCCGCAGCCGACGGTGCGGCAGATCGGCATGGCGGGCGGCGAGCGGCGCGGGAAATACCCCACGCTTTACCTGCTCCACGGCTTGTCGGATGACCACACCATCTGGATGCGGCGCACCTCGATCGAGCGTTACGCGGCGGAGAAGAACATCGCCGTCGTCATGCCGGCCGTGGGGCGGAGCTTTTACCAGGACATGGCCTCCGGGGGAAAATACTGGACCTTCGTCAGCGAGGAGCTGCCCGCGTTGTGCGAGCAGTTTTTCCCGCTGGCCACGGAGCGCGAGCAGCGCTTCGCCGCCGGGCTCTCGATGGGCGGCTACGGCGCGCTGCGGCTCGGGCTCGGCAGGCCGGACCGATTCGCCGCCGCCGCCAGCCTCTCCGGCGCGCTCGACATGGCGCGCCGCGTGCGCGAGGCCGGCCGCGAAGGCGCGCTGATCAGCCGCGCGGAATACGTCGGCATCTTCGGCCCGGAGCTGAAGGTTGAAGGCACGGACGCCGACCTCTTTTTCCTCGCCCAAAATCTCGCCGCATCGGCGGGGCCGCGGCCGAAACTCTTCCTCGCCTGCGGTACCGGGGATGGACTCATCGGCGAGCAGCGGGCGCTGCAAAAGCACCTCGAAAGCCTGCGACTCGAAGCCACCTGCGAGGAGAGCCCCGGCACCCACGAGTGGGGCTACTGGGACGCTCAAATCCGGCGCGTGCTCGACTGGCTGCCGCTAAGCAAATAGGCGCGCGGCGATTACTCCACTGCATCCAATTCCGCGCCGCGGCGCGAACCTTCCCACACCATGAAACTCAAATCCCTCTCCGCCCTCCTCGCCTTCCTCGGCTTCGCTTCCTTTGCCCATGCCGAACCGCTCGCCGTCGGCGCCGCCGCGCCGGAGATCAGCGCCGTCGATCAGGATGGCAGGACCGTGAACTTCAAGGACGTGTACGCAAAGGGCGCGACGCTCGTCTATTTCTACCCAAAGGCTGACACGCCCGGCTGCACCAAGGAGGCATGCAGCATCCGCGACAGTTGGGGCGACTTGCAGAAAAAGGGCATCCAGGTGCTCGGCGTGAGCGGCGACAAACCGGAGTCGCAGAAAAAATTCGCCGAGAAGTACAAGCTGCCGCACACGCTTATCGCGGACAGCGACAGCGCGGTCGCGAAGGCGTTCGGCGTGCCCACGCTCGGGAGCATCGCGAAGCGGCAGTCCTTTCTCATTCAGGACGGCAAATGCGTCTGGAACCAGCTCAGCGCCTCGACCGACAAGCAGGCCGAGGACGTGCTGAAAGCCTACGACGCGCTGCCAAAGAAGTAGCCTCCGCGGAGGGACGCGCACCTGCGCGTCCACGCATCGTGGGAGCACGGGTGAAAGTTGAGGGTTGAGCGTCGGGCGGAGGAGACGGCAGGTTTGGCACAGCGCACTTCCAGCCCCGCCATCCGCATGCACGATCCCATCGCCATCGCTCTCGCCGAAGACCTCGGGTCGGGCGATCTCACGTCGCGTTACTTTGTCGGGACCGAAGCGGGGCGCGCGCGCATTTTTGCCAAGGAGCCGGCGGTCGCCGCGGGCGTCGGTACGGGCGCGGAGGTTTTCCTTCGCGTGGATTCGCAGCTCACGGTGCGCGTCGTGCGCGGGGACGGCGCGGCTTTGGAGAAAGGCGACACCGTCCTCGAAATCGCGGGCGCCGTGCGCTCCATCCTCGCCGCCGAGCGTGTGGCGCTGAATTTCATCCAGCGCCTCTCCGGCACGGCCACGCTCACGCGCCGCTTCGCCGAGGCCGTCGCGGGAACACGCGCGCGCATCCTCGATACGCGCAAGACGACACCCGGCCTGCGCGCGCTGGAAAAGGCGGCGGTCGTCGCGGGCGGCGGCGTGAACCACCGCTTCGGGCTCTACGACATGGTGATGGTGAAGGACAACCACCTCGCCGCG
>JANOBH010000396.1:0-3584 GCA_031411535.1 Chthoniobacter sp. | reverse complement strand
GCCTGGCTCCATTCGGAAAAGTGACGCTGCAATGTGTTGTCGCCAGCGGCGGGCGGATCGTTTTTCAAAAGCCAGTCGAAGGCGGTGCGCGGCTCCTTTTTCGCCCACTCATACGCGATGCTGTGCAGCGCCTGCTGCCGCACCGGCCCCTCCGGCAGCGCCCCAGCCCACTGGAAGGCTGCGGGCACGTCCCTCTCCGCCAGGCGGCGCGCGACGTCCCAAACGATCTCCCGGCGGCTCCCCACGGGCGTCATCTCGTAGAGTCGCTGCGCTAATTGCGGGTCGCTGGCGGCCTCGGAGTTGCCGATGAGATCGCGCACGGCGCTCGACCTCGCGTCGCCGGCGGGGAGTTCGGCGAGCAGGGCCAGCGCGCTGGAAAGCTCATCCGCCCCGTGGAGATGCCCGATCGCCGAGCGGAGTGCCGCACTGCGTTCCGCGCCGGGGGGCAGCGCGAGGATTTGCGCCTGCGCCGCCGCCGGATCGCTCTTGATCCACGCCTCCAGCGTTCGCTCGATCAGCCAGCGGCGCGTCCCGGCATCTTCGCCGAACGACTTCGCCCACGCGTAGGCTGCCGCGGGATCTTTCTCCGCCCAGCCGCGCACGACCTGGCCCAGA
This sequence comes from Chthoniobacter sp., assembly GCA_031411535.1. Taxonomy (GTDB): domain Bacteria; phylum Verrucomicrobiota; class Verrucomicrobiia; order Chthoniobacterales; family Chthoniobacteraceae; genus Chthoniobacter. The sequence continues at coordinate 2,969 of JANOBH010000396.1, read as the reverse complement.
GCGCTCGCGCGAGCGTCGCCCGCAGGCAGGGCCAGCGCCGCGCTGGCCGCGGCGGCGGGCGCTTCCGCACCCCACGCGCTGAAAAGGTCGTCGATCTGCCAGCCGCCCTGGCGGACGGCCCCACGCCGCACCGCCATGGCCACCGCCGCCGCCGGGTCACTCCGCCCCACCGCCGCGACCAGCGCGAGCGCGCAACCGGTGCGCTCTCCCCCTGGCGGCTGCGCCTCCACCCACGCGCGCGCCTCGTCCGGTGCGACCGTCACCCATTTCCGAAAAATCCCGCGCACCATCCCCCATCCATCCTCGCCCCACTTTTTTGAAAACGTGAGCGCCGCCACCGGATCAAAAGCCGCCCAGCGTTCCCCGAGAATCGCCCCGACCTCATAGCGCTCCCCGGACGGCAACAGCCGCACCTGCGACGCCGCCACCTCGATGTCCGCCGCCCCGAGTTGATCAATCACCGCGTGCATCCGCTTTAGCCGGTCCCACTCCGTCACCTCCCGCAGCGCCCCGCGCATCTCCGCCACAAAATCCACCGTCCCGCCGCCCTCAGCCGCCACACCTTTCTCTCCCGACGCCGTCTCCGCGCGGCGAGACGCGGCGTCACCACCCTCCGCCCGCAGCGCGATATTTCCCCGGCCTTCATTGGGCGGGGTTCCCACGCGTGCCGTCGTCGCGTTTCCCCACACGAGATAGCCGAGCGTCGCGCCCACGATCACCCCGCCGGTACCGATCAGAAAAAGCAGGCGCGACTGCCGGGGAATGTCCATGTGCGCCGCACGCTAGGGCGTCGCACATCGGTCGCGCAAGCAGCGCAGAGCGAGCGGAGAATTCCACCGTCCCGGCATTCCCACGCGATGCGCTCCAGCCCGCCAGCGGAAAGGCTCTTCGGCCGGCGCTTTTACTCCCGCTTCAAAAGCTGCGCCTTCCGCTCGGGCGTGAGCTGGTCGGTCTGCGATATCCATTGCCGGGCGGCGGCCGGCTCGTTGCGCAGCCAGTTTTGCGCGAGATTATCGATCTGATTCGTCCGCTGGTTTTGGTTGGCGATCGTCGCCGCCCACGCCATCGCGCCCTCGGGATCAGCGTCCATCGCCTTCGAGGAAAAAGTGCGGATCGCCGAATCGCGCTCGGTCCCCGCGGGCAGGCGGTCCAGCCACGCAGCGGCGGCCACCGGGTCAGCGTCGGTCCACTGACTCACGATGTTGCTCAGCGCATTGCTCCGGGCGTTGCCGGCCGGCAGTTGCGCCGCCCACGCCGCCGCGGCGGCCGGCTCGTTTTGCGCCCACGCGGAGGCCAGACCGGACGCCGCGTTCGCCTGCGCTTCCGGGGACAGCTTGGTCGAGTAAATGGAGAGCGCCCGCCGGGGATCGCTGCCCGCCATCTGGGACACGACGTTCGCGCTCAGCGCGTCCCGAGTCGTGCCCGCGGGCAGCGCCATCGCCCAGTTCAGCGCGTCATCCGGCGCCGCGCTCATCCATGTGCTGAAAGGGCTGCTTAGCGTATTCGAATTCTTCGTGGGCGGATCGTTTTGAAGAATCCACTCCACCGCCGCCCGCGGATCGTTTTGCGCCCAGCTCTGCGCGACGCTCCTGAGCGCCTCCCTCCGTCCCTCGCCGGCAGGCAGCGCAGCCGCCCACTGCAATGCCCCCGGCACGTCGTTCTGCGCCATCCGGCTCGCGATGCTCGACGCCATATTGCTCCGATCCGACGCGGGGAGCATCTCATAGAGCTGGTTGGCGAGTTGCGGGTCGGTGGTGGCCTCGGAGTTGTAGATGAGGTTGCGCGCGGCGTTCGTCCGCACGCGCCCGCCGGGCAGCGCGCCGAGCAGGCTCAGCGCGGTGGAAAGATCCTGCCGCCCGAGATTCGAGATCGCCGACGAGAGCGCGGCATTCCGCTCCGCGCCTGGTGGCAGCGCCAGGATCTGCACCTGCGCCGCCGCCGGATCACTGCTCATCCACGCGCTCAGCGCTTGTGTGATGAGCGAACGGCGCGTCGCCGCGTCCTCGGTGACTGACTGCGCCCACGCAAAGGCCGCGGCGGGATCGGTCTGCGCCCACGCCGACACCGCGGACGAGAGCGCGCTCCGCCGCGCGCGCGGCTCAGTGAGCCGGCCGACCCACGCGATCGCCGCCGCCGGATCTTTCGCCGCCCAGTTGCTGGCGATGCTGCTCATCGCGCTCTCGCGGCTCTTCCCAGCAGGCATGGCCAGCGCCGCGCTAGCGGCGGCGACGGGATCGTCCGCCGCCCACTGGCTGAAAATGTTCCCGATCTGATAGCTCTCCCGTGCGCCCACGTTTAGACGCGCCGCCATTTGCAGAGCCGCCGCCGGATCGCCCTTTGCCACCGCGGAAAGCAGTGTCTGCGAAAAACTCGTGCGCTCCTGCCCCGGCGGCAGCGTCTCCAGCCACTCGCGCGCGGCATCCGGCGCGACCGCCGCCCACTTCTGGAAAACCCCGCTGATCATTCCCGCGCCGCCCTGATCCCGCCCCAGTTTTCGCGCATACGCCATCGCCGCAGCAGGATCGAATCCCGCCCAGCGCTCTCCGAGAATCCACGACACCTGCCAGCGCTGCCCCGTCGGCAGCAGCCGCACCTGCGACGCCGCCACCTCGATGTCCGCCGGATCGAGCCGGTCGATCGTCGCGTGCAGCCGCCGCAGCCGGTCCCACTCCGCCACCTGCCGCATCGCCCCGCGCATCTCCGTCACAAAGTCCACCTTCCCGTCGCCCCCGCCCGCCACGCCTTCCTCAGCCCGTCGCGACTCCGCGCCGCCATACACGCCACCGCCATCGTCAGCTCTCAGCGCGACTTTTTTCCGGCCCTCATCGGGCGCGTGCGCGCCGCCCGCCGCCGGCGCATCGCCCCGCACCATGTAGCCGAGCGCCGCACCCGCGATCACCCCGCCGATGCCGATGAGGAAGAGCGGACGTGACTGCGGGGGAATGTCCATAAGTGCCGCACGCTATGGC
>JANOBH010000395.1:0-3309 GCA_031411535.1 Chthoniobacter sp. | reverse complement strand
TGCGCTGCCCCGGTCTTCCGCTAACCCACTCCCCCGGCGGAAAGCACACCCTCCGCACTGCCAACACCTACACCGGCGCGACCACCGTCAGCGCGGGCACCCTTAATGTGACCGGCTCCCTTCTCAACTCCGCCGTTCAAGTCAACGGCGGAACCCTCAACGTGACCGGCTCCATCCTTACTTCCGCCGTTCAAATCAACGGCGGCACGCTCCAAGTCAGCGGTGGCAATGCCCTCGCGAATACGGGCGCCGCGGGCGTCGTCAATATCGCCGATGCCGCAGGCGCGACCTTCCAGGTGGTCGGCAGCGAAACCATCGGCGCGCTCACCGGCGGCGGCGCGACCGGCGGCGCGGTGTCCATCGACGCCTTGCAGACCCTCACCCTTGCCAGCGGCACCCAGACCTATGCCGGGACCATCGGCGGCGCGGGTGTCCTCACCAGCGCGGGCGCTCTGCAAACTCTCAACGGCGTGATTTCCTCCTCGGGCGGCATCGATGTCACCAGCAGCGTGCTCACGCTCGGCAGCTCGAGTAACAGTTATACCGGCACCACCCTCCTCAACGCGTCCGGCACCGCGGGGGCCGGCCTCCTCGTCACCGCCAACGGTGCCCTCGGTGCCATCGGCGCTGGGAACGGGACCACGATCATTGGCGTGCCGGTGTCGCCCGCTGTCACGACGAGTCAGTTGGGCTTTTCGGGATCGATCAACTATTCCATGGCGGAAAAGATCACCGGCTCAGGGGTCGGCGGTCCCGTGAACGTGGGGGCGTTCATCGGAACCCAGCGCGGTTTCATCCAGTCTGTCAGCGGCAACAACACCTTTGCCGGCGATATCGAGCTGAGCGGCAACGGAACCTCCCGCATCGGCACCCAGGATGGAGCGCAACTGACCCTCACCGGTGCGATTACTCAGGGGACAGGCGTCACCACCGCCAATATCCTGTTCCGTGCAGGCAGCACCGCTGGTGACTTCGTCACCCTCTCGAACGCGGGCAACTCCTTTGGAGGTGATTCGACGGTCTTCACCGGCTTGGCTACGCCGGGAAGCTACGCAGGTGTCCGCCTCGGGATCACCAATGGCTTGCCGACGAACCTGACCATCTCCGGCTTCGCTACCACTGCCGCCGGGGCCGCGCTCGATCTCGCCGGCTATGGTCAGTCATTGAATGGCCTGATTACTGGGGGTAGCGCGATGAGCATCATCAACATGAACACGGGCACTCCCTCAACCCTCACGTTGAACCCGACGGCCGACAAATCCTCCAGCAACACCCTCATCGTCGGTGGTGGGGGTTTGGGCGTGATAAACGTCGTGAAGACCGGCGCGTTCAGTCAGGGACTCGGGGCCACCAACACCTACACCGGCACTACATCCATCCAGGGTGGGCAGCTCGAATTCCGCAAACAGCTCTCGCTCTACAACAACACCGCGGCCGACTGGACGGCGGCAAACATCAGCGTGGACTCCGGCGCGACGCTCGGTCTGCTCGTCGGAGGAACGGGGGAATTCACCGCGGCGGATGTCGGCACCATCGCCGCCAATCTGACCGCCGCCATCACCAACAACGGCCTGAAAGCCGGCTCCTTCCTTGGCCTCAACGTGACCGCCGCCACCACGATTTCCACGGTGCTGGCCGACAGCGCCGGCCTTGGCGGCGGCGCGGTCGGTTTGACCAAAACCGGAGCCGCCACTCTCACCCTCGACCAAGCCAATACCTACACCGGCGGGACTGCGGTGAACAACGGAACCCTGATCCTGAATGGCGCCGATACGGGAACGGGAGTGATCCGAGGGACCGTGAACATCGGCGCCGCAGCCACCCTGCAACTGGCGAGCGCCAATGCGCTGGGCTACAACACCGGCGTGCGGGTGGACACGGTGAACATCAACGGGGGTCTCCTCGACGACGTGGTCAATGGCGACCAGGGCTTCAACCAGACCTACAACCTGACGGGCGGGACCATGCGCGCCAATGGCGGCGTGAGCAGCCCGGCAGCGGCCCAGTGGTTTGCCTTTGGCTCGGGCTTTGGCGGCACCACCGCGGTGAACACCCTCGCCAGCGCCGCGACCTCGGCGATCGAGGGCCGGGTGATCTTCCGGAACGACAACCTCAACACGAACATCAACTTCACCGTCGCCGACGGCCCGGCGGCGACGGACCTGCTCGTCTCCGCAGCCATCACCCAGAACGCCGGTCTGGGGATTGGTCTGACCAAGGCGGGTGCGGGCTTCATGAGGCTCACCGGCACGAACAGCTACGCGGGACTGACCTCCATAACCAATGGCATCCTGAGCATCGCCGCCAGCGCCCACCTCGGCGACGCCTCGGCGACAAACACAATCGCGATCAATGGCGGCACGCTGCAGGACACCGGAGCGGGAGTGGATCTGGGAGCGAACCGCTCGGTCGCCATCGGAGCCAGCGGGGGCACGGTGGATGTGGCCGCCGCGAGCGACCTGACGATTTCGGGAGCCATCAGCGGCGCCGGCAATACGCTGACAAAAACCGGCGGCGGCACGCTCAAGATCAACGGGGCGCAAACCTACGGGACGCTGACGACGGGCGCCGGGAGGACGGACGTGAACAACGCGCTCGGCACCGGCACCTCGACGGTGAATGCCAATGCCACGACCAACTTCAGCACCAGCCAGACGCTGGCGGCGCTGAACATCGGCGCCGGCGCCGTCGTCACGTTTTCACAGACGCCGCCACCCTTTGCGGGATTCAGCGCAGGCGTAGTGCCCGAGCCAGGATCCCTCGGTCTGCTGCTGATCGGTGCGCTGGGTCTCGCCACCCGCCGCAACCGGCGCGGGTAGGACGCGAAAACTTTTCCAGGGGTTCTTGACGGGGTCCCGGGCGAAAAGAAGGACGGGCCCGGAGTGTTTCGACACGTCCACCCAGACTTCGGTGGTGGAGCCGTTCTGGGGAACGGCTCTGCCGCCATTTTTTCCGCGACGGCGCGTCTGCGACTCCGATCTTCCGCCCGGCATTTCAGAAATATTCATGCTCCGCAAATGTGCTGTCCGCGCCCGATCGGAACATTGATGAGAGGCGGCCCATCCACCCCGGCTCCTACCAGATCATGAACGCCCTCCGCGCCCATTCCCGCAATCTTCCCACGGCCAGCCGGCCATCCGCCCGGCGGAGCAAGGCTGCCGCTTTCACGCTGACGGAACTGCTCGTCGTAATGGTCATCATCGCGATCCTCATCGCCATCCTCCTGCCAGTCGTCGGCAGGATCCAGGAGTCCGCGCGCCGCACCACATGCATGAGCAACGTGAAGCAGCTCGCCGCAGCCGCGCTGGC
>JANOBH010000394.1:0-16025 GCA_031411535.1 Chthoniobacter sp. | reverse complement strand
GTCATCGAGCATGCGCCCGAAGAATTTTGCCAACGCGTCGCCCTTCCAGACCAAGAAGCAAAAGAAGGATCCGGTCGGCAAGGCGATCATCGGCTTTTCGGTGCTGGCGGTGCTCGCGTTCCTCGGGGCGGTGGCGATGATTTTCTCGATGAAGTCCCCGCTGTAGGAAATTGGCGACTCCGCGATCTGGCGATGGGGCGATGGAGCTGCCGAGGCTTCGTTGTTCGCGGGGCAAAGCCGGCCCGCTGGATGCGAATGCGGGGTCGGAGTTTTGGCGGGAACGCCCGGAGGCTGGCTTCCGCGAGATCGTATCCGGCGCGGAGCCGCAGCAGGCGACCAGCGTCCGGCTGGCGTGGGATGCGGAGGAACTGCGGGTGCTTTTTCACGCGAGCGATACCGCCGTCTGGGCGACGCTGACGGAGCGCGACACGCCGCTTTACGAGGAGGAAGTCGTGGAGGTATTCCTCGATCCGGCTGGCGATCTGGAGGGTTATTTCGAGATCGAGGTGAATCCGCTCAACGCCGTCCTCGATCTCGTCCTGCGGCGGAACCGGAGCGGCTACGCGAAGGATTTCGCGTGGCGGTGCGAGGGGCTGCGGACGGCGGTGACGAAGACCGACACCGGGTGGACCGCCGAGCTGGCGATTCCTTTTCTCAGTCTCGCCGCCGCGCCGCCGCGCGCGGGTGATCGCTGGCGCGCGAACTTCTGCCGCATCGACCGCCCGCCCGGAGTGCCGCGCGAGCTGACCGCGTGGTCGCCCACGGGGCGCGCGAGTTTTCACACGCCGGAGCGGTTCGGCATCCTGGAGTTTGCGGAATGAGAGACGCCCCGCGTCCGCCCCGCACCCGCCTGCGCTGGGCGTTCGCCATCGGCTGGCTGGTGTTCATTTCCGCCGTCATTTTTTGCGCGGACCGGAGTCTCCTTCGCCCCGTATCCAGCTTCATCGTCGCGCATCCCGGCAGCGACAAAGTCGGGCACTTCATCCTGATCGGCAGCATGGCGTTTCTGCTCAATCTCGCGCTCGGCCTGCGCGAGGTGCGCTTCCTCGGGCGCGGCTGGCTGCTCGGCAGCGTCATCGTGGGCACTGTCTCCCTGCTGGAGGAGATCTCCCAAATCTGGATTCCATCGCGCACATTCGACTGGGGCGATCTCGCGGGTGATTTCGCCGGAATTCTTTTCTTTGGCTGGCTCGCGCGGCGTGTCGCGAGGCGGCGCGGGCAAGTTTGAATTGTCCGCCGCGCGCACGGCTGGTAGCTAGAGCCCCACATTTTCCACGCACCCCATGAGCAATAACATCGAGTCCCACCTGGTCGAAAACCGCGTCTTCAAGCCAGCGAAGGAATTTTCCAAAAAGGCCCGCATCTCCAGCATGGCGCAGTATCGCGCGATGTGGGAGGAGTCGGTGAGAAAGCCCGACAGATTCTGGGCGCGCGAGGCAGCGGAACTCTGCTGGAACAAGAAGTGGATGAAGGTGCTCGACTGGCAGGAGCCCTACGCGAAGTGGTTCGTGGGCGGGAAGCTGAACGTCGCGGAGAACTGCCTGGACCGGCACCTCGGCACGGCGCGGCAGAACAAGGCGGCGATCATCTGGGAGGGCGAGCCGGGCGAGCGCCGAGTGATCACCTACCAGCAGCTCCATCGCGAGGTCTGCCGCTTCGCAAACGTGCTCAAGCGCAACAAGCTCAAGAAGGGCGACCGCGTGCTCATCTACATGCCGATGATCCCCGAGGCCGCGGTGGCGATGCTCGCGTGCGCGCGGCTCGGGCTCGTCCACTCGGTCGTCTTTGGCGGATTCAGCGCGGAGTCGATCAAGGACCGCATCGCCGACTGCGGCGCGGTCGCAGTCATCACCGCGGACGGCGGCTTCCGGCGCGGGGCGATCGTGCCGCTGAAGGCGAATGTGGACGCTGCGCTCAAAGGCGGCGCGCATCCGGTGAAGCGCGTCATCGTTTTCCGCCGCGCGGGAAATGACATCCACATCGAGGAGGGCCGCGACGTGTGGTGGCACCGTGAAATGGAATACGTGGACGCGAACTGCCCGCCCGTGCCGCTCGACAGCGAGCACCCGCTTTTCATCCTTTATACGAGCGGCTCCACGGGCAAGCCGAAGGGCATCCTGCACACCACCGCCGGCTACCTGCTCGGCGCCTACATGAGCAGCAAGTACGTCTTCGATCTGCGCGACGAGGACGTCTATTGGTGCACGGCCGACATCGGCTGGGTCACCGGCCACAGCTACGTCGTCTATGGCCCGCTCGCGATGGGCGCGACCTCGCTGATGTATGAGGGTGCGCCGAACTGGCCGGACAACGGGCGCTTTTGGAAGATCGTCGAGGACTACGGCGTGACGATCCTCTACACCGCGCCGACGGCCATCCGCGCCTTCATCAAGTGGGGCGATGAGTGGCCGAAAAAATACGACCTTTCCTCGCTCCGCCTGCTCGGCACGGTCGGCGAGCCGATCAATCCCGAGACGTGGATGTGGTATCACAACGTCATCGGCGGCGGGCGTTGCCCGATCGTGGATACGTGGTGGCAGACGGAAACCGGCGGGCACATGATCACCTCGCTGCCCGGCGCCACGCCGACGAAACCCGGCACGGCGACGCTCCCGTTCTTCGGAGTGGACGCCGCGGTCGTGGACGACGACGGCAAGGAAGTGGGCGTCAACGAAGGCGGCAAGCTCGTGATCCGCAAGCCGTGGCCGTCGATGCTGCGGTCCATCTGGGGCGACAAGGCGCGTTACAAAAAGACCTACTGGAGCGAGGTGAAAGGCTGCTACTTCGCGGGCGACGGCGCGCGCCGCGACAAGGATGGCTATTTCTGGATTGTGGGCCGCATCGACGACGTGCTGAACGTGGCCGGGCACCGGCTTGGCACGGCGGAAGTCGAGAGCGCGCTCGTCTCGCACGAGGCGGTCGCGGAGGCGGCGGTGGTCGGCCGGCCGGACGAGCTGAAAGGGCAGGGCGTCGTCTGTTTCGTCACCGTGAAGCAAGGCGTGAAGGCGGACGCCGCGCTGCGCGACGCGCTGAAGAAGCATGTGCGCACAGTCATCGGGCCGGTGGCGACGCCGGACGAGGTGCGCTTCGCCGAAGCGCTGCCAAAGACGCGCAGCGGAAAAATCATGCGGCGGCTTTTGAAGGAAATCGCGAGTGGCAAGAGCGTCACCGGCGACACCACGACCCTCGAAGATCTGAGCATCCTCGCGAAACTGAGCGCGGTTCAGGAATAGGTGAACCCCTTCCTGCCAGCTCTGAGGGAACTGGCGCGCATCTACGACCGCCAGATCAACCGCGCGAGCATGTGGCTCGCGCTGCGGAAGCTGGCAAAGGCGGAGACGGAACTCGGGCTGCTCGGCTGGGAGCAGGCCGACTTTGAAGGCGAGGCACAGCGGCACATCGACAAGCTGAGAAACGTCGAGCGCGAGCAATTGCGCATGACCAATGAAAGCGCCGCGCTCGGGCTGGCGATTCGCGACGGGCAGGAAAAGCGCGCAGAAGGACGCAAGCTGTATGAGGAGATGCGGAGAGCGCTCGAAGGCGAGTGGAAGGCCGCGGCGGAGCCGGTGGAAACCGCCGGGCGGCACCTGGCCGCGCGACTGAAAATCGACGTCGATTTCGACGGGCTCATCGCGGAACTCGAACGGGAGCTGGCCGAGATGCACGAGGCGCAGACGAAACTGCTGGCCGTCGAGCGGATGACTCCGCAGATGCGTGCGGACTTGAGCCGCGTGCGTGAGCGCGCGGTCGCCATCCCGAATGCGCAGGCCGACCTGCGGCTGCGCCGCGTGCAGGCGATGAATGACATCCGCGCGCTGGAGGAGACGATCGCGCGCGGCCGGCCGCGGGTCGCGGAGGCGGAGGAAAAACTGCACGCGCTCGATGCGCAGTTCGCGCGCAGCGACGGCACATTCGAGCGCCAGATCGCCGGGCGCAGCCGCGACAAGGAGGCGGTGGACCGGCAGAATGACGGTCTCGAAAAGGCGAAGTCCAATCCCTACCGCCTGATCGGCCAGATCCTCGCGGACAGCGGGATCGCGCCGATGAACCAGCCAAAGGCGCTCGACGCCGTGCGGCACCGGCGGGCGGTCGTGGCCGGTCTGGCGCGCGCCATTTCCCACTCCCATGAGACCAGCCGGACGGAGGATCCCGCGGCGCTGCGGAAGTCGTGGATGCTGACGGCCGCGGTGGCTGCGGCGGTGGCGGGGATCACCGTGCTCGTGCTCCGGGGCTGAGCGATGCGGAGTGGCGCCGCCGTCGGGCTCGCAACCGCGCGCGGCGGCCGCTACGGTCTGGCGCGATGAATGAGACGCCAGACACCGAAGCCGTGGGAAATCCCGTCGCCGTCACGCTCGGCGTGGGGTTGCTCGCGGCATTCGCGTTTGTCACGGGGCAGGCGTTTTCCGACGGCAGCCGCCGCGTGCAGATCGAGGCCGCAGCGGAAGTGACGGCGGCGGGTGACACGGCGTATTTCCCGGTCCCGGCGGAGTCGGCGCCGCCGTATCCCGCGGCGGCAAAGCTGGACGGGCAACCGCTTTATCCCGTCAGCGCAAAGCCGAGGCGCATGGATGAAACCGAGATGCGCCGCGTCGGGCGGGACAGTGTCGCGGGCCTGACGGTCTATGAGGCCGGGCCGAAAGCGGCGAAGACCGGGGAGGACGCGGGGAGTGCCGGGCGCTTTTACTTTCTGAAAGTCGCGCCGGGGCAGTTTGTGAAAGTGGGCGGGTCGCCCCAGCCGCCGGCCAAACCGTGAGCCGTCCGGTCTAGCCGGGCAGCGCCTTGCGGTGGACCCAGATGCTGTTCACGAGCCCGAGTCCGAACATCACCATGACCAGGAACGTGCCGCCGTAGCTGATGAGCGGGAGCGGCAGGCCGGTGATGGGCATGAGCGAAATGGTCATGCCGATGTTTTGATAGACGTGGAAGAAAATCTGCCCGGTGATGCCGATGGTGACGAGCAGGCCGAGCTCGTCCGCCGCGCGGTGCGCCGTGACGAGGCACGCGAGAAGGAGCAGGGCAAAGAGCGAGATGAGCGCAACGCCGCCGACGAAGCCGAACTGCTCGGCGATGGCGGTGAAGATGTAGTCCGTATGGACTGTGGTGCCGGGGATGAAGCCCTGCTCGACCTGGGTGCCGGTGGCCATGAATCCCTTGCCGGAAAATCCGCCCGAGCCGATGGCGATGAGCGACTGGTTGATCGCCCACGCCGCGCCCTGCGGGTCGATGGCCGGGTCGATGAAGGCGAGGATGCGCTTGTACTGGTAGGGCTTCAGGACGAAATAAATGACGATCGGAACCACCGCGGTGGCGATGAGCAGGAGGGAGATGATGTAGCGCTTTGGCAGCCCGCAGAGCAGGAGCATGGACATGATCACCGGCACCCAGACCAGCGTCATGCCGACATCCGGCTGCTTCAGGATGAGCAGCATCGGCCCGCCGACGATCGCGCCGGTGAAAAGGAGCTTCATCATCGGGTGCAGCTTGCGAAACTGGCTGAGGAAAAGGGCGACGGTGAGGATGCCCGCGATGACCGCCATCTGCGACGGCTGGAAGGTGCCGATGCCCGGCAGACGCAGCCAGCACTTCGCCCCGCCGTGCTCCTCGCCGAGGCTCGTGTACGTGAGGATGATGAAAACGATGCTGGCGAGATACATCGGCAGCGCCGCCCATTTCACCCAGCGGTAGTCGATGACGCTGGTGGCGATGAAAACCACGATGCCGATGCCGACCCAGATCGACTGCTTGTGCCAGTAGGTGTCCTCGCGGAAAGCCGAGGCGCCGTAAACGGCGATCACCCCGAGGATGCAGAGCCCGATCGTCAGGCCGACGATCATCCAGTTCATACCGAGGAGCTTTCTGAGGAGCGGAGTCATGGAAACTTCAGATTGAGATCGCCTCAGGCGAACTTCGGCACGGCGGCGAGCAGCTTCTTTGTGTACTCGTGCTGCGGCGCCTCGTAGATGGCCTCGGCACTGGCGCTCTCGACGATCTTGCCTCGGTACATGACGAGGACATGGTCGCTCATGTGCTCCACCACGGCGAGATCGTGGGCGATGAAAAGGTAGGTCAGACCGAGCTCGGCCTGGAGATCCTGGAGCAGATTCACGATCTGCGCCTGCACGCTCACGTCGAGCGCGCTGACCGGTTCGTCGCAGACCATGAATTTCGGCTTCACCGCCAGCGCCCGCGCGATGCCGATGCGCTGCCGCTGTCCGCCGCTGAACTCGTGCGGGTAGCGTTCCATCATCTCCGGCTTCAGGCCGACCTGCTTCATCAGTTCGGCCACCCGGTCGCGGCGTTCGCCGCGGTTCATGGCGGGGAAGTGGATCTCAAGCGCCTCGCCGACAATCTGGAAAATGGTGTGCCGCGGATTGAGCGACCCAAAGGGGTCCTGAAAAATCATCTGCATCTCGCGGCGCAGCGGCCGGAACTCGCCCTCGCTCATCGGCAAAATGTCGCGCCCCTCGAACAGGATCTGCCCGCTGGTCGGCGGCACGAGCTTGAGGATCGTCTTCCCGATTGTGGACTTGCCGCTCCCGCTTTCGCCCACGAGCCCCACGGTCGTGCCGGGCTCGATGGTGAAGCTGACGTCATCCACCGCTTTCACGTCATCGAAATGCCGGCGGAGGACGCCGCCGGTGACGGGAAACCAGGTGCGCAGATTTTTGACTTCGAGGAGGGGCATGGGGGTCAGGCGTTTTGCAGGAAGGCGGCGATGGGGCTGGTGGCCGAGGCGGCATCGAGGCGCTCGGCGAGGCCGATTTCAAAGGCGTCGCGGCCGGCCTCGACGGCGGCTTTGAAGGCCCGCGCCATGCGGGCGGGATCGGCGGCGATGGCGATGGCGGTGTTCACGAGGACGGCGTCCGCGCCCATCTCCAGCGCCTCCGCGGCCTGGCTCGGCGCGCCGATGCCCGCATCCACAATGACGGGGACGGTGGCCTGCTCGATGATGATCTCAATCTGCGCGCGGGTCTCGATGCCGCGGTTGCTCCCGATGGGCGAGCCGAGCGGCATGACGGTCGCAGTGCCTGCGTCCTGCAGGCGCTTGGCGAGCACGGGATCGGCATTGATGTAGGGGAGGACGGTGAAACCCTCGCGCACCAGGATCTCCGCCGCTTTCAAGGTCTCGATCGGGTCGGGGAGCAGGTAGCGCGGGTCGGGATGGATTTCGAGCTTCACCCATTTCGGCAGGCCCGCGGCGGCGGCGAGGCGCGCCAGGCGCACGGCTTCCTCGGCGTTCATCGCGCCGCTGGTGTTCGGGAGGAGCAGGTATTTTTCCGGGTCGATGAAATCGAGGATGTTGGCGAAAGGGTCGCCTTTTCCCGAAAGATCGGCGCGGCGCAGGGCGACGGTGACAATCTCGCAACTGCTGGCGTCGAGCGCGCCGGCCATCGCGGCATTGGAGGAAAATTTCCCCGTGCCGAGAAGCAGGCGGGAGCGGAAATCGCGTCCGGCGATGGTCAGGGTGGAGGATGGGCTCGGCATGTCGGCGCAGACGGTAACAAAGGATGCCCGCGAGACACGCGAAAAGACGGGCGGACTCGTGCTTGCGGAATCGGCGGTCATTCCTAGCTTTGCGGCGTGCGTGAATTCACCTCCTCCTCGCTCGGACTGTCGGGTTCGCTGCTCATCGCGCATCCGAGCCTGCAGGATCCGAATTTCTGCAAAACCGTGCTCTTTCTCTCGGCGAATGACACGGAGGACGGATCGTTTGGACTCACGCTGAACCGCCCGGCGGGCCGCACGGTGGCCGATCTCCTGCCGGACCGTCCGCTCGGCGCCCTTTCGCGCGTGCCGGTTTTTCTCGGCGGACCGGTGTCCACGGACCAGCTCATTTTCGCGTCCTTTCAGTGGCATCCCGAGACCCAGCGGATCGAGTGCCGGCACCATCTGGTGATCGAGGAGGCCGAGCAGGCGATGGCGGAGGATGCGGCGACGGTGCGCGCTTTTGTCGGCTATGCGGGCTGGAGCAAAGGGCAGCTCGAAAACGAACTGGCGCAGCGCGCGTGGCTCGTCCAGAAGGCCGACCGCGAGGTGCTGGACCTGGAGCGCTGCCCCACGCTCTGGCGCGAGATCACGAGCAGCTTCGGCCCGTGGTTCCAGCTCGTGGCGGAAGCGCCGGACGCGACGGGGAAGAACTAGATTCCCGGAGCGGCGCGGTTCAGGCCACCGGATATTCCCAGCCTTTGCGGTAGTCGCGGCGGAGCAGTTTGTTCGCGGCTTCGTCGCCGATGACCGCCTCCTTCACACCGTCCCACTCGATGCTGCGGCCTAGCTTGAGGCTGAGCATGCCGAGGAGCGCGACGTTTGTGGAGCGGTGGATTTCCTCGATGTCGCTGACGGGCTTCGCGCCGGTCTTGATGGCGTTGAGAAAATCCGCCCACAGTTCCTGGATGTTTTGCGAATCGGGCTCGTGGAGCTGCGGCTCCTCGTGAATGACCGGGTCTTTGTCGTTCACCGGGTAAAAGGTCCAGCCCTTCTGCCAGCCTTGGTGGAAGATGCCTTTCGTGCCGTAGAAATAGCAGCCGACGTTCTCGCCTTTGTCCGTGGCATTGCCCGCGAACTGGCGGTGCTCCCACTGCATCGTGAACTTCTCGAACTCGAATGTGGCGAGCTGGTGGTCGGGGGAGTCGCTGGTTTGTTCGTTCGGAGTGAGGATGACCGGACCTTTGATGGGACGGCCGCCGGAGGAAAAGACCTTCTTTGGATACTTCTCCTCCATGATCCAGAGCACCTGGTCGAGCCAGTGGATGCCCCAGTCGCCGAGGGTGCCATTGGCGTAGTCGAGATAGCTGCGGAAGCCGCGCGGGTGGATCGCGCCGCGCCAGGCCTGGCTTTTGTCGCGGGGATCGCCGCCATTGTAGGGGCGGAGCGGCGCGGGGCCGCACCACATGTCCCAGTCGAGTTCCTTGGGGACTTCGACCGTCGGGAGCGGTTTGTCTTTGCCGCCGCCGTAGTGGACGAAGCAGCGCACCATGCCGATGTCGCCGACTTTGCCGGAGCGGATGAATTCGCGCCCGCTGACATTGTGCGGCGAGACGCGCCGGTGCGTGCCGACCTGCACCACGCGGCCCGCGGCCTTTGCCGCATTCACCATCGCGCGCCCTTCCATGATGGTGTGCGAGATGGGTTTCTCGACATAGACATGCGCGCCGGCCTTCACCGCCGCGATCATAATCAGCGCGTGCCAGTGGTCCGGCGTGCCGACGATGACGATCTCCGGTTTCTCCTTCGCGAGGAGTTCCCGGTAGTCCTTGTAGGTCTTCGGTGAGCCGCCGGTGCCGGCCTTCACGCTCATGAGCGTGGGCTCGACCTGGCGGTCGTCCACGTCGCAGAGCGCCACGATCTCGCATGCGCCGCTGGCCATCGCCGAGAGCAGGATGTTGTTTCCCCACCAGCCGCAGCCGATGAGCGCGGTGCGGTATTTTTTCCCGGCTTTGTCCTCTGCGCCGAGGATGTGGAAATTGAAAGTCGAGAGCGCGCTGGCGGCGGCGGTGGTGCGGAGGAAGGTGCGGCGGTTCATGTTTTTGGGGAGGGAGTGGGAGGACTTCACGCTTTTAAGCCGAGGCCGATCTGCTCGCGGAGATACTTGATCGAGCGTTCGAGTTCGCCCTTTTGGTATTCCTGATCGGCGAGTTTTTTGTCGGCGCCTTCGGGCGCTTTGAAAGGCGGGAGTGAGTGCCCGCGTTTTGCGAGCGCCTCAAAGGCGGCGAGGCGCTCGGGGCTCTTGTCGTAGTGCTGCCAGAATTCGTCCTTCTTGTACGGAAAATTCCGCGAAAAGCCCGAGATCGTCTCGATCATCACCGGCACCATCGGGCACAGCCCGGCCCAGCGGGCGGTGTAGGCTTTCCAGTCGATCAGTCCCTCGCCGGCGGCGGTCCACTGCACCGCAGCGCCGTCGGGCGTCTCCCAGATCATGTCGTCGCGCAGCGAGGAGCAGATGGTCAGCGGGCCGAGCGTGGCGAGCACGTCCATGGGATCTTCGAGCGTCCACGCGGCGTTGCCCGAGTCGATGTTTGCGCCGACGAAATCCTTGCCCGCCTCTTCGATGAGCGCCGCGAGTTCCCACGAGTGCATGTCGCCCGCGTGGTTCTCGACCGCGATCTTCACGCCCGCGTCTTTCGCGCGGCTCTCCGCGGCCTTGAGCACTTTCACGGTGTCGGCGATGCGCGCTTTGATGCCCCCCTCGGTCTTGCGATCTTCGGCGCTTCCGAGGACTACGCGGAAGACGGGCGCCCCCAGCGCCTTTGCCACGCGGATGCCGAGCGCGAGGTGCTCCTCGGCCGTGCCCCATTTGTTTTTAAAGGACTTCGCGGTGGGGCAGATGCTCCAGCTTCCGGCGAAGAGGTCGATGCCGAGGTCGCGCGCCTTTTTGCCGATCTCGCGGAGCGCGGCGTCTTCCAGCGAGTCGTAGGCCTCGAGGTCGGAGATGAGGAGCGCGTCGAGCTTCAGCGAGGCCGCGTAGTCGAGCAGTTGCGGGGCTTTCCAGCCCATCGCGCGCACGGCGAAGTTATCCATGCCGAGCTTGGCCTTGTATTTTGCGGCGCCGGTTTCGGCGGCGAAAAGGGGCGCGCGCAGGGTGGCGGCGGCGCCGGTGGCTGCGAGGGATTTGAGGAAGGTGCGGCGGGCGAGGGGGAGGGGGGACATGGGCGCGCGGGGATTAGATGAGCGCGCCCCGGTGCGGTCAATCGCATTTGACCCCGGCATGTCCGCGCGTGCGGATGTGCTCGCCTCGCGGCGGCGCGCTGGCTTTGATGATCGCAGAGTAATGCCCCCGATGACCAGACAGCCACGCGATGCCGCGCCCGCGAGCGCCAGGCGGAGCCCAATGACGACCAGCGAATGAGCGAGCCGGAATCGAGCGAGACCTGGCTGCAACCCGAGCGGGGCGAGCGGATCGTCCTGCGCGGCAACTGCCGGCTCGGCCGCGCGCCGGAGAATCAGGTGGTCGTGAATGCATTGAACGCCTCGCGCTTTCACGCGGCCATCCACGCGCAGGACGGGGACGAGTTCTGGCTGCTCGACCTCGACAGCGCGAACGGCACCTTCCTGAACGGGCATCGGCTGCTGCGGCCCGCGCAAGTGCACGACGGGGATCGCATCATGATCGGCGAGGCCACCTTTGTCTTCCGGCAGAGGGTGAAAGTGGATGCCGGGCCGCGGCGGGCGGAGGCGAATGCTGTGACGATCGTGGAGTTTCTGGAGCAGCCGACCTGGCTGCTGATGGCGGACATGCAGGGCTTTTCCGATCTCTGCCGCAATGAGGCGATGCGCGATGTCGCGGTCACAATGAACGAGTGGTTTCGCGAGAGCCAGCGGCTCATCGAGCGGCGAGGCGGCCGCATCGGCAAATATCTGGGCGACGGCTTCCTCGCATACTGGACGCCTGCGAACGGGGGAGCGAAAGAGGTGGCGGAAACGCTGCGCGAACTCCACTGCCGCGATGATGGCAAGGCGCTGAAGTTCCGGTTCGTCGTGCATTACGGAGCGGTGATGTTCGGCGGCGCGGCGACGCTCGGCGAGGAGCGGATGATGGGCCCGGAAGTGAACTTCATTTTCCGACTCGAAAAACTCGCGTCGCGACTCGGCCTGCCCTTCTGCCTCAGCCAGGCGGCGCATGAGCGGCTCGCACCGCTCCTGCCCGCGGCGCCGGTGGATGGCGAGCATGAGCTGAAAGGCTCGCCCGGCCTCCACCGCTGCTTCCGGATCGTCTGGCCGCAGGGCTAGCCGGGGATCATCCAGGGAAAGACGTAGGCCTGGAGCAGGACGACGACGCCGACCAGGATCGCCAGCGCCAGACTGTGCGGGAAAACCGCGCGCAGGATGTCGCCGGCGCGCGGGCTTTCCGCGAGGCCGCCGGTCGCGACGCTGGCGACGACGATGCTTTGTGCGTCGATCATCTTTCCCATCACACCGCCGGAGCTGTTCGCCGCCGCAGTGAGGATGGGAGAAAGGTCGAGCTGCTGCGCGGTGACCTGCTGGAGGTTTCCAAAGAGTACATTCGACGCCGTGTCGCTGCCGGTGAGCGCGACGCCGAGCCAGCCGAGCAGCGGCGAGAAAAACGGGAACCACCAGCCCGTGTGCGCGAAGGCCAGGCCCATCGTGGTGTCCGAACCGCAGTAGCGCGTGGTGAAGCCGACCGCGAGCATGAGCATGATCGTGACGAGCGACACGCGCACCCGCCACACCACGCGTGCGTACGTCCGCACCAGCCCCGCAGGGCGGACTCCGAGCAGCAGTCCCGCGGCGATGCCTGCGAGGATCAGCGCCGAGCCGGTCGCGGCGGCGAGCTCGAATTTGAAGATGGCGTCCTCGGGTTTGGGGAGCGGCACCACCGGCGGCATGCGGATCACGGCCGCGTGGAGCAGCGGCACGTCAAACCGCCACGGCGTGAGCGCGATCAGCCACGCTTTCACCGGCGCGATGCTCCAGACGGCGACGAAAGTGGAGAGCGCGAGCCACGGCAGCCACGCGCGCAGCGGATGCGCCACGCCGGATGCCGCGTGGTCCGCGGCTGCCGGCTCGCTTTTTTCCGTGCCGGGCGGTTTCCACACACGCAGCAGCAGCACGAGCGCGAGCATGGAGACGATGGCGCTGGCGAGATCCACGAGCCACGGGCCGTGCAGATTGCTGACGAGAAACTGGGTCGCGCCAAAGCTCGCGCCGCACACGAGGCATGCCGGCCACACCTCGCGCATCCCGCGCCAGCCGACCTGCGCTGCGACCAGCCAGAAGGGCACGATCAGCGAGAAGACCGGCAATTGCCGCCCGACCATGGAGCTGAGCGCGTGCAGATCGAGGCCGGTAACGCTGTGGAGCGTCGTGAGCGGGATGCCGAGCGAGCCGAATGCGACTGGCGCGGTATTGCCGATGAGCGCGAGCTTCGCGGCCTCGAGCGGCTTGAAGCCGAGCCCCACAAGCATCGCGCCCGAGATGGCCACCGGCGCGCCGAATCCGGCGCAGCCCTCGATGAATGCACCGAAGCAGAACGCGATGAGCAGCGCCTGAATGCGGCGGTCTGCGGCCAGCCCGGCGATCTGCGTCTTGAGCGCGGCAAACTGCCCCGTCTGGACCGACAGCTCGTAGATGAAGATGGCATTCAGCACGATCCAGCCGATCGGGAAGAGCCCGAACGCCGCCCCGTAGCCGGCGGATGCGAGTGCCATGTCCGCCGGCATTTTGAAAGCAAACACGGCCACCGCCAGTGCGCTCACCAGCCCCGCCAGCGCGGCCCAGTGCGCCCGCCAGTGACAAAGGCCGAGCAGGCCGAGTAGCACCACCACGGGCACGGCCGCGATGAGGGTAGAAAGGAAGCCGCTGCCGAGCGGCTCGTAGTTTTGCGGCCAGGTCATGGGTGGGAGGAGAATAACGAATGACGGATGACGAATGCCGAGGGAAGCCCGAATGCCGTGGCCACGCGGCCGCTCATTCGGGCTTGGTCATTCATTCGTCATTCGTCATTAGTCATTTCCCGCATGTCCCGCGTCCAACGCCTCGAACTCCTCGTCTTCATCGCCACGTTCTTCGCCTTTGCGTACTTTCACCAAGGCGGCGGGTGGAACCAGAACTCCCGCTTTGCCGAGGTCCGCGCGATCGTCGAGCAGGGGCGGTTCGCGATCGACGATTTCCTCATTTACCAGCGCGATACCGCGAGCGGCGAGCTGCGCCGCATCCCCACGCGCGCGGCCGAGTATGAGATCGGCGGCCAGCATCGTCGCCTCGCGTGGGTGGACATGGCGTGGACGCTTTACCCGATCAATGAAAGCCCCGCCGCCGAAGGCGTGAAGCTCGCGCCGATGATAGAGCTGTGCTCCTCCGGCGACCTCGGCTACGTCCCTCACACCGGCCACTTTCATCCGAACAAGCCGCCCGGCACGTCATTCCTCGGGGTGCCCGCCTACTTCGTCGCCTACCATGTCGAGCGCGCGTTCGGGATGAACCCCGACGCATGGTGGACGCTCACCCTCAATGCGTGGATCACGACCATCGGCTCCATCGGCCTGATCTCCGCGCTCGCCTGCGTGCTCTTCTTCCGTCTCGCGCGGGAATTCGCCGGCGGCGCGCTTTTTCCCGCGGCGGCGGCCACGCTCGCCTTCGCGTTCGGCACCACGTTCTTTCCGTTCGCGACACTTTTTTTCGACCACGCAGCGACCGGCTCGCTGCTCCTAGCGGCGTTTTATTTTATACGGCGGAAAGGCGCGGGCGCGCTGCTGCTAGCGGGCGCGTGTGCCGGGCTCGCCGCGATCACGAACTACCTCGCCGCGGTCCCGGTGGCCTTTCTTGCCGCCTACGCGCTGCTCGCGCGGCTCGACGTCCCGGCGTCGAAAGCCGATCTCCGGCGCACCGCCATCTACCTCGCGGGCGTGCTCCCCTTTCTCATCCTCATCTGCTGGTACAACGCGGTGAACTTTGGCTCGCCCACGCGGCTTGCCAATGACTTCCAGAGCCCGCTCTTCAAGGACACGGGCGCATTCCTCGGCATGTTCGTGCTGCCGTCTTCCTATGTCGCCGGGCTCATCACGGTCTCGCCCTATCGCGGGATCTTCTTCCTTTCACCCGTGCTCATCCTGGGTGCGTGGAGCCTGGTCGCCTGGCTCGCGGACAAGGCACGCTCGGCTGAGGCGCGGCTGTGTCTCGCGATCTTTGGTTTCTTCTTCCTCGTGAATATCAGCTTCAACGGCTACCACGGCGGCTTCTCCGCCGGGCCGCGCTATCTCGTGCCGGGCCTCCCCTTCCTCGCGCTGCCGCTCGTCGTGGCATTCGCGCGCTGGCGCTGGCTCACAGGTGCGCTGGCGCTGGTATCCATCGCGAATCAGCTCCTCCTCACCGCGACTGACGCGCAGAACCCGCTCGCGGTCGGCGGCCACGCGCGCAACGACCGGAGGCAGGATTTTTCGAACAATCTCGTCGGCGACTACGCCTGGCCGCTCTTCGCCCACGGGCGCGCGTGGCCGATGCTCAATCAGTTGCTTGGTGTGCATTTGGAAAAGGAGGAAGCGAAGTTCGAGGAGGCCGGTGTCGATTCCGACGAGCGCGCGCGTCGCATCGGGGAAATGCGCCGCGACTTGCACGAAGGCATGGTGCGAGGGGAGGCGAGTCCGTTTCTCCTCGGGGCGATCGAGGGTCCGGTGAGCGTGAACCCGATCGGCTACTTCGAGGGGATGCTCGAGTTCCGCCACTATCCGCCGCACAGCCATGAGACGCGGTGGAATTCCTTTAATGTCGGCGAGTTCATCTGGCCGCGCAGCCGGTGGAGCCTGCTGCCGCTGCTGCTGGTCAGCGGCGGGCTTTGCGGATGGGTGCTGGTTGCGTCGCGCCGCCGGGAGAGTTAGTTCGGACGATTACCCATGAGCACCGAATCCACCTCTCCGCGGGGCGTCGAGCACGCGCATATCATCGACATCGTGGCGCACGACGCGCCGTCCGGCACCGTCGCGCTGATCATGCTGGAGCCGAGGCCGTGGGATGGCTCGGAGCTGCGGCTCTTTCAGCTTCAGGAAAAAATCAATGCCTACCTGTCCTTCGCGCTCGATGGCGAAATGGCCGAGGCATATCCCGCGCTCACCGGTTTGCCGCTGCGGCTCCAGCTCGACTGTGCCACGCCGCCGGATTCCATGACGGTGAGTTTCCTAAGTCACGTCCGCGAACAGATCGCCTTCCAAGGCATCGACCTGCAGGTCCGCGTCATGGGTGCCGGCGGATGCGGGCCGGACTGCGGCTGCCATCCTGCCGGCGGCGGCTAATGTAGAGCACGGCAATTGACGCGATGTCTGGAGCTTCCTCCGGGCGCGTTTGACCTTGGCGAGGATATCGGCGGCGGTGGCCGTCCAGACAAACGGGGTCGGGCGCGCATTGCAGCTTCTGAGGCAAGCGGTGATGGCTGCGATCGACTCGGGCAGGCTGCGTAAGACTCCTCGCCGCAGACGCCGGGTGGTCAGGTCACGAAAGAAGCGCTCGAGCAAGTTGAGCCACGAGGCGCTCGTCGGCGTGAAGTGGAGATGAAAACGCGGATGCTTCGCCAGCCA
>JANOBH010000393.1:0-22994 GCA_031411535.1 Chthoniobacter sp. | reverse complement strand
GCGCACGACATCTGGGAGCTGCCGGAGGACGTCTCCATCTCCCATCACGAAATCTCTTTCCGCGGGCTCTGTCCGAAATGCGCGAAGGCCGCGGCGCGCAAAACCACGAAAACAAAATGAGTTCACTTTTCATCAAAGACCTGCGCGTCAGCATCGGCGACAAGGAGATCATCCGCGGTCTCACGCTTGAGATCCCGAAGGGCGAAGTCCACGCCGTCATGGGGCCGAACGGCTCCGGCAAGAGCACGCTGAGCAAGGCGATCGGCGGGCATCCCGACTACACCGTCACCGGCGGCGAAGTGCTGCTCGACGGCGAAAATGTCCTCGGCCTCGGCCCCGACGAGCGCTCGCGCAAGGGGCTGTTCCTCGCCTTTCAATACCCGATGGAAATCCCCGGCGTGAGCAACGCCAACTTCCTCCGCGCGGCGCTGAACGCCCGGCAGGCGGACGGCGAGGAGATCGAGGCGACGGAGTTTTACGCCCGGATGTATGCCGAAATGGACAAGCTGGAGATCCCGCGCACCTTCACCGCGCGCTCGGTGAATGAGGGATTTTCCGGCGGCGAGAAAAAGCGGAACGAGATTTTGCAAATGGCCATGCTCAAGCCGGCCTACGCCATCCTCGACGAGACGGACTCCGGTCTGGACATTGACGCGCTGCGCATCGTCAGCGCCGGTGTGAACGCCCTGCGCGGGCCGGAACTCGGTGTGCTGCTGATCACCCACTACCAGCGCCTGCTCGACTACATCGTGCCCGATGTCGTCCATGTGATGGTCGAGGGCCGCATCGTCCGCAGCGGCGGCAAGGAACTCGCGCTCGAACTCGAGGAGCGCGGCTACGACTTCATCAAAGACGAACTTTCCGAGCCCGCGCTCGCTTAACCCGGAGGCCACACCATGAGCACTGCAACCGAAAACCAGATCGACATCGACCGCACGCGCGGCGATTTCTCGTATCCCGAGCAGCACAAATTCGACGCCGGCACGGGCCTGACAAAGGACACCGTGGATTACATCTCGAAGGTCAAAGGCGAGGCCGAGTGGATCCGGGAGTTCCGCCATCGCGCGCTCGAAATCTTCAAATCGAAGCCGATGCCGACGCATTGGGCGTCGAAGGATTTGGAGAACATCGTCTTTGAAAACATCCGCTATTACCTCGCGAACGGGCAGAAGCCCACGCGCTCGTGGGACGAGGTGCCGGACGATGTGAAGCGCACTTTCGAGCGGCTCGGAATCCCGGAGCAGGAGCGCAAATTCCTCGCGGGCGTCGAGGCGCAGTTCGACTCCGAGGCCGTGTATTCCAACATCAAGGCGGCGGTCGGCGAGCAGGGCGTGATCTTCTGCGGCTCAACCGAAGGCCTGCGCGAACACCCGGAGATTTTCCGCAAGTGGTTCGGCAAGGTCATCCCGACCGGCGACAACAAATTCAGCGCGCTGAACAGCGCCGTCTTCAGCGGCGGGTCGTTCATCTACGTGCCGCCGGGCGTGAAGGTGAAGCACCCGCTCCAGGCCTACTTCCGCATCAATGCGGAGAACTTCGGCCAGTTTGAGCGTACGCTCATCATCGCCGATGAGGGCAGCGAGGTGATGTACATGGAGGGCTGCACAGCCCCGAAATTTGAGACGGCCACGCTGCACTCCGCGGTCGTCGAACTCGTCGCCATGAAGGGCGCGAAGATCCAATACGTGACCGTGCAGAACTGGTCGGCGAACGTCTTCAACCTCGTGACCAAGCGCGCCATCGCGCACGAGGAAGCCGAGGTGAAATGGATCGACTGCAACATCGGCTCCCGCCTCACGATGAAATATCCGGGCGTCGTGCTCAAAGGCCGCAAGGCGCGCGGCGAGGTTATCTCCATCGCGCTCGCCAGCGACGGCCAGCATCAGGACACCGGCGCGAAAATGATCCACGCCGCGGACGAAACGACCTCGAACATCGTCTCCAAGTCGATCTCGGTCGGCACGGGCCGCTCCACGTATCGCGGGCTCGTCCACATGCCGAAGCATCTCAAGGGCTGCAAGAACAACACCGAGTGCGACGCCCTGCTCATCAACTCGAAATCGCGCACCGACACCTATCCGGCGATCACCGTGCGCGGCACCGGCAATTCCAGCCAGCACGAGGCCAGCGTCTCGCAGATCTCCGCCGAGCAGATCTTCTACATGCAGCAGCGCGGCCTCACCGAAGCGCAGGCGATGAGCCTCTCGGTGAACGGCTTCGTCAACGATCTCGTCCGCCAGTTTCCGATGGAATACAGCGTCGAGCTCAAGCGACTCATCGACCTCGAAATGGAAGGCAGCGTCGGCTGAACCATGAGCAACGCCATTCTGGAATCCGAAGAAGTTTTGACCACGACCACCGCGCCCATCCTCAACGCTGGGCCGGCCTCGCCGGAACAGGCCGCAGCCTGGGAAAAATTCACGGCCCTTCCGATGCCGGTGCGCACGGATGAGGCGTGGCGTTTTGCCAATGTCAAAGACCTCGACCTCAGCGCCTACACCCAGGCGCAGCCGGTCGATGACGCCACGCGCGACGAACTCCTGGCGCGCTCCGCGGGGCTCGCCGCCGTCGCCGGGCGCATGGTTTTCGCCAATGACGAACTGATCGCGCAGGAGACGCTCGCGGATTCCCTCCGTCAGAAAGGCGTGATCTGGCTGCCGCTCGACCAGGCCGCCGCCGAGCATCCCGAGCTGTTTCGCAAACATTTCATGCGCGAGGAGGCGATTCTCGGCGGGCAGAAATTCGCCGCGCTCCACGCTTCGCAGGTGCGCGCGGGGACTTTCCTCTACGTCCCTCGCGGCGTGGAGATCGACCTGCCGATCGAGGCATTCCACTGGCTGCACGGCGCGAATGCATCCGTCTTCCCGCACACGCTCATCATCGCCGAGGAAATGTCGAAGGTGACGCTCATCGACTACTACGAAAGCGCCGACCCGGACGCGCCCGGCCTCGCCTGCGGCGTGAACGATCTCTGGCTCGGTGCCGGCGCGAACGTGACCTACGTCTGCGTCCAGAAATGGAGCCGCAAGGCGCACAGTTTCCAGATAAACTCGACCGTCGTCGGTCGCGACGCGCAGTCGAAATCGCTCTTCGCGCAGCTCGGCGGGCGGCATGTGCGCAGCGAGAGCATCAGCCATCTCCGCGGCCAGGGCGGGCGCAGCGACATGCTCGCCGTGACCGTCGCCGACGCCGCGCAGGAAGTGGACGCGCGCACTTTCCAAATCCACGAAGTGCCGAACACGCAGAGCGACCTGCTCTACAAAAACTCGCTCGACGACACCGCGCGCACGATTTTCGCCGGCCTCATCCGCGTCGATCCCGGCGCGCACCGCACCGACGCCTACCAGAAGGTCCGCAACCTCCTCCTCAGCGACGAGGCCGAGGCCAACAGCGCGCCGGGGCTCGAAATCGAGGCCGACGACGTCCGCTGCACGCACGGCGCGACCTGCGGCCAGATCGAGCAGGAGGAGCTTTTCTACCTGCTCTCCCGCGGCATCACGCGATCCGTGGCGCAGCGCCTCATCGTCTTCGGATTCCTGAACGAAGTCTTCGAGCGCCTCGGCAACGAGCCTTTGCAGGAAAGGCTGCGCGAGCTGGTGCGCTCAAGATTCGCCGTCTCGCGAGCAAAATAGACCCCGCATCCTGAGAGACTGTGTAAAAAGTCGGTGGAACGGGCGCAGGAGCGCCGCGCTGGGCGCGCAGGAGCGCTTGGCTCCGCAGGCTCCGGCGGAGCCGAGTGCTCCTGCGCGACCCCGA
The DNA here is from genome assembly GCA_031411535.1 of Chthoniobacter sp. Taxonomy (GTDB): domain Bacteria; phylum Verrucomicrobiota; class Verrucomicrobiia; order Chthoniobacterales; family Chthoniobacteraceae; genus Chthoniobacter. The sequence goes on along the minus strand of JANOBH010000393.1, from coordinate 19,238 downwards.
GGCGCCCCCGCGCCCGGACTTTTTCACATTCTCTGAGCAGAGCGAAGCGCAGTCGAAGGATGACATGAGAATATCCCTCGCCTACGGCCGCGGCCATCTGGAGGTCGTGCTTCCGGACGACCGCGTGACAGTCATCGAGCCCGCGCATCAGCCGGGGCTTCTGGATGAATGGGCCGCCGTTCTCGCGGCGCTGGCGCAGCCGATCGACGCAAAGCCGCTCGCCGGCTGGCTCCGCGCAGGAGCGAAGGTCTGCATCGTCCACACCGACATCACACGGGCGACGCCGAATGACCGGCTGATCCCGTGGCTGCTCAGGTATCTGGAAGGCGCGGGCGCGGCGCGGGAAAACATCGTGCTGCTCAACGGCCTCGGCACGCACCGGCCAAACACGCGCGAGGAGCTGGAGGCGATGCTCACGCCGGAGGTCGTCGCGAATTACCGATGCATCAATCACGAGCCGGAAAACCCCGCCGCGCTCGTGCAACTCGGCGTCACGAAAACCGGCGCGCCCGCGCTCCTCAACCGCCATCTGGTCGAGGCCGACGTGCGCATCATCACCGGCTTCATCGAGCCGCATTTTTTCGCCGGATTCAGCGGCGGGCCGAAAGGCATCATGCCCGGCGTCGCCGCGCTGGAGACCGTGATGAGCAATCACGGCGCCCACCACATCGGCAGCCCGCAGGCGGCATTTGGCATCACCGAAGGCAATCCGCTCTGGGAGGAAATGCGCGACATCGCCCTGCGCGCCGACCCGAGCTTTCTGCTGAATGTCGCGCTGAATGAGCAGCGAGAAATCACCGGCGTCTTCGCGGGCGACCTCCTCGCCGCGCACAAGGTTGGCATCGAGTTTGTCCGCGCGAGCGCGATGCAGCGCGTGGCGGAGCCCTTCGACATCGTGCTCACGACGAACAGCGGCTACCCGCTCGACATGAATCTTTACCAGGCCGTGAAAGGCATGGCTGCCGCCGCGCGCATCGTCAAAGACGGCGGCACCATCATCCTCGCCGCCGAGTGTGGTGAAGGCGTGCCCGCCGGCAGCCCGCATGAGCGCCTGCTCGGCAGCGTGCGCGATGGCGAGGCTCTCCTCGCGCAGCTCGCCGCGCCCGGCTTTCTCCACGCCGAGCAATGGCAGAGCCAGATCCAGGCGCTCATCCAGCGCCGCGCGGAAATCCACGTCCACAGTTCGCTCCCCGCCGGGACCATCCGCGCCGCGCACCTCATCCCGTGCGCCGACATCGCCGCGACGATCGCGCAGAAACTCGCAGCGCTTCCCGCAACGGCACGCATCGCTGTGCTGCCGCAAGGCCCGCTGACAATCCCTTATCTCGCCGGCTAGCTGCGTGATTGCAGCTACTCCGGCCGGTCGAGTTCGCCGTCGAGCTGCTCGAACTCGGCGAAGTGGTCGGGGCGGAGGGGTTCGCTGACGCGGTATTCCTCGCCGAGCCATTTGCCGAGGTCGATCATCTGGCAGCGGGCGGAGCAGAAGGGACCGGTGGGTTCGGTGAAATACTCGGTTGGCTTGCCGCAGGTGGCGCAGGGGATTTCGCGCGAGGGCTTCATGGCAATGTAACTTGGACTTCAGTCCAAAGGCTCTCAGCGGACTTCGGACTGAAGTCCAAGCTACTTTGTGCGGTCAAAGCGCCCACACGGTTTGGCCGGCGACGATGGTGCGGACGGCGCGGCCTTTGAGCTGCCATCCGTGAAAGGGCGTATTGCGGCTGCGGGAGAAGCTCTGCTCTTTGTCCACCGTCCACTCGAGGCCGGGGTCGATGAGGGTGACGTCGGCTGCGGCGCCGGCGCTGAGGGTGCCGCGGTCGAGTCCGAGGAGTCGGGCGGGCTCGATGGTGAACATCTCGATGAGGCGGGCGAGGGAGATGGCCTTCTTTTCGTGAACGAGGATGTCGATGAAAAGGCCGAGTTCGGTTTCGAGGCCGAGGATGCCGAAGGGCGCGAGGTCGAACTCGACTTCCTTTTCATACGCGCAGTGCGGCGCGTGGTCGCTGGCGAGGATGGTGATGGTGCCGTCGGCGACGCCCTCGATGAGCAGGTCGATGTCGCGCTGGGTGCGCAGCGGGGGGTTCATCTTGTAGTTCGTGTCAAAGCCGCGGATCGACTCGTCCGTGAGCGCGATGTGGTGCGGGCAGATCTCGCCGCTGAGCGGGACGCCGCGGGAGCGCGCTTCGCGCAAAATGCGGACGCTGCCGCCGGCGCTGAGGTGCTGGCAGTGGATGGGGGTGCCGGTGAGTTCGGCGAGCAGGGCATTGCGCTGGACGATGATCTCCTCGCCTGCCGCCGGCCAGCCGGGCAGGCCGAGCGCGGTGCTGACGGCGCCTTCGTGCATCACTCCTTTGCCAACGAGATTGTAGTCCTGGCAGTGGTCCATGACCGTGAGGCCGAACATGCGCGCGTACTCGAGTGCGCGGCGCATGACTTCGTGGTTTTGGATGCAATGGCCATCATCGGTCAGCGCGACGATGCCGGCTTTGAACATCGAGCCGATGGGCGCGAGTTCCTCGCCCGCGATGCCTTTGGTGATCGCGCCGGTGGGGAAGACGTTCACGCACGCCTCGGCCTTCGCCTTTTCCAGGACCCACGCGACGACGCTCGGGCTGTCGATGCTCGGCGAGGTATTCGGCATGCAGACCACGCTTGTGAAGCCGCCTGCCGCCGCGCATTTCGCGCCGCTCGCGATGGTCTCCTTTGCGGACTGGCCGGGCTCGCGGAAGTGGACGTGGAGATCGATGAGGCCGGGCGCGACGACCAGGCCGGTGGCGTCGATGACTTCGAGATCTTCGGCCGGATGGCGTGCGGAGCCTTCGAGATCGATGCGCCCGACCTTTCCATCGGTGAGGTAGAGGTCGCCGACGCGGTCGATGCCGTTGGCGGGGTCGATGATGTGGCCGTTGGTGATGAGGAGTGATTTCACGAGGGTCGTCTCTTTCGCGCCGCTTACGCGCTGGGCGGGGCGGGCGGTTTGGAAGCAGGGCGTTTGCTGAGCATCTCCTCCATTTGCTCGAGCTGGATCTGCTGAATCTCGAACAGCCTCTGGGATTGCTGCTTGAGGAGGTAGTCGATCTTCTCGTGGAGGTGCCGGATTTCGAGCTCTGCCTTGAGGTTGATCTTGTAGTCGTTTTCGCCGCGGGCCCGGTCTTTCACCTCCTGGCGGTTCTGGCTCATCATGATCACCGGGGCCTGGAGCGCGGCGATGCAGGAGAGGATGAGGTTCAGGAAGATGAACGGGTACGGATCCGGAGACGCCGGGCCGCGCAGGAGGAGGACATTGACGATGATCCACAGGAGCAGGAAGCCGCCGAAGCTGATGATGAAGGTCCAGCTTCCGCCAAAGCTGGCGATCTTGTCGGACAGACGCTCGCCGAAGGTCGTGTGCGCGTCGAAATGCTTGTCGATGTTGTCCGCAAGGATCTCGTGCTCCTTCATGCTGCGCACGACCTCGGATTCGAGCGTGCTGATTTCGCCCACGTCGGCCTCGAGCACCTGGCGAACGTATTCGGCGCGGTAGCGGTTGAGTTCGGCGAGGCAAACGGAGCCCTCTTCATCGATATCCGGATTATCGAACCGGATGAGGCGGGCGATTTTCGGGCGGATGGCGGAAAGCGGCACGAGGTCCTCTGATGGAAACTCCCGTTTGCAGACGCCGCAGACGCTTGTGCTCATGGAGCGGCGGGGCTGGTGGTGGCGCTGTTTGCACCGGCGCAGAGGAAAAGCACGGCCATGCGGACGGCGAGGCCATTGGTGACCTGGTCGAGAATGACGGAGCGGCGGCTGTCGGCGAGGTCGCTGTCGATCTCGACGCCGCGGTTGATCGGGCCGGGGTGCATGATGAGGGCCTCGGGCTTGAGCTTTTCGGCGCGGGCTTTGGTGAGGCCGAAGAGGGCGGTGTATTCGCCGAGGGACGGGAAGTATTCCTTTCGCTGCCGCTCGTGCTGGATGCGGAGGAGATTGACGACATCGGCCCCGGGGAGCACGGAGTCGAGGTCGTGGGTGACGGCGACGCCGAGGTGCTCGAACTCGCGCGGGACGAGCGTGGGCGGGCCGACGAGCGTGACGCGGGCGCCGAGCTTGGTGAGCGCCTGGATATTCGAGCGCGCGACGCGGCTGAAGAGGATGTCGCCGACGATGACGACGTGGATGCCGGCGATGCGGCCAAGCTTTTCCTGGATGGTGAAAGTATCGAGCAGCGCCTGAGTGGGATGCTCGTGGGCGCCGTCGCCGGCATTGATGACGCTGGCCTGGAGCCGCTCGGCGAGGAATTGCGCGGCGCCGGCGGAGCTGTGGCGGAGGACGATGATGTCGGCGTGGAGAGCCTGGAGATTCAGCGCGGTGTCCTTGAGCGTCTCGCCTTTGGTGAGGCTGGAGGAGGACGCGCTCATATTGATGACGTCGGCGCTGAGGCGGTGGGCCGCGAGCTCGAATGAGACGCGGGTGCGCGTGCTGGGCTCGACGAAGAAGTTGACCATCGTCTTGCCGCGGAGGGCCGGCACTTTCTTGATCTCGCGGGTGCCGACAGTTTTGAAGGCGGCGGCGGTGTCGAGGAGCGTGGCGAGTTCGCCGGGGCTGAGCGGCTCGATGGCGGTGAGGTCTTTGCGCGACCAGGCAGCGGGCGTGGGGAGATCGGTGCTCATGGGTTGCGGCTCATCCAGACGGAGTCTTCGATTCCATCCGTCGCGGCGAAGCGGACGTGGATGCGTTCATCCATCGCGGTGGGGAGGTTTTTTCCCACGTAGTCTGCGCGGATCGGCAGCTCGCGGTGGCCGCGATCGACCAGCACGGCGTACTGGATGCGGGCGGGGCGGCCGAAGCTGGAGAGCGAGTCCATGGCCGCGCGGCAGGTGCGGCCGGAGAAAAGCACGTCGTCGGTGAGGACGATCGTTTTGCCGTCGAGATCGTCCGGCAGGACGGTGCGCTCGACGCGCGGCGGGACGCGGTGGAGGTGGAGGTCGTCGCGGTGCATGGCGACATCGACGACGCCGGCAAAGACGCTGACGCCGCTAAACTGCGCGATGAGCGCGGCGAGACGGCGGGCGATTTCCACGCCGCGCGACGGGATGCCGACGAGGGCGACGCGTGTGAGGTCGGGATTGCGCTCGATGATCTCGTGCGCGATGCGCCGGAGGGCGCGTTCGATGGCCGCGGCGTCGAGGGTGACGCTGGCCCCTGGGGCTGGTGGTGTCGGTGTGGGATTCATGTTCCTTGGCGACCTCGCGGGATCGCGCTTAAAGGAGCAGGGAAAGCGATGGTCAGTTCATCGTTTCCTTGTGCCGCTTCTCGCGCCAGGAGGAGCGATGTTTCACGATCCAGTCGAGGAGTGCCTTTTCAAAGCCGACGTCGTGACCGGCCTTCTCGCTCTCGATCCATTTGTGGCGGAGGATTTCCTCGCGCTCGGCGAGGAACTCTTTGTAGAGGAGGGATTCTTTGACGAGGTCGGGGTTGTCGTCAGATGTGTCGCTCATGTGGTGAATCAATTTCTAGAAAACACGGCGCGCGTCAATGGTTTTGGCCGGATGTCTCAGTGCGACGACGCCTCTCGGACCAGCAGGAGCAGCATCACGCCGAATGCGATGCGGTAGGCGCCGAAGCCGACAAACGTGTGGCTCTGCACATAACGGAGCAGCCATTTCACCGCGAAAACCGATGCCACCGCAGCGACGAGGGTGGCGATGATCAGCGGCTGCCAAAGGATGACCGCTCCGGCCTGGCATGCATCGAGCATCGTCTTCGCGCCCGCCGCGCAGAGCGTGGGCACGCCGAGCAGAAAGGAAAACTCGGTCGCCGGCCCGCGCCCGAGCCCGAGGAGCAGGGCGAAAATGATGGTGCTGCCGGAGCGCGACGCGCCGGGGAACGCCACCGCCACGAGCTGCGCCAGCCCGAAGACCACCGCCAGCGTCCACGTCACCTCGGTGACGACCTTCCGCCCGCGCAGCCAGAGCTCCGCCGCGAGGAAAAGCACGCCACCGATGAGCAGCGCGAGCGCGATGGGCATGACGGTGTGCGGCAGCTTGAGGCCGAATTTTTTCATCACCAGCGCCCCGGCGACGGTGATCGCAAAGGCGAGGAGCAGCTTGAGAAAGTAGTCGCGGTTTTCGGGAATCTGCCAGCGCTTCAAGGTCGCGAGACGGCTGGAGAAAAGCGGCAGCGCGGCGAGCATTGCGCCGCACTGGATGACGGCGTTGAAAACCTCCGATCCGAAGAAGCTTTCCTGCAGCGGCTTCCCGTCCAGCGACAGAAACTGCTCGGCGAGCAGCAGGTGCCCGGTGGAGGAGACGGGGATGAATTCGGTGATCCCTTCGATCAACCCTAGAATCACTGCAATGAGCCAATGCGGCATAATCAAGATGAAGTCAGACACCGCTCGGGCCGGCCCGGAGGGCCACGGCCTCCGACGGTAAAACCCCTCCTAGATCGCCGACTCGCCGCGCTCCTCGGTGCGGATGCGGATGGCGTCGTCTATCGGCGTTACGAAAACCTTTCCATCCCCGATCTTCCCTGTTTTTGCGGCAGCCACGATGGCCGCCACGACCTTCGCCACCCGGTCGTCGGCGACCACGATCTCGAATTTTACCTTCGGGAGAAAATCCACCGTGTACTCACTGCCCCGGTAGATCTCCGTGTGCCCTTTCTGCCGGCCAAAGCCCTTCACTTCGCTGACGGTCATGCCCTCGATCCCCGACTCCGCCAGCGCCTCCTTCACGTCCTCCATTTTGAAAGGCTTAATAATCGCTTCGATCTTTTTCATATAGGCGCTCAGGACTACCCGCCCCTCCTGAAATGGCAAGCACCCCCTTGCGGCTCGCCCGCGAATCCAGGTCCACCGCCGCAAAACCGCTTGTCGCGCCGGGGCTGCAGGCGGAGAAAGACGCATGCCGCACCTCGCTTCATGGATTCGGGAATCTGACGACGCGTTTTTCAGGAGGTTTTTCGCCCTCCGCCCGGACCTCCGCGTGGGCAATGCCCGCTGCGCGCCGGTCGATCCGGCCGCGGCCGGCGGGCTCCTCCTGACGGGCGGGCCGGACATCTCCGCCGGGTTTCATCGCGAGCCACTGGGCGATCCCGCGCTCATCCGTGATCCAGAGCCGGAGCGCGATGCGTGGGAATTCGCCGCCGTCCGCGCCGCCTGGGAGCGCGGGCTGCCGATCCTCGCCATTTGCAAAGGCGTGCAGGTGCTCAATGTGGCGCTCGGCGGCACGCTGCACATGGACATCCGCGGCCACGAGGCGCCAGAGATGAAAAACGGCAATCTCCAGCCGCTGCGCTACGCCGCGGGAGCGCGGCATCGTTTTGAAATGGTGAACAGCTCCCACCACCAGGCGCTCGACCGGGTGGCCGATGCCCTCGAAATCGAGGCCTGGCACGCGGGCGACGGCGTCATCGAGCAGGTCCGGCTGCGCGATTTTCCTTGGGGTGTAGGCGTCCAATATCACCCGGAGCGCGATTTAATCTACGCCCCGCTTTTCGAGGATTTCTTCGCCCAGCTCAAAGACTGAATCACCACATCTTATGGCCCACACCTCGCACGATCTCACCCTCCGCTGCGGCTTCGAGTTTGTCTATGAAGCCTCAGCGCCGACGCCGATGAGCCTGATCATCCAGCCGCGTCTCGATCCATGGCAGCACCTCGAAGGCGAGCAGTTCAGCTATTCGCCCGATGCCTCCGTCAGGCAATACGAGGACGTGCATGGCAATATCGTCCGCCGCTTCGATCTCCCCGCCGGGCGCACGACCATCCGGCACGATCTTCAGGTCTCCGTGCCGTCGCTGCCGGAAGACCACGGCGCGGTGAACGGGCCGGTGCCGGTCTCCGAACTTTCGCCCGAACTGCTGCGCTACACGCTGCCGAGCCGGTATTGCGATTCGGATCGGCTGATGAATTTCGCCTTTGAAAAATTCGGCCAGATTCCCGACGGCCTCCAGCGCGTGCAGGCGATCTGCGACTGGGTGAATCGCAACATCGAATACCGCTTCGGGGCAGGCAGCCCGCACACCTCGGCGAGCGAAATCATCGCGCAGGGATTCGGCGTCTGCCGCGACTTCGCGCACACGGCCATCGCGCTCTCGCGCTGTTTCAATATCCCCACGCGCTACGTCACCGGCTACGTGCCGGACGTGGCCTTTCTCGACAACGGCTCGCCGATGGATTTTCACGCCTACATGCAGGTCTATATCGGCCACCGCTGGCAGACCTTCGACGCGCGCTTCAATGTCCCCCGCATCGGCCGCGTCAAAATCGCCTGCGGTCTCGACGCCGTGGACGGCGCATTTTCCACGATCTACGGCGCGGCGCAGCTCGCCTGGTTCCAAACCTGGGCCTACCAAATCGATCCCGCCGAAGTGCGCCTCGGCGACCCCATCGACCTCACGAAGCGCCTCTGCGGCACGCCGCAGCTTCTCTTCCCGCCACGCCAGCAGGCTCGCGCGGCGTAAAGGAAAACCACGCCGTCACGCGAACGCCTCCCGCAGCATCGCGATGCTCTTCGCCACGGCGGTGTCCGCCGCTTCCTTCCCCTCCATCTCCAGCGAGACGTAGCCCGTGTAGCCGGCATCCCGCAGGATTTTCGCGATGCGTTTGTAGTCCAGCTCCAGCGTGTAAAACTCCCCGCCGCCCGGATACGTCTTCGCCTGCACAAAGACCGTCTTCGGCGCGATCACCGCCAGCTTCTCGTACGGGTCTTCGAGGAAATTCCCCGTATCCATCAGCGCCCCGAGCCACGGCGATTCGATCGCTTTCAAAATGCGCATCTGCCCCTCCGGCGTGTTCGTCAGCCCCCAGTGATTTTCCAGTGCCAGGATCACCCCGCGCTGCGCCGCCAGCTCCACGCACTTCTGCGTGGCCTCGATGCACCACTTGAATCCGTCATCGAGCGTGTAGCCTTCGAGCATCGGCTCGATGCCGCGCGCCTTCATCAGCGCGTCAAAATCCTTGATCGTCTTCCAGCGCCCGCTGTTCAGCCGGATGCACGGCACACCGAGCGCGTAGGCCAGCTCGATGCACTTCTCGGTATGCGCCACCCACTTGTGCCGCTCGGCAGGATTCGGCGACACAAAGTCCTGATGGATCGACAGGCAGATCAGGTCCACGCCCGAGCGAAACGCGTGGCGCTTCAGCCGCTGGCAGTACGTATGCACCGTCGCGTCGAGCGGCCCCAGCTCCTCGCAATCCATCTGCCGGTGCAGGATGTCCACGCCTTCCACACCCAGCGCCGCCGCCTTGCTGATGACGGTCTCGATCGGCGTCTTCTCCGGCGTGAAATGCCAGTAAGAGTAAGACGAGATGCCGAGCTTGATCGGGTTCTTCGCGGCGGCCGGTGCCTGGGCGAAAGCGCGCGCGCTCAGCGCGAGCCCCGCGCCGGCTGAGGTGGAGAGAAATTGGCGTCGGGTGTTCATGGGGTGGTCGGGGAATGGCAGAGGTGAATTCCAAAAATCCATTCCGTTAATTTGGCCAAATTCCGTTAATTCCGTCCAAAAAGACAAAACGGAATTACGGAATTTTACGAAATTAACGGAATTGGGGAGACGGCGATCACTCGCGCGGGTCGCGCGCTACTTCATGCCAGCCTCAGCCGCTGGTCCTCCGCCAGCAGCTCCGCGAGCGTCGCCCAGCCCTCGTCATCCAGCGCCTGAAACGCATTCAGGTACACCGCGACGACTCCTGGATCGTGCTTCGCAAAAAGCGGTTCGATCGCCTTCACGAGGTCGGCCTTCGCAGGCGCGGTGCCCAGCGTCTCGATCGTCCCGTTCGCATCGTGCGCGATGCCGAGCCCGTCGAGGAAATCGCACAGCAGCCCCGCGTGCGCGCCCACGAGCCAGATTTGCAGCAGATGCGCGCCGACGGAGTCATTGACCGCGCGCCCCAGCGCATCGCGCAGCCATGCGTGCCGCTCCGCACGCGGCTTGCGCTCGACGAAAATCGTCCGCAGCTTCCGCTGCTTCGCCAGCGTATCGATCGTCGTCTTGTAGAGCGGCGGTTCCTTTTCCTTGAGGAAAGAGAAAAGCTGCTCCGCCACAGCGGGCGGCATTTGGGCAAAAATATCGTGGGGCGTGGGCATGGGTGCGGGAGCGTAGGAGCGCAGCGGGAAACGTGACAAGTGGCAAGTGGCAGGTGACAAGTGGAGCCCACGCGAAGCGTCCACCTGACCCATGACACCCGACACCCGTCACCTCCCCATCGACGCCCACGTCCACATCGTCGGCAATGGCGCGCGCGGCAGCGGCTGCTGGCTGCGCCTCAAAGGCCGCCACCGCTGGCTCGCGAAATTCATGCTCCGTCACCTCGGCCTCCCGCAGGACACCGCCGCGCCCGACTTCGACGAAATCTACGTCGAGCGCCTGCTCGCGCTCGTCATCGGGTCGTCGCTCGGCTCCGCCGTCATCCTCGCGCAGGAGCAGGTCTATGATGAAAACGGCACGCTCATGGAAGGCGCCGGCTCCTTCTACGTGCCGAACGACCGCGTCCTCGCCCTCGCCCGCAAGCACCCGGAGTTTCTCCCCGCCGTCTCCATCCACCCCGCGCGCGCCGATGCGCTCGACGAACTCGACCGGTGCCTCGCCGCCGGCGCGGTCATGCTGAAGCTCCTGCCCAACTGCCACAACGTGGATTGCAACAACCCGCGCTACGCCGCCTTTTGGAAAAAGATGGCCGCCGCCGGACTGCCGCTGCTCGCCCACACCGGCGGCGAAAACACCGTGCCCGTCGTCCGCCCGGAATACGCCGACCCGCGCGTGCTCACGCTCCCGCTGGAGTGCGGGGTCACCGTCATCGCCGCGCACTGCGCAACGCGCAGCGGCCTGCGCGATCCCGACTACTTCCCCGCCTTCGCGAAAATGACCGCGCGCTTTCCGAATCTCTACGGCGACAACAGCGCCTTTAATCTCCCCATCCGCGGCGAGCACACCCGCGCCGCCGTGCGCGAACCGCTCGCCTCCCGCATGATCTACGGCAGCGATTTTCCCGTGCCCATCATGGGCCTCTGGTCGTGGCTGCGCCGCTTCATCGACTGGAAAACCTACCGCCGCTGGGAGCGCCACCCGAACGCCCTCGAACGCGACTACCAGCTCAAGCGCGCGATGGGTTTCCCCGAGGAATCCTTCACCCGCCTCCACGCCCTCCTCCGCCGCGCACCCTAGACGCGCCCTCTCCGACGCAACGCGTCCCCCACCACCCGGAGGGACGCGCTCCCGCGCGTCCCCAATTTTTTTCCGGGCGCGGGCGAAGGCGGCAGGGCGGCCTGCGCAGCCACGCACCGCATCCGCCCTCACCCAAGCCATACCAACTCGCACAATGAACCGGACTGTTCTACGGAAGAACGGAATTCTCTTCAGGCATCTTTATTCCGTCATTTGGTCAAATTCCGTAATTCCGTCTCGTTCCGACTGTCAGGTTTTTGTGAGAGATCGTCTCACGGCCGCGCAGGAGCGCAGCCCTCCGGCTCAAACCTCGATCCCCAGCCGCTTCATCTTCCCGTAAAGCGTCGGCCGGTGGATGCCCAGGATCTGCGCGGCCTTCTTCTTGTTTCCACCCGACTGCGCCAGCGCCTGCAGGATCGTCTGCTTCTCGTGATCCTCCAGATTCAGCGTCGGCACCGCGGAAGCGGACGCGGCACCTTGCAGCGCGGGCGGGAGCTGGATTTCCCGCGGCAGTTGCCTCGGCGTCACCGTGCCTTTGTCGGCGAGCACCACCGCGTACTCGATCGCGTTCTGCAGCTCGCGGATATTCCCCGGCCACGCGTAGGTCAGCAGCGCCTCGATCGCGTCCGGCAGCAGCACCGGCGCGGCTTTCCCGAGCTGCTGCGCGAAGCGCGCCGTGAAAAGCGTGATCAGCGCCGGGATGTCCTCCCGCCGCTCGCGCAGCGGCGGGATCGGGATCTGGAAAGTATTCAGCCGGTAATACAAATCCTGCCGCAGCGCGCCGGTGCGCACGGCCTCCGCGATCGGCCGGTTCGTCGCCGCGATGAGCCGGAAATCCGCCGCCACGGTCTTAGCGCTCCCCAGCGGGCGGTACTCGCGCTCCTGCAGCACGCGCAAAAACCGCGTCTGCAGTTCCGCCGGCATCTCCGCGATTTCATCGAGAAAAAGCGTGCCGCCCGCCGACTCCGCGATCATCCCGCGGAACTCCGCGACCGCCCCGGTGAAGGCGCCCCTCACGTAGCCGAACAGCTCACCCTCGATCATGTTCGCGGGAAACGCCGCGCAGTTCAGCTTCACCAGCCTGCCGCCGCTCCGCTTGCTGAGCCGGTGGATCTCGTTTGCCAGCACCTCCTTTCCCACGCCGCTCTCGCCCAGCAGCAGCACGTTCGCATCCGTCGGAGCCACGCGTTCGATCAGACTCTGGATCTCCTGCATCGAGCGGCTTTTCACCACCGGCGCGAGCTGCCGCTCCGCCTTTTCCAGCGCGTTTGAAAGCTTCCGCTTTTCCTCCCGCAGCACCACCGTCTCCCGCACGAGCTGCTGCCGCTCCAGCGCCCGCCCCATGAGCGCGATCAGTTCCTCCGGCGCGTACGGCTTGCTGATGAAATGGAACGCGCCCTCCTTGATCGACTCGATGGCATTGGCCAGCGAATCGTTCGCCGTGAGGATGATGACCTGCGTCTGCGGCAGCTCGCGCCGGATCTCGCGCAGCACGTCGAGCCCGTCGCCGTCCGGCAGCCCGAGGTCGAGCAGCACGAGATCCGGCGCGCTCTTGCGGATCGCCGCCAGCCCCGCCGCCGCCGTGCCCGTCATCTGCGCCTCATAGCCGTGGCGATCGAGCAGCGAACCGAGCGTGAGGAGGATCGGGCGCTCGTCATCCACGACGACGACCTTGGGGCGGGATTGGGAATTCATGCGGCGAGAGGGAGAAAGATGCGCGTGGTCAGCAGCGCCGCCGACGGGTCGTGCGAAAACTCCAGTCCGCCGCCGTGCGCCGCGAGGAGTTGGCGCGCGTGGAAAAGCCCCAGCCCGTATCCGCCGCGCCGCGTGGAGACGAGCGGCTCGCGTCCCCAAGTCTCCGGTGCCGGCGCGACGGCTTCCCGCCTCTCGCGCAGCTCGATCCGCAGCCGCCCCGCCTCCGCGCTGACGTGCGCAGCCACGGGCGCGTCCCCTTCGCGAAAATGCGCCGCGTTTTGAAAAATCTCGCCGAGCGCGGCGAAGATCATCGCCACGTCCACGGCGATGGCCTCGTCCCCCAGACCGTCTGTCCACGCCACCTGCGGGGCATTCTCCGGCGGCGTCTTCTCCAGGCCGCGGCGGAAATCCTCGATGAAGTCCCGCGCCGGATAACGCACCGGAAACGGCGTCGGGATGCGGAACCGCGCCGCGAACCGCTGAAGCATCCGCGCATTCTCCGAGATCATCCCGCGCAGCCGCTTCAGCGCGACCCGCGCCTCCGCCTCATCCTCGGGATCGCTCAGCAGATCCGCTACGAACGCACCCTGGAGTTCCATCGCGTTCAGCCCGTTCCGCACATCGTGCGTGAGCTGGCGCACCAGCGTCTCCACGCGCGCGAATGGCACGGAGACATCCGCGGGCGGCAACTCGGCGGCGCTCATTTACGCAAGCGCGAAAGTGTCCGCCGCGGCCGTCGCGCCGGGCGCCGCCGTCACCCGCGCGTCATTCGCCGCCAGGTGCGTGAGCGCGTGCCAGACCGCCTCCGCATCCTCGCCGAGCGCCGCGCCGAGATCGCCCGCCGTCTGCGGCTCCGCGGAGAGCGCGCCCCTAACCCGCGCGAGCAGCTTTAGCACGCCCGCCGCGGCCTTTTTCCCGGCCTCCACGCCCGGCTGGTGATACGCGTTCACATTCACCAGCGAGCCGTAGAAGCCCACCGCACGCTCGTAGAGCGCGATCAGCGCGCCGACGCTCGATGGCGTGACCTCCGGGATGCTCAGCGTCATCGAATCGCGCCCTCCCTCGTACAGCGCCGTCCGCGTCCCGCGCAGAAACCCCTGCAGGAAATCCGCCGTCGCCACGCCCGGCTCGACCTCGATCGAGTCGCCATCGCGCCCTTTCCGCACCTCGATGAAGGTGACGAAAAAATTGTGCACGCCGTCGCGGAGCTGCTGCACGTAGGCGTGCTGGTCGGTCGAGCCCTTGTTGCCATAGACGGCGATGCCCTGATTCACCTTCTTCCCGTCGAGATCGAGTTCCTTGCCCAGCGACTCCATCACGAGCTGCTGGAGGTATTTCGAGAAAAGCACCAGCCGGTCCTTGTAGGGCAGCACCACCATGTCCTTTTCGCCGCGTCCGTTGCCGGCGGAGTGCCACATCAGCGCCAGCAGCATCGCCGGGTTTTGCAGCGTCTCCTTGGAGCGCGTCCACGCGTCCATCGCCGCCGCGCCGTCGAGCAGCGCCTGCATGTCGAGCCCTTGCAGCCATAGCGGCACGAGCCCGACCGCGCTCATCACGCTCGTGCGCCCGCCCACCCAGTCCCACATCGGCAGGCGCACCAGCCACCCGTTTTTCTCCGCATACGTGTCCAGCGCCGAGCCCGCGCCGGTCACCGCCACGGCGTGCTTGGCGAAAGGGAGCCCCGCCCTTTCATACGCCGCCTCCGTCTCCAGCATCCCGTTGCGCGTTTCCGCGGTCCCCCCGCTTTTCGACACCACCACCACCAGCGTGTGCTCCAGCCGCGGCGCCAGCGCGCAGAGTACGCGGTCCATCCCCTGCGGGTCGGTATTGTCGAAAAAGTGCAGCCGCATCCGGTCGTCCGCCGTCCCCAGCGCATCGCTCAAAAACTGCGGCCCCAGCGCCGAGCCGCCGATGCCGATGAGCAGCACATCCGTGTAGCGCCCGCTCGCATGCACCTTGCCGGCGAATTCCCTGATCGCCGCATTGCAGTCCCCGATCTCCGCCGTCAGCTCAGGCGTGGGCGCCAGTTGCGGCGCGCGCAGCCAGTAGTGCCCCACCATCCGGCCCTCGTCCGGGTTCGCGATTCCGCCTTTCTCCAGCTCTGCCATCGCGGTGAAAGCGCGCTGCGCCAGCGGCTCCATCTTCGCGAAAAAATCGACGCCAAACCGCATCCGCGAAATATCGAGCGAGATGCCCGAAGCCGCATCGCGGAGGAAATACTGCTGATAGCGGTCCCAAAGTGAGTTCATAGTTCCGCGATGCGAACAAACCCCCGCCGGGCTGTCGAGCCGTGAGTCCGCGGCGCGGCTCCGGGGATGTAGCGAAATTCAAAACGAGCGGGTCATCCTGAGCGAAGCGGAGGCGGAACTCCGCTCAGGATGACACGCTTTTGGTTTCGTCCCCCTCACAGCGCCTCCAGCAGCAGCACCCAGTCGTGCCCGTGCTTCGGCGGCTCGCAGCGCCACTGGCCTGCGGCGTCGGCGGTGGCGGCGGGCGCGGGTGTGCGCTCGCCGGAGACGGGATCGAAGTGCGTGACTCGGTATGCTCCGCCGGCTTTCAGCCCGCGCACCACGACGGCGCGCGAGTCGAGCGCGTAGATGACGCGCAGCTTTTCACCGATCCCGCACGCCTGCGGCGCCGTCGTGGGCTGCTGCCCGCCGATCGCACCCCACGGCGGCTCGCCGAACTTCGCCGTGACGAGGGCCGCGGGCCATGCGGCGTCCGCAAAGGCCGCGTCGCGCCACCCGTCCTGCTCTGTCTGCGCTGCCCGCCACGCGACGTCGGTGCGGATGACCGTCGCCGGACCGTCGGCGGGAGTGAGCGCGAGCGCCGCGGTGAGCCCGGCAGGGTTTTGCGGAACTGGCGCGGGAAGGTTTTCCGCGCGGATCGCGAGGACGTTGCGGCCGCTCTGGAGCGCGGCGGTCACATCGAATTGCGCCGGTGCATTCCAGTCCGTGCTGGAGCCGATCTCCTTTCCATTCAGCCAGACGGTGAATTTGTCGTCCGCGGAAATCCGCAGCGTGGCCGCGCGGATCGCCGCTCTGTCTGGCACCTCGAAGGTGCGGCGGAAATAGCGCGCAGCCATGGGCGCGTCGCGCTTCGGATCACCCTCGGGAAACCAAATCCACTCGCCCAGCGGCACTGCTGTCGCATCTTCCCACGCCGCGCTGTCCGGCATCGGCACGAGCTGCGTCCACGGCAACGACTCAAAGAAGCGTTTGCCCGCACTGAGCTGCTTCGAGCCGGGGAGCGCCATCGCCTCATCCCACGCGATGACTCCGTAGCCGGCCGCCGGGCTGCCCGCTGTCGGCGACGGGCCGTGCGGCTGGCCGCGGCGGTTGCACTGCCAGATGCCGTTCGCGCCGTACGTGTGGCCCGCCGCGCCGTTCGTCATGCAGAGCCAGAACATCGCGCGCGTCCACGCGGTCGGCAGCTTGTCGCCGAGCATCTCATAGCTCGCCTCGCCATTGATGACCGGCATCGCGGGCTTGTCCGCGTAGCACTCCCGCATCGTGCGGACCGTCGGCTGCACCGCATCGCGCTGGCCATGCGGCGTTTGCAGCAGGTCGAAGTCGAGCAGCGAAACGTCGTCCGTCGCGTTGCGCGCGCTGAGGCGTCCGATGCCCGTCGGGTGGATCGTGAGCGGCCGGCGGAAAGGGTCGGTCGCCCGGATGAAGCGCAGCACGTCCGTCCAGCCATGCACCTGCGCGCGGTCGTCGTATGGGAAGCCTTTCGCGAGATACCACGGCAGGTTCGCCTCGCCCGCCGCGCACCAGAGCACGGGCATCGCGCCGTAGCGGGCGATGAGATAGCGCCAGTGCGCTTTCATTTTCTCCACACCCATCCACGGCATGAAATAGCCCCACGCGCCGACGATGCACGGCGTGATGCCCTGCTCCACGAGATGCCGCAGCCGCGCGTCCGCCGCATCGAAATACTCCGGCCGGATGCGCGCGTAATCCTTTTCCCAAGGAAAGCCCGCCTCGTTCGCGCCGCGCGGGTCGAACGGGTGCATGTCGGGATAAAGCCCGGCGACGATCTGGACGACGTTGAAACCTTTCGCCTTCCGGTCTGCGGCGAGCTGCTGAAACTCCGCCGGCCATTGCAGCCTGTGGCAAAGCCCCATCCACCACGTATCGCCAAGCCAGAAGAAAGGCGTGCCGTCCGCGTGCTCGAAATGCCGCGCGTCCGCCGCCACGCGCACCGGGCCGCGCAGGTAGAGCGGGTTTTCGCCCGCGTAGGCCGCGATCTCGACCACGCCCGCCGCGGCGTGCAGTCCGCCGTCCGCGGCATCGCTGCACACGCTCCGCCAGCGATGCGCTCCCGTGAGCGGCGAGGCGTAGCGCACCTTCCACTGCGCGCCGCCAGCCCAAAACGCGGGCACCTTTCGCACCGCGCCCGCCGGGTCGGTGAAGCTCACATCCAGCGTCACCTCATTGAAAGGATCGGCGTGCGGACGCATCGCCGTGAATGCGATCTCGACCGGGACATTCGCCCCGCCGCGCACCGGCTCCGCGGTCCACGCCACAGCCACAGCAGAGAGGAGGAACAGAGCCAGTGAAACCGACAGGCGGGGGAAGCGCATAGACCCGCGCTCCATACGCCGACGTTTCGCGCCTATCGAGAAAATGTCACCGGACGTGCAGCCGAGGATCGAGCAGCTCACCCCACTTGCGGTTGTAGGGATGCACGCCCGCCGCCGGCTTGCTGTCGCGCTCGATCGCGCGGCCTTCATTCGCCCACTGGAAAATCGAGCCGCGCAGATTGAACACGTTGCCACGCCCGCCGCGCATCAGCTCCGCCGCCGCCTTCGATGAACGCACACCAACCGAGCAGTAGAGCACCACCGGACGCTCCGGCGGCACGTCCCGCAGCGCCGTGCGAATCTGGGTCGGCGTCTCCGCCCACAGCGCGCCGGGGAGATGGCTCACCGCGTATTCCTCGCGCGCGCGGGTGTCGATCAGCACGGGACGCGCGCCTTTTTCCCCGAGGCGGCGGGCCAGCTCGGACGTGGTCATCTGCGGCACGCCCGGCCAGTCGCGCTCGATCCATGCGAACACCGAATCCCACGTCAGTTTTCCACCCAGCAGCCCGCCATGCGCCCACGCCCCGCCCAGCCAAAGCGCGGCGCACACAGCGATGCAGAACGTGCCAAAGGCGAGGAGACGGACACGGTTCGGTTTCATGCGTGGCCCCGGAGGGTAGCCATCACTTTACAGCGCTGGCGCAGTCGGGCGAGGGCGGATGCCCGGCTACACAAACGCCAATTCGTCTTCCCGGATCTCCTCCAGCTCGTCTTCCTGCGTCTCCAGCGGGGCAAACCGCTCCGCATTAAACCCCCGCTCGATGCCGTGGTCATTGATGCTGCCGATGATCTCCACGAGATAGACCGCCACCTCGCCCTCCGTGCCCTCCGGCGCGATGCCGGGAACGATGTCCCGGATCGTGTACTGCTGGCCCTCGATCGGCAGCGACGGGAAGAAACGCTCGATTCCCAATGGGAACCGTCCGTTGATGCACGCGACTTTTTGATTTGGCAGGAACATTTAAGGAAGCCTCGGGGAGATCCCGATCTGACACCACCCGTCAGGGCGTGCCAACGACAAAAGCCACGCTGAAACCAGCGCGCAAAAGCTCCGTTCATCCCGCAATGGAGTGCAAGCCGCCCCCCCCAAAGAATCTGCCCGCAGCCAAACCCCCGCCGCATCCGTCCCGGCGAATGATCCGGCAAGTTGTCACGCTGTTTTTTCAACGCGCGGCCGCGCCATGCACTCGGAGGGGTTCGAACCCACAACCCTCGGTTTCGAAGACCGATGCTCTATCCAGTTGAGCTACGAGTGCGGCATGGCGTCTCACGGGACGGCGGGCACGCTACGCGAGCCCGTGCGCTGGCGGCAAGGCTGTCGCTTCCCAACGCGGCCGCATGCGCATTCCCGGACTTTCCGATTGCGCACGCTTCCCGCACTGTTAAAGCGCAGTGCCTCAGGCCCAGCGCCGCAGCCCCGGCGCGCGAGCTTTTCCGAAAGCCGGTGTGGTGAAATGGCAGACACAACGGACTTAAAATCCGTTTGAGCGAAAGCTCAGTGCGGGTTCGAGTCCCGCCACCGGTAGTCTGGAATGCTGATAGATACAGGGTTTGCGGGCGATTGACCGCAAATACACGAAGCGCAGCGACGCGCACCGAAACGCGCGAAAACGAAGTCTATTTGGCAAGTATTCGGCAACGGATTTCCGCAGGAACGCTCACGGGCGGAACCTGGAAGGTTTTCAACAACAGCATTCTGCGGCTCGTCAATACTGGAATCACCACTAACGCGGCCAGCATCGTCCTCGACGGCGCCAATTCCAATTTCTACCGAGACACGGGCACGGCCAATGCCTTGACGAACCTGGCCTCGAACACG
>JANOBH010000392.1:0-12311 GCA_031411535.1 Chthoniobacter sp. | reverse complement strand
GCGAAGGATGCGCCCGCGGATCAGGGCGCGGTGGTGTTCTTCGGCGATTCGATCACGGACGGTTGGAAGTCGCTCGCGCAGGATTTTCCAAAGCTGAAGGTCGCGAACCGCGGCATCGGAGGCGACACGACGCGCGGGCTGCGGGAGCGGCTGCAGGGCGATGTGCTGGCCGTGCATCCGAAGGCCGTCTCGATCCTCATCGGGACGAATGACCTCGACCAGGGCGCGACGCCCGAAGTGGTCGTGACGAATCTGAAGGCGATCGTCGCGGACCTGCACAAGGCGAACGCCGCGATGCCGATCGTGATCAACAAGGTCATGCCGCGCGGTGCGAAGGCCGGGCTTTACCCCGACAAGATCCGGGTGCTGAACGGGCTCTACGAGGAGGCGTTCAAGAACGATCCGAAGGTGACCTTCTGCGATACATGGACGCTCTTCGACGACGGCACCGGGCAGCCGAAGAAGGAGGAGTTCAAGGACATGCTGCACCCGAATCCGGAGACGTATGCGAAGTGGACGGCGGAGCTGATGCCGATCCTGGAGAAGCTCGGGCTCGCGAAATAGCGCGCGCCGCCGGGGCGCGGAGCGCAAATCGAATTCGACGGGGCGGAGTCCGCGCGTAAATTCCCGCGCCATGAAACGCGTCTTCGGAATCGAAACGGAATACGGGATCACGGTGGATGGGCTGGAGGGGCTGGATGTGGTGCGGGAGTCGATCGAGATCGTGCGCAGCTACACGGAGCACGGGGCTTCGATGAAGTGGGACTACAATCTCGAGGACCCGCATCAGGATGCGCGCGGCTTTCGCGCGAAGGAGCTGCTGCAGGACACGGACGAGGCGGCGTATTTCGAGCTGGATAAGGCGCGGCCGCTTTCCTTTGAGGAGATCAAGAGCGACCTCGTGCTGAGCAATGGCGCGCGGTTTTACAATGACCACGCGCACCCGGAGTACTCGACGCCGGAATGCACGACGCTGGCGGAGCTGGTGGCGCAGGACAAGGCGGGCGAGCGCATCCTCGCGGAGTGCGCGAAGCGGCGGAACACGCATCTGCCGGAGGGCTGCGAGGCGCGGCTGTACAAGAACAACACGGATTTCGTGGGCCACAGCTACGGCTGCCACGACAACTACCTGATGCGGCGCGATGTGCCGTGGGAGCGGCTGGTGCGCGACGTGGTGCCCTTCCTGGTGACGCGGCAGATTTTCGCGGGCGCGGGAAAGATGGGGATCGAGGGCGAGGACGCGGCCGGCCTGCCGGGGGTTTTCCAGATCGCGCAGCGTTCGGATTTTTTCTCGGTGCTCTGCTCGATCGACACGATGAACCGCCGCCCGCTGGTGAACACGCGCGACGAGCCTCACGCGGACGCGGAAATGTACCGGCGGTTCCACGTCATCATCGGCGACGCAAACATGAGCCAGTTTGCGACGGCGCTGAAGATCGGGACGACGGCGCTGGTGCTGGACCTGATCGAGCAGGGGAAAGCGCCGGCGATCGAGCTGGCGCACCCGATCGACGCGACGCGCGCGATCAGCCGCGACGAGAGCTGCGCGTGGCTCGTGGAACTGCGCGACGGGCGGAAGATTTCGGCAATCGACGTGCAACGGATGTATCTCGCGGCTGCGCGCGAACACTGCGCGGCGGACGGGGAGACGGCGTGGGTGCTGCGGGAGTGGGAGCAGGTGCTGGATGATCTGGCGCTGGATTTCTGGCGCTGCCGCGACCGGCTGGACTGGGTGGCGAAGAAATTTCTGCTCACGACTTTCCGCGAGAGCGAGGGACTCGACTGGGCCGATCCGTGGCTGCAATCCATCGATCTCGAATACCACAACGTCTCGCTGGAAAACGGGCTGTACTACGAGCTGATGCGCGAGGGGCAGATGCGCCGGATCGTGAGCGAGGACGATATCCGGCGCGCGATTTTCCAGCCGCCGGAGACGACGCGCGCGTTTTTTCGCGGACGCGCGGTGGCGAAGTTCAACCGCGAGATCGAGACGATCCAGTGGGATGAGATCGTCTTCGCGTCAAACGGCACGCGGCGCACCGTGGAGCTGCCGCATCCGGCGCATCACGATCGGATGGAGCGCGTGAATGCGGCGATCCGCGGGGCGCGGAGTTTCGAGGAGATGGCGGCGGCGCTGGCTTGAGGAGCGGCTGCTACGCGGGTTCGAGGGCGTTTTCGGGGGTGGGTTCGAGGGCGGCCCGGACGATGGCCGTGAGCTTGGCGGAAAGGTAGGGCTTGGGCAGGTAGTTGCGGCCCTCCTGAAGCGGGAGGGAGCTGCCAAAAAGCTCGGAGCTGTAGCCGCTGGTGTAGATGACTTTGAGCTCGGGCCGGTCGGCGAGGAGCCGCTCGGCGAGTTCGAGCCCATTCGCACCGGGCATGATGACGTCGGTGAGGAGCAGGTCGATCTTCGGGCCGTGCTCTTTCCAAACTTCCATGGCGGCCTCGGCGTGCTCGGCCTCGAGGACGCGGTACTGATGGTGGATGAGCACCTCGGTGACGAGATTGCGGACGGCCTCGTCGTCCTCCACGACGAGGATCGTGTATTCGCGCAGCGTCGGCTCGGGGATGAAGAACTCGGGTTCGACGATCTCCGCGGGGAGGTGGGTGACAGGGAGGAAGACGCGGAACGTCGAACCGCGGCCGAGCTCGGTGGCGACATCGATCCAGCCTCCATGCTGCTTGGTGATGCCATAGACGGTGGCGAGGCCCATGCCGGTGCCTTTGTCCACGGCCTTGGTGGTAAAGAAGGGCTCGAAGATGCGGCTGCGCGTGGCGGCGTCCATCCCGGTGCCGGTATCGGCGACGCTCAGGCAGACGTATTCGCCGGGCGCGATCTCGGGGTTCTTCCCGGCGTCGGCAGGGGTGAAAACGGTGGTGCCCGTTTCGATGACGATCTGCCCGCCTTTGGGCATCGCGTCGCGGGCGTTGATGGTGAGATTCAGGACGATCTGCTCGACGCCCGTGGGGTCGGCCCAGACGGCGGGCAGGGGATCGGGGAGCGTGCAGCGGAGGCTGACCTGCTCGCCGATGAGGCGGCGGAGCATCGCTGTCAGATCGCTGATGAGGGAGTTCACATCGAGAACGCGCGGGCGGATGATCTGGCGGCGGCTGAAGGCGAGAAGCTGGCGGGTGAGGTCGGCGGCGCGCTCGGCGGCGCGGGTGATTTCCTGGAGCGAATCGACGGCGTCGTCGGACTGGCCGGGCATCCCGAGCTGGAGGCTGGCGTGGCCTTGGATGATGGTCAGGAGATTGTTGAAATCGTGGGCGACGCCTGCGGCGAGCTGGCCGATGGCTTCCATCTTCTGAGCCTGGCGGAGCTGGTTTTCGAGATTCAGGCGCTCGGACACATCGAGCATCATGACGAGCAGGTGCGGCTCATCGGCGATGGCGAGGCGCTCGATGGACACGAGCGTATCGCGGAGTTCGCCGGACTTTGTGCTGATCTGCGCCTCGATGTCGCGCAGCCCTTTGTTTTCTTGGAGCTGGCCGAGGATGCGTGTCTCGTAGTCGATGCAGAGGTGGAGTTCGAGCGGGGTGCGGTCGATGAGCTCGCTGCGGCTGAAGCCGGTCATTTTGACGAAGGCGTCATTCACATCCACGAAGCGCTGCTGCTTCAGCGTCTGGATGGCGAATGGCACAGGGCTGCTGCGGAAGGCTTTTGCGAAGCGCTCCTCGGAGCGGCGCAGCTCGGCATTCGTGGACTGGAGCTCGCGGGTGCGCTCGGCGACTTTGCGGTCGAGCGTTTCGAGCTGGAGGTGGGCCTCGCTGGTGACGTGCCATTTTTTCGTGAGCGCGTGCGCGAGCTGGAGGACCTCGATGTTGTCGAAGGGCTTTTTGAGGATGACGAGGTTGTCGTTGACGCCGACTTTCGCGGTCATTTTCTCCCACGAGTAGTCGGAGTAGGCGGTGCAAATGACGACCTGGAGGCCGGGGTCCACCTCCCAGAGACGGGAGATCGTCTCCACGCCGTCCCAGCCCGGCGGCATGCGGACATCGACGAAAGCGAGCGCGTAGGGCCGGCCGGCACCCAGGGCGCTGGTCACCTTGTCGAGTGCCTCGCGGCCCTGGTGGGCGGAGTCGAGATGGAACCTGGTGGTGGCGGCAGCCTCTGGCGCGTCGAAGAGGATCGACTCGACGGCGGCGAGCGCGGTGGCCTGGGCGGTGGGCCCGATGAGGATTTTTCGGAAGTCGTCGTGGATGGCGGGGTTGTCATCCACGAGGAGGATGCGGTTGTTGAACTCTGAGGTCATGAGAAGATTCCAGTGGCGAGCGGGAGCTCGAGGATGAAGGTGGCGCCGAGGCCGGGGCCGTCGCTCTGCGCGAGGAGGCGTCCGCCCATCTGCTGGGCGGCGAGCGCGGCGCTATGGAGGCCGAAGCCGTGGCCGTTCACGCGCGTGGTGAAGCCGTGGGAGAAAATGCGCGTGAGGTTTTCCTCCGCGATGCCGGTGCCGGTATCGCGGATGCGGATGCAGGCGTGCTCCCCGCCTGCCTGCATGATGGAAATGGTGAGGCGTTTCTCGCCGGAGCCGCCCTCATCCATGGCGAGGGTGGCGTTGCGGAAGATATTGATGAGGATTTGCAGCACCTTGTGCTTATCGACGGCGGCGGGCGGCAGCGGGGCGTAGTCGCGGACGACGGTGACGCCGTGGCGGGCGAGGCTGTCGGAGTTCAGGCTGAGGGCGTCCTCGATGAGCTCGTCGATCGGCAGCGTCTCGACGAGGCCGGAGACGCGGGCGTAGGTCTGCTGCATGGCGACGATGTCCTTGATGTGCTCGATGTTTTTTGTGAGCAGGGCCAGCTCGGCGCGCGCGCCGCGCCGCTCGGTTTCGAGATGCTGGCTGAGGTCGGCGAGGTAGCCGGGTAGCAGGCGGCCTTTCGGGTCGGTGGTCAGGAACTCGGCGAGATCGCCATCCTGATCGCGAAGGAGCGCGGCGGCTTTGACGAGGTTCTCGGTTTTCGACTGGCTGAGGCCCTCGGAGATGAGCGTGGCGGAGACGTTCACGCTGTTGAGGACGTTGCCGACATTGTGGAGGACGCCGGTGGCGATCTCGGCCATGCCGGCGTGGCGCGAGGCGTCGATGAGTTCCTGCTGGGTGCGCTGGAGGTCGCGCTCGGCGCGCTTGCGCTCGGCGATCTCATGCAGGAGCACGGTGTCGCGCGTCTGGATCTGGTCGAGCATGCTGTTGAAGGAGTCCGTGAATGAGCCGACCTCGTCATCGACGACCTTCTGAGCGCGGACGGAGTAGTCGTTTTCGGAGGCGATCCGCCGGGCGGTTTCGGCGAGGTTTGCGATCGGCTCGAGGATGACGCGCTCGAGTTTCGACGAGATCAGGACAGCGACAAGAAACGAGATCCCGAGCACGGCGAAAAGCACGCCGGCGAAGAGCCGGTGCAGGCGGGACGCCTGCCCTGCGTAGTCCACGTGGAGGAAGAGGCTGCCGATGCGCTCGCCGTCGAGGACAATGGGGTGGACGTAGAGGAGGTCGAAGCCGTCCTCGCGGAAGCCGGGGTCGGGTGGCTGCCGGGCGTCGCGGTAGCCGTGGGTTTGGCCGGTGCTGGCGAGGGAGGTGCCGTCGGCGAGGACGATTTCCGCGCCGATGATCTGCGGCTTGGCTTTCAGCGAGCTGAGGATTTCGCGTGTGTCGTCCTCATTCTTGAACTGCACGGCGGCGGTGCTGTTGGCGGCGATGATCTCGGCGACGGAGACGAGGTCGCGCCGGAAGTCGCGTCGGAAATTGAAGAACTGGATCGCGAACAGGGCGCTGGATGCGACGCAGAGCGCGGCGGTGCATGTCGCGAGCACGACGAAGCGCAGTTTGCGCTGAATCGGGATATTGCGGAGGCGCTGGGACATGCGGAATCAGGGGCGGGTGCCCGGATAGGAGATGGGGAGCAGCTTGGAGCTGACTTTCAGGCGCTCGCGGCCGGCGGCGTCGAGATTGATCTGGAAACGGGTCGCGCCCTCGACGCTGAGGAAATTGATGACGCCGCCGCTCTTCAGGAAGTTCTCGGATTCGCCGACGCTGAGGATGTTTTCGTGGCGCATTTCGGAGAGGAGCGGGCCGAGCCGCTCGCGCTCGGAGCGGCTGACGAAAACGAGGTGGCAGGGACTGAGCTCGGCCTTGTTGGAAAGGTGGCGGATTTCGACGGTGCGGTCCTTGATCCGGCGGCTCTGAAACGCTTCGCGGAGAAAGTCGGTGATCTCATCCGAGCCGAACACGCCGATGATGAACGGCGAGTCGGAGGAAGGGAATTTCTTCGGCGGCCAGTCAACGAACTTTGTGAAGGAGTAAATCTGCGAGGCCTTTGTCTGGTACTCGGAGCCGACCTCCGGGTTGCCGCGGCACACCGCGATCAGGCCCGCGAAGACCGCAAACAGGAAGCCCCGCCATTTCCAAATGGCAGGTTCACGCAGGTGAGGCATCGTGCGGTCGTCTGTCGCGGCGGCGTGCCCCTGCGTCTGGCCGGGGCGCGGCTGAGGCGGCCCTGGATTCCCTGCGCCACGGCGCCATCGCCTCGCGAAGAGGCGGACGGACGAGGTGCGGAAGGTATTTGAGTAGGGCGGACATCAGGAGACCGTGCAGGCTGGGACAGGGTAAAGCAGTCGTTATGCCGGGAGGGACGCCGTCGCAGACTTGCGAGGGCGGGGGATGTTGATCCCTTCCGCCTGAAATTCGTCCTTCCGAGTGGGGGACGAGCGGGAAAGCGCTATCCGCCGGCGACGATGCGGATGATCTCGATGCGATCGGCTTCTGCCAGAGGATGCTGGGGCCATTCGTCGCGGCGGAGGGCGAGGCCGTTGTGCTCGACGAGGACGACCGGTGCGGGCAGGCCGAGTTCCTCGACGAGTTCGCCTACGTGGGTGGCGCGGATGATCTCGTGAGGCGTGCCGTTGAGGACGATTTTCACGAGGCGAGGATGGCGCGATCCCAGTCCTTCCACACCGCCTCAAAGCCGCGCGTATCGAGCAGCGCGGCGATTTCGGCGGGCGAGCGGTGGTCGGCTATTTCAAACTGGCCCGTGGCCCCGGAGCCCGGCGGCGCGTCTGTCGCGGCGACCGCTTTTCCACGGATCGTGAGATGGAGATCGTCGCGGCCCTGGCCGGTGTAGCCGCCGGGTTCGGTGTGGCTGCCGGCGCTCATCATGGTGATGCCGAGCGGGATCAGCGCATCGCGCAAAGGCGCGGGCTCGCGGGTGCTGAGGACGATGCCGACCTGCGGAAAGCAGATCCGCAGCACGCAGATGAGCTGGATGAAATCGCGGTCGCCGAGCGGGTGGAGCGGGGCGAACTCGCCCGCGCACGGGCGCAGCCGCGGCAGGCTGACGGTGAACTGCGCCCGCCAGCAGGTGCGGAGCAGGTGATCGAGATGCGCCGCGAGCGCGCACGCCTCCGCGCGCCACTCCGCGAGGCCAAAGAGCGCGCCGATGCCGATCCGCCGGAAGCCGCCCGCGTAAGCGCGCTCGGGGCACGCGAGCCGCCAGTCGAAATCCTTTTTCGGCCCCGCCGTGTGCAGCGCCGCATAGGTCTCGCGGTCATATGTTTCCTGATAGACGACGAGCCCCTCCGCGCCGGCGGCGACGAGCGCGGCGTAGTCGGGTGTCTCCATCGGCGCGACCTCGAGCGCGATGCCCGGGATTTCCGCGGCGAGCGTGCGCACGCAGTCGGCCAGGTAGCCGTTGGAGACGAATTTCGGATGCTCGCCGGCGACGAGGAGGATATTGCGGAAACCCTCGGCCGCGAGATGGCGCGCCTCTTTCATGACGGAGGCGAGATCGAGCGTGACGCGGAGGATGGCGTTGTCGCGCGAGAAGCCGCAGTAGGCGCAGTTGTTGATGCACTCGTTGGAAAGGTAGAGCGGCGCGAAAAGGCGGATCGTCTTTCCAAAATGCCGGCGTGTGATCGCTGCGGATTCGCGCGCGAGCGCGGCGAGTTGCGCGTCGTCGGCCGGCGCCAGAAGTGCGCTGAAACGGCGCAGAAGCGGCGACTTTTGCGGTGAAAAAATGAGATCGGAAAGCGGCATGAGGCGGGCGCGGGCGGGAATATGCGGGGCGTCCGGGTGCTTGTAAATAGACCAGACTCCGCCACCCTCCCGCGCCGATGCCGCACGTCGAAACACTCTACCACCTCGCGATTCTCGCCGGGCTCCTGCTAGGGCTCGCAGGCGTCCTCGCGAATCTCGCAACCTTCGATGGACTGCGCAGCGCCGAGCCGCCAGCCGCGGCGGATGCGCCGCGCGTTTCCATCCTCGTCCCGGCGCGCAATGAGGCGCTGAACATCGGCCCCTGCGTGGTCTCGCTGCTCGCGCAGGACTACCCGAACTGCGAGCTGATCGTGCTCGACGATCACTCGACCGACGGCACCGGCGAGATCCTCCGTGGGCTCGGCATCGGGGAGGCCGGGGAGCGGGCGCGGATGCTCTCCGGCGTGGCGCTCCCTCCCGGCTGGACGGGCAAAGGCTGGGCGTGCCACCAGCTTGCGGCGCAGGCGCGCGGGGAATTTCTCTTTTTCACCGATGCCGATACCGCGCACGCGCCCGGCACGGTCTCGGCCGCGGTGGCCTACGCGCTGCGCCAGCGCGCCGACCTCGTCTCTGCGTGGCCGCGCCTCGTGACGGTGACGTGGGGCGAGCAGCTCATCATCCCGATGATCCTGCTGACGGGCATGGTCATGTATCCGCACTGGCTGCTGCTCTTTTACCAAAGACATCCGCGCCGCGCGGCGCTGCTGCCGGCTTCCGTGCGGCGCGCGTTCGGCGTGGCGAACGGGCAGTTCATGTTTTTCACGCGGGCCGGCTACGATCGCATCGGCGGCCACGCGGCGGTTCGGGATCATCTGGTCGAAGACGTGGCGCTGGGCCGCGCCGTGGCCTCGCGGATGGGCGAGGGGATGCGGCTGTTCAATTGCGAATCGCTGCGCTTTTCCACCTGCCGGATGTACCGCTCCTTTGGCGAAACGTGGGCGGGCTTCACGAAGAATATCCGTCCCGCGTTCGAGAGTTCGCTGGCTGGTTTTCTTGCGATGGGCGCGTGGCAGATTTGCGGATTTCTGCTGCCGTTCTTCTTCGCGTTCTGGTCTCCGCAGCCGCTGGTTTTCGCTCAGGTCGCGGTGATCTACGTGATCCGCATCCTGCTCACGGTGCGCTTCCGCACCTCCTGGCTGGGCTGCGTGCTGCACCCCGTCGGGCAGGTGCTCGCGCTCGGCATCGGGGTGAATAGCTGGCGGCGCTCCGCGCGCGGCGGCGTGAGCTGGAAGGGCCGCACCTATCAGGTCTCCGGACCGGCGTGAGCCTTCGCGGTTCTTGCAATTCGCCGATTTTCCCGCAACGTGCCCGCCGTCATGCAACTGACCCTCCTCAAATCGAAAGTCCATCGCGCCACCGTCACCGGGGCGAGCCTGCACTATGAGGGAAGCCTCACGATGTCGCGCGACATCGCCGAGCGCGTGGGACTGATGCCCTACGAGCGGATCCTCGTCGGCAACATGGGGAACGGCGAGCGCTTCGAGACCTACGTCATCTACGGCGAGGCGGGGGCCGGCCAGATCCAGCTCAATGGCGCGACGGCGCATCTGGGCAAGATCGGAGACCGGCTCACGATCATGAATTTCGGCGCATATACGCCGGAGGAGGCGGCCGGACACAAGCCGCGCGTCGTTGTACTCAATGAAAAGAACGAGGTCGTCCGCTACGACGGGGGCTCCGTTTCGCAGGATTTCCAAGTTGTCGTCTGATCCCTTACCGTGAACATCCAAGAACTCCTCACCCGTGAATTTGCCTGGGGCTTTTACCTCGGCTGTATCTTCCTCGTCATCGCCACCTACAACTACCTCCGGCTCAAGGGGGAGATGTCCCGCTTCCGCCGGCATCTCAGCGACAAGCTGGAGATCGAGGCCGAGACGATGAAGAAGATCAAGGGCGAGGGGGAGACGCTGCGGAAGGAAAACGAAACGCTCCGCGTGAAGGTGAACGCGCTCAACGAGCTGCCGGACCGCAAGGTGCAGCGCGATCTCGAAGTCTTTGCCCGCGCGGAAAAGCGCATGCTGCTGAACGTCCCCGGCTTTGCCCCCGCGTGGGAGACCGCGAAGACCGAGGCGCACCACGAACTCGCCGAGGAGGAAGCCGGCAAGAGCGCGCCGAAGCGGATTTTTGCGCGCCTTTTCGGCGGCGGCGGTGCTGCGCTCCCCGGCCGTTCCGACGGCTCGCAGGCGGTCGTGGAGGCCGAAACGGCCAAGGCCAACGGCGAGCACTAAGCGCGACGACCTGCGGAGGGACGCGCTCCTGCGCGTCCCTAATACGAAGGCGGCGGGGCTGCGGAAAGTCGGATGACTCCTTGCGACCGAAATGCGGCCAGCCACCTCCGCCCTCTTGGAAATGGGGACATGCGGGAGCATGTCCCTCCGGGCTGTCCGCCTTACGCCTTCATCCGCTCGATGCGGGCGCCGAGGCCGTTGAGCTTTTCGTCGATCAGTTCGTAGCCGCGGTCGATGTGATAGACGCGGTTGACCTCGGTCACGCCTTCGCTTTTCAAACCGGCGAGAACGAGCGCCGCCGATGCGCGGAGGTCGCTGGCCATGACGGGTGCGCCGCTCATGCGCTCGACGCCTTTGATGATCGCGGTCGGGCCGTTGAGCGAGATGTCAGCGCCCATGCGCTTCATCTCCGAGACGTGCATGTAGCGCTGCGGGAAAATGGTTTCCGTGATCACCGAGATGCCGTTCGCACGGGAAAGCAGCGCGCACATCTGCGCCTGCATGTCGGTCGGGAAGCCGGGGTAGGGCTCGGTCGTGAGTTCGAGCGCCTTGGGCATGCCGTTGCCGATGATCGTGAGGTTTTCGCCCTCGCTCCTGAAGGTGTAGCCGGAGCGCTTGAGGGCGTCGGTGACGGCGGTGAGATGCGAGGCGTTCACGCGGCGGAGGGTGATCTCGTTTCCGGCGATGGCGCCCGCGACGAGGAAGGTGCCGGCCTCGATGCGGTCGGGGATGACTTCGTGCTCGGCGCCGTGCAGCTCTTTCACGCCTTCGATCACGATGCGCCGTGTGCCTGCGCCCTCGATTTTCGCGCCCATCTTGATGAGGAAATTCGCGAGATCGACGACCTCCGGTTCGGACGCTGCGCTGTCGATGACGGTCACGCCCTCGGCGAGGACCGCAGCCATCATCACGTTGTCCGTGCCGAGCACGGTCGGGCCTTGCTTGCCGCGCAGGTTCATCGAGCCGCCGCGCAGTTCGCCGGCGAAAACCTTCACATTGCCCGCGTCGATGCGGTGCGAGGCGCCGAGCGCCTCAAACCCTTTCAGGTGCAGGTCGATCGGGCGGTCGCCGATGACGCAGCCGCCGGGCAGCGAGACCGTCGCCTCCTTTTCGCGCCCGAGCAGAGGGCCGAGCACGCAGACGGACGCGCGCATTTTCCGCACGATCTCGTACGGGGCCTCGGTGATGATTTTCTCCGCCTGCACCGTGACCACACCGCTCGCGCGCTCCACCTGCGCGCCGAGGTGCGAGAGGATCTGCAGCATGTAGTGGATGTCGCTGAGGTCGGGGACGTGGTGGATGACGCATGGCTCCTTCGTGAGCAGCGTGGCGGCGAGGATGGGCAGCGCGGAGTTTTTCGACCCGCTGATTTTGACACTGCCGGAGAGCGTGTGACCGCCGTGAACGAGAATCTTATCCATAATTTGCGAAGAGGAATCGGTTGCGGCCTTGGTAGTCCGTCCGGGGGCGGATGTCTTGGAAATTGTGCGCGGCGAGGAGGGCGCCCAGCGCCTCGGTCTGCTCGTGGCCGATCTCCAGCGCGAGCCGCCCGCGCAGATGCCGCGCAGCCTGCGGGATGAAACGCTGGAAAATTTCCAGCCCGCCCGCGCCGCCGTCGAGTGCAGTGTGGGGATCGTGGCGGACCTCGCGGGCGAGCCGCAGGATTTCCCCGGAGTCGATGTAGGGAAGGTTCGCGACGACGAGGTCATACTCGCCATCCACATCCGCCAGCAGATCGCTGCGCGAAAACCGAACGCGCTCCGCGAGCGCCAGCCGAGCCCCGTTTTCGCGCGCCAGCGCCAGCGCGTCGTCGGAAATATCAACGCCCTCGACGTGCGCTTCCGGCCAATCCGCGGCGAGCGTCAGCGCGATCACGCCGCTGCCGGTGCCGACGTCCAGCACGCGCGCCGCCGGGCCGCCAGCGAGCACGAGTTCGCAGAGCTGCTCGGTCTCCGGTCGCGGGATGAGCGCGCGTTTGTCGCAGGCGAAAGTGCGCCCGTGAAACTCCGCCGTGGCGAGCAGGTGCTGGAGCGGCTCGCCGGCCGCGCGCCGCTTCACCAGC
>JANOBH010000391.1:0-2020 GCA_031411535.1 Chthoniobacter sp. | reverse complement strand
AGCTTGCGCGCGCCGAGCAGCACTGCTGCCAGCGCGAGCACGAGGAGCACGCGCAGGACGGTAAGCACGCGCTCGACCGTGAGCGAGATGAGCACCGGCCTCACCTGCTGGGACGCGGACACGGGGCCGTTCCAGCCGAAGCTCACCGCCCGCCATTTCCACTCCGGCACGCCGGGGCCGGTCTGGATGCGGGCGCTGGCGTCGTAGAGGAGGTTGTCTTTGGAGTAGGCGCGCTTGCTGATTGTCGAAACTCCAAGCATGTCGAGGCCGCTCCGGGAACTGCGGGGTGCATTCGCGGCTGCGGAGGGTGCGTCGAGTCCCGGTATGGCAGAGACGGCGGCCAGAGGATCGCTGCGATTTGGATTTGGCAAACCGGGAACGGGATTCGCCGGAACGGCGACAACTGCATAAGGCTCGATCTTGAGCTTTAGGTCGGCGAGACCGGCGACGTATCTGAGCGCTTCCAGCAGGGGAACGTCCGAGAGCGAAACCGTTACGCGGGCGTCGTCAAGCGTGCTTCCTCCGTCATCGGCCTTCAGGACGATGTTGACGCCGGTTTTGGGATCGTCCGGATCAAGCTCGACGCTCTTCCGTTTCAAGTAGTCCAGAGATTCGCGGATTGTCGCTTCCTTGAATTCCAGGCGCGGTATGATGATCCGTCCGAGTTTTCTCTGGATAGCCGCTGTATTGCCGGAACTGACCTCTGCATTCTGAAATGGCTCAGGTGCGGGCGCGAAGTCCGTTACCTGTTGGTTCCCTGCCAATCCATCCAATCGCTCCAACTGCGGATACAGCGCCTGCTGCACCTGCCGGGCGACGAACGGCACCAGCACGAGCACGAACGCGGTGACGGCGACCCATTTACCCACGCTGAGCAGACGCCGTCCCCAGCCCTCCGGCACCACGCGCTGGAGCGCGAGCGGGACGAGCAGGATGAGCCAGAGGTAACGCGGCGCGCCGGGCTCGTGATATGAGAGGCCGAATGCGAGGAACGCGAGCAGCGACGCCCAAAAGCCCCACAGCCGGAAGACGGCGAGCGAGAAGATGAGGAGGAGGAAAAGGTCGAGCAGCGTCCACGCGGTGAGCCAGTCGCCGCGCACCCAGTCGGCGCCGAAGAGAGCGAAGAGCCGCCAGCCGGGCGGGAGATTGAGCGTGACGTTGAGCGCGTCGGCGTCGGAGCGCCAGCCGGTGGCGGGGAGTTCGTGCGCGCGCGTCATGCGGCCGGTGGCTTCGAGGTCGAGGCTGCGGGTGCGGATTTCCACGCCGGGCGCGTCGTTCGCCGGATTGCGCGTGATGAGCTGTCCCTGCCCGCCGCTGCGCACGGAGCCGAGGTCCTGCCCCGCCGCCGCGTCGAGCCGCCAGATCTGCTGCATCGCGCCGGAGATGCGGTCGCGGAAGGTGAGGCCGCCGCCGTTTTCATCGAGCCACAGCTCGCGCGCGATCGTGAGGCCGGCGGGCTTTTGATCGCCCATGCCGCGCATGCGTTCCTCGATGCGGAAGGGCGTGGCGGTCTCCCAGCGGTACACCGGCAGCTCGCGCCACTTCTCGGGGAAGGTCGTCTGCGACACATCGACCGACGGCGCGCCGGCGATCTCGACGATGCGGAAATCCGGCCGCGCGCGGAAGGCGGTGAGCTGCTCGGCGACGGCCGGCTTTGCGTCCTGCGCGTAGCGGAATTCCTTCGGGTTATCGAATCGGAAAGCGTCGGCGCGCACGGTCCATTTGCCCGCGCGGACCTGCGCTTTCATCCGGCCCGCGTCGTCGATCGCGACGGGGATCGGGCTCTCGACGGCGGCGAGTTTCCAGCCCTCGGGCAGGATCGTGCCGAGATCCTCCTCGCGGCTTTTGCCGGAGACGGTCAGCTCGATCTCGGTGCGCAGCCAGAGCGGGATGCCGTCCTCCAGCGCGGCGTAGAGTTTCACGGCGAGGAAGTTTTTGTCCGCCTCCTCGGCTGCGCCGTCGCGTTTCAGCCATAGAAAACCCTGCGCGTCCCAGGCGGGCGCGTCCACGGGCCTGGCGT
>JANOBH010000390.1:0-2803 GCA_031411535.1 Chthoniobacter sp. | reverse complement strand
GTGCTCGATGGCGGCGCGGAGAATATCGCGGCGATCAAAAAGGATCCGATCTACTGGCGGCACAATCTCAAGGCGGTGCGGGCTTTCATCACCCGCGAGAATATCAACGGCCTGCTGCGCGAGAACGGGGTGGGCGGCGAGATCGGTCTGCTTTCCATCGACGTGGACGGCAACGACTACTGGATCTGGGAGGCGATCGATGCGGTGAATCCGGCGCTCGTCGTGGTGGAATACAACGCGCGCTTCGGCGCGGACCGCGCGGTCACGGTGCCGTACGACGCGGCGTTTGTGCGGGGCAAGGCGCACCACTCGATGATCTACTACGGGGCTTCGCTCGCGGCGTTCGTCGCGCTCGGAGGGCGAAAGGGTTACGCCTTCGTCGGAGCGAACAGCGCGGGGAACAACGCCTTTTTTGTCCGGCGCGATCTGAAGCCGGAAGCGCTTCGCGAGTTCACGGCCGGTGAGGGATACGTGGCGTGCCAGTTTCGTGAAACGCGCGACGCGAGCGGCAGGCTCGCCTTTCTCTCGGCGGAGGAGGAGAGGGCGCTGCTCGATGGGCTGCCGCTCGTGGAGGTGCCGAAATGAAGACGGTGCTGATCACCGGCGTGGCTGGTTTCCTCGGGCGCTATGTTGCGAGGCATTTTGTGAGGGAAGGCTGTCGCGTCATCGGGCTGGATGATGTGCCGCCGGAAAATGTGCAGCTTCACGGGGTCGCGTATCACCGGATGCAGCTTCCCAGCTCCGTGCTCGCGGAGGTGCTACGAGCTGCCGCGCCGGACGTCTGCGTCCATTGCGCCGGACGCGCGTCGGTCGGCTTGTCGATGACCGATCCGGCGGCGGATTTCCGAGGGAATGCGGCGCTCACTTTCGAGCTGCTCGACGCGCTTCGGCAGCACGCGCCGCGCTGCCGCTTCCTGCTGTTGTCGAGCGCGGCGGTGTATGGGAATCCCGCGACGCTGCCGGTCGCCGAGGATCAACCCGTCGCCCCGCTCTCGCCGTATGGCTATCACAAGCGGCAGGCGGAGCTGCTCTGCGAGGAGTTTTCCCGCATCTATGCACTGCCGACAGCGAGCGCGCGGATTTTCTCCGCCTACGGGCCGGGCCTGCGGCGGCAGGTGGTGTGGGATGTGTGCGAGAAAGTGCTCACCACCGGGCGGCTCGCGTTGCACGGGACGGGGGGCGAAAGCCGCGACTTCATCCACGCGGCGGACATCGCCCGCGGGCTGGACGTGATCGCGGAAAAGGCGCCGTGCGAGGGCGAGATCTACAATCTCGCGAGTGGCCGCGCGGTGACGATCGCCGACCTCGCGGCGATGCTGCTCAGCGCGCTCGGCTCAAAGGTGGCACCCGATTTCAACGGTGCAGCGACGCCCGGCGATCCGCTCCACTGGCAGGCCGACATCGCGAAACTCGCCACACTCGGTTTCGCACCGTCCATCGCGCTCGAACTGGGTGTGCGTGGCGTCGCCACATGGTGCGCGGCGGAGCTGTCCGGCACATGAAGAGCCCCGTGCGAATCGGGCTCGTCATGCAGGGCGGAGCGGGCTGGGCGGGCGGCTCGGAGTACATCCGGAACCTCATTGCCGTGTGCAGCCATCTGCCGGAGGCAGAGCGCGCGGACTTTGAGCTGCACCTCATCAGCGGGCAGCCGCTAGACGCGGGCTTCGTGCGGCACGGGCTCGATCGGGTCCATGAACTTTCCGCCGCGCTGCCGCCCGCCACTTTCCCAAACCGTGTGCGCTGGCTGCTCGAACGCCAAGCGCTCGGTCAGCCGAACTCCCGCTTCGCCGCATTCGTCGCGAAAGAGCGCTTCGATTTCCTCTACCCGCTGACCTATGACAACCGGCACAACATCCAGGTCTCGCTCCCAATCGGCGGCGCGTTGGGCGCATGCCGCTGGGCGGGTTGGATCCCCGATTTTCAGCACCGCTTCATGCCCGAGCTTTTCAGCGAGCGCGAAATCGCCAGCCGCGATGCCGGCATCGGCGCGCTCGCGGGCGATGCGAAAACGATCGTCTTCAGCAGCGAGAGCGCCGAGGCGGACTTCCACACGTTTTACCCGCAGTCCGCGGCGAAGCGCGAAGTCCTGCGCTTTCATACCTACCCGGATGAGTCGTGGTTCGACGGCGACCCGCTGGCGGTGCAGCGGCAGTTTCATCTGCCCGCGCGATTCTTCATCGTGAGCAACCAGTTCTGGCAGCACAAAAACCACGCCGTTCTTTTTCGGGCGCTGTCGGTTTTGCGTGATCGCGGCATCGAGCCGGCGGTCGTCTGCACCGGGCATCCGGGCGATTTTCGCAGCAAGGATTACTTCAACTCGCTCCTCCGCCAGCTTCACGAACTCGGCGTCGCACCGCAGGTGCATCTCCTCGGCCTCATCGCGCGCCGCGAGCAGATCCAGCTCATGCGTGCGGCGCTCGCAGTCGTGCAGCCATCGCTTTTCGAGGGCTGGAGCACCGTGGTGGAAGACGCGCGGGCGCTCGGCAGGCCGGTGATCTATTCCGACCTCGCGGTGCATCTGGAGCAGAATCCTCCCGACAGCGTCCCGTTCCAGCGCGACTCCGCTGAGAGCCTCGCGGCGCGCCTCGGCGACTGGTGGCAGACGCGCTCGCCGGGGCCCAATCTGGCGGCCGAGTCGGCGGCGCGCGAGCGTGCCGTGGAAGCGACGCTCGCCTACGCGCGGCGCTTTTTGGAAATCGCCCGCACCGCCGCATGAGCGCGTCCCTCCCGAAAATCACGGTCGTCACGCCGTCGTACAATCAGGCGGCGTTTCTCGGGACGACGATCCAGAGCGTGCTCGGCC
>JANOBH010000389.1:0-2932 GCA_031411535.1 Chthoniobacter sp. | reverse complement strand
ATCACGGATGACGCGACCGCATTTCCAAAATGGCTCGCGCAAATCTACGGCGCCGCCGCGCCAAAGCGCGACCGCTGGATCAGCTACGACGACATCCGCCAGAAGCTCGCGACGTGGACGATCAAGGACTTCGACGCGAGCCCGCTGATGGATCAGTGGACATTCAACGACGCGCACTGGGCGAACTATCTCGGCGGGCTCGTGGAGGACGCGAACGCGATCGATCCGGCGACGCCGTGCGGCTTCGTCGGCGGGCAGAGCCCGAACGCATTCGGCGGCTACGACTACGCGCGGCTGATGCGGAAGCTGCAGTTCATCGAGTCCTACAATCTCGGCTCGTCGCAGGCGGTCATCCGCTCCTTTAACCCGCGCAACGCGCTCCCGGCGGTCACGACCCACTTTCACAAGTCCACCGCCGACACCATCTGGCAGACTTGGTATTACCTCGCGCACGGGAACCGCGGGCACATCGGCTGGGTGGAGAAGTGGTTCGACGGCAAGACGCCGAAGCCGTGGCACGCGGAGGTCGCGCCGGCGTATCTGGAGGCGGGAAAAAAGATCGGCCCGCTGATGAGCGGCGCGGAGTGGATTCACGACGGCGTGGCCATCTACTACAGCCATCCGTCGATCCAGCTCGGCTGGATCATGGACGCGGAGGCGCACGGAAAAACATGGGTGAACCGCAACAACGACGAGCGCCTTGCCGCTGCGGCGCACGTCCGCCACGCGTGGGAAAACATGCTGCGTGACTCCGGCGTGCAATACAGCTTCGTAAGCTACGTGGACGTGATCCAGCACGGCATTCCGCCGGAGTTCAAAGTGCTGATCCTCCACGCGTGCCTGTGCCTCTCCGACGCGGAGGCGCGGCAGATCAAAGCCTTCTGCGAGCGCGGCGGCACGGTCATCGCCGACTACATGCCGGGGCTGTGGGATCAGCATGGTAAAGGGCGCGCGACCGGCGTGCTCGACGATCTCTTCGGCGTGACGCACAGCTCCGCGATGAAGGCCGGCGATATCTTCGGCGAGAAGCTGTGGGCGGAGGTGGATCAGGACGCGAACTACTCGTGGAAGACGTACGACGAATTCCTGACGAACAAGAACACGAGCATCCGCGATGAGAGCGGCTTCTACAAAGCCGTGCGCGCCATGCCGACCGCGAAGGTGCAGACCGTCGGGCGCGGTCGCGCGGTGCTGATGAATCTTTCGCCGCAATGGTATAACGCCTACCGAGTCGCCGGCGCGGTCTCGGCGCAAAAGCGCGAGGTTTTCATGCGCCACGTCGCGAGTGCGGGCGTGATGCCGTGGGTGCGGATCAAGGGCGCGGGCGAGACGGAGCACGGCTACGAGATCACCTACTGGTCAAAGCCCGCGGACGCCAACGGCCCGGCGCGGACGATCGTGTTTGTGTGCTTCAATCCCGAGATCACCGGCAACTCAGTCGGCGGCGGAAACTCCGACCGCCTGAAGACTGCCAAAATCCCGGTGACGCTCCAGTTCCGCGACGAAGTGAAAAGTCTGCGCGACGAACGCGCAGGCAAGGAACTCGGCAACGGCCGCGAATTCACCCTCGACTGGAAACAGAACGAGGCCGTGGTGCTGTCATTCGCACCTCGGAGCTGAAAACGCTCCGCCACGCCGCCCGGGAGGATTCCATCGGCTGCTTCAGCTAATTTGAGTCGCCAGGCGGACTGGAATCTACAGTGATGAGTCCACTCCCTATGAAACTCCCGCTCTCATTCCTCGCATTCACCGCTGCCTTCGTTTTGTCGTGCTCGCTGTTTGCCGAAGTGCCGGATTCCCCGGTGTCCGCGCTTCAGCCTTTCGTGGACAGGCACGAACTCGCGGGCGCCGTCGCGCTCGTCGCGGACAAGGACAAGGTGCTCAGCGTCGAGGCTGTGGGTTTCGCAGATGTGGGGGCGGGAAAGGCGATGGCGACGGACGCGGTTTTCTGGATCGCTTCGCAATCGAAGCCGATGACCGCGGTGGCGGTGATGATGCTCGTGGATGAAAAGAAGATCGCGCTCGACGATCCGGTGGAGAAATACCTGCCGGAGTTCCGCGGCCAGATGGTGGTGGTGGAAAAGGACGGCACGCATGTGCTGCTGCGCAAGCCGTCCCGGCCGATCACGCTGCGGGACGTGCTCAGCCACATGAGCGGGCTGCCATTCAAGTCCGCCATCGAGGAGCCGACGCTCGACGGCCTGCCACTCGCGGCGGCAGTGCGCAGCTACGCGATGACCCCGCTGCAATGGGAGCCGGGCACGAAATACCAGTACTCAAACGCTGGCATCAACACGGCGGCGCGTGTCCTCGAAGTCGTGAGCAAGATGAAATACGAGGACTTCATGCAGCAGCGGCTTTTCGAGCCGCTCGGGATGAAGGACACGACCTTCTGGCCCAACGAGGAGCAGGTGCGGCGTGTGGCGAAATCTTACAAACCGAACGATGCGAAGGCGGACCTGGTCGAGACGACAGTCGGGCAGCTCATCTATCCGCTCTCCGACCGCGCGCGCCGCTTCCCGATGCCGGCGGGCGGCCTTTTTTCCACCGCGCAGGACACCGCGCTCTTCTGCCGGATGCTGCTGAATGGCGGTGAACTGAACGGCCGGCGCTACCTGAGCGAAGCGGCATTCAAGGAGCTGACGAAGCGCCAGACGCCGGAGTCGGTGAAAGACGGCTACGGCCTGGGATTCGCCGTCGGCGGGGATTGGTTCGGACACGGCGGCGCTTTCGCGACGAATATGGAGGTGCATCCGGCGAAGGGCGTCGTGATCGTCTGGATGGTGCAGCATGCGGGCTTTCCCGGCGCAGGGGGAAAGGCGCAAGGTGAGTTCAAGAAGGCGGCGTTCGCGCGGGTCGGCGCCGGAAAGTGACGCAGGGTCTGCCCGGCGAGATGCCCCTTTGCAAATCGGGCGGACGAAAATAAAATGCC
>JANOBH010000388.1:0-12981 GCA_031411535.1 Chthoniobacter sp. | reverse complement strand
ACCAGCTCCTCGCGCGGCATCAGCTCGCGGTCGTCCTTTGGCGACCAGCCGAGGAGGCAGAAGTAATTCATCACCGCCTCGGGCGCGTAGCCGCCCTCGATGTAGCTGGTGATGCTCGCGCCGGTGTCGCGCTTGCTCATCTTCGAGCCGTCCTTGTTCAGGATGAGCGGGATGTGCCCAAAGCGCGGCGGCTCCGCGCCGAGCGCCTGGTAGAGCTCGATGTGCTTCGCGGTGTTGGAAAGATGATCCTCGCCGCGGATGACATGCGTGATCCTCATCTCGATGTCATCGACGACATTCACGAAATGGAAGATCCAGCCGCCGTCAGCGCGCCGGATGGTCATATCGCTTTCCATCTCCCCCTCGCGATTCTGCGACTTGCTGCGATCGACCTCGATGCGCCCGCAGACGAGATCCTCGAACGCCAGCGGCAGCCGCGGCAGCCGGAAACGCAGCGCGCCGTTTTCATCCGCATAGACATGACCCGATCCAATGAGCTGCTCGGCGTAGCGCTGATAGACGGCCTCGCGCTCGCTCTGGAAATACGGGCCGTGCGGGCCGCCGGTCTGCGGGCCTTCGTCCCAGTCGAGGCCCATCCAGCGCAGCCCGTCGCAGATCACCTGCACGGCGTCCTCATTGTGCCGCGCGCGGTCGGTGTCCTCGATCCGCAGGATGAATTTCCCGCCGTGATGGCGCGCGAAGAGCCAGTTAAAAAGCGCGGTGCGCACGCCGCCGACATGCAGGTAGCCGGTGGGCGATGGGGCGAAACGGACGCGGATTTCTGGATTCATAAAGGGCGGCGAAGGTGGCCCAACGGCGCGCGTGATGGAAAGGAAAAGTGCGCGTTTCGCGCTTGCCCGCGGGCGTCGTGGCGGAAAGGCTGCGCGCCCACTTCCCACTCACTCCATGAACCTCTCCAAACTCGTTCCCATCCTCGCCCTCGTTCTTGCGTCCGCATTTTCCGCCGTCGCGGAAGACTGGAAACCCGAGGACGGATTCATCAGCCTTTTCAATGGCAAGGATCTTTCAGGCTGGCATTACAAAGGCGATCCCGACCTCGACGCCAAAACGGACGCCACCGACGGGCGCTACACGGCCAAGGAAGGAGTGCTCATCGTCAACCCGCGTGACGACACCAAAGGCCCCCACCTCCGTCAGCTCTGGACGCTGCGCGAATTTCCAAAGGATTTCGTGCTGAAGCTGGAGTTCCGCGCGTCGGTGGACGCCGACAGCGGCATCTTCCTCCGCGCCCCGCAGCTCCAGTGCCGCGACTACCTGGTCGCCGGTCCTTACAAGGAGCTGAAAGCCTACAAGCCGCAGGATTGGAATGTGATCGAAGTCACCGTGAAAGACGGCGTGGCCCGCTGCACCTGCAACGGGGAAGTCCTGGAGGCCGCGCTCAAGCTTCCCGCGACCGGCCCCGTCGGCCTCGAAGCGGACCGCGGGACGATGGAATACCGGCGGATTCAGCTCAAAGAGCTGCCGTAGGCCTCGGCGCCCGCCTATCGCGCGGCGAGATTTGTCCGGCTCGTGGCAGAAAGCCGGCCGTGCGTGAGGACTGCGCGGCTCTGGAACTGGTACCAGAAAGACTGCGAGACCTGTCGCGTCTCGGCTCCCGACCAGCTCTCGATGATCGCCAGGCACTCGTCGGCGGTCTTTTCCAAATAGGGAGACTGGATCTTCGCGCTGACCGCGCTTCCGAGTTCCGCCGCCGTCCGGCCTGCGAGGTAACGGATTTCCTCCGCCTGCACCATGTTCTGGAGACCGCCGTGGGCGCGATAGACTGCAGCCAGCTTCACCATCTGCGCGAGCCGCGCGGCCGCCTCGTCGGTCCGGCCCCGCCGTGCGAGCGCCCGCGCCTCGGCCGCGTAATCGCGCCAGGCCGTGGTCGTCTCCGGCAGCACCTCGCGCGTCGGCGCGCCGTTGCGCCATTCAGCCACGGGCACAGTGGCCAGGAATCCGTCCATCTTCCGGCTGTCGGCGACCCAAAACAGATCGGCGGCGATCTTTCCCGCATCCCGCGAAGGTTCGCGGGTCTGCGGCGCGGAGGGAGAGGCGGGCTTCGCGGTCGCGTGAACGGCGGAGAGGGCGAGGATGGAGAGCAGGAGAGGCCGGGTTTTCATGAAGGTCGGGTCGGGTGGCTGCGGATTGATGTGCGTTTTCAATAATCTCCATAAGCATATGCGATGCCCGGTTTTGCGCGGCGAGCGTCGGCCACCCGGCGTTGGGAGCATCGCCGCTGTGGAAGCGCGCATTATCCGAAGAGCGGTGAAGGAATCACCGAAGCTCCAGAGCCTTCGGCGTCCATTTCTCCCGCGCGGGGATCAAACACGGTGTCATCCTGAGCGGAGTTCCGTTTGGCTTTGCAAACGGAACGCAGTCGAGCCGAGTCCGCGAGACAGCCGAGTGGGCAGAGTGGCGAGGCAACGACCCCGCCGATTCAGGGGCAGTGTCGCACGGAATCGCCGGGGTCCTTCGACTGCGCTGCGCCCGCCTTTCCTCCTCCGCTCCGCTCAGGATGCCGGACTTGCTTTGTGTGCGCGCTTACAGGCCCGCGATCCTCTTGAATGCCTCGCCTTCGTTGAGTGTGGGGCGCTCGGGGCGGCCTTTGTATTTATAGACGAGGCCCATGTTATCGAGCCCCATGAGCCAGAGGATCGTGGCGTGGAGATCGTGGACGTGGAGGCGGTCCTCGACGGCGCGCAGCCCGACCTCGTCGGTCGCGCCGATGGTCTGGCCGCCTTTCACCCCGCCACCGGCCATCCACATGGTGAAGCCGGTCGGGTTGTGGTCGCGCCCGTCACCCTTTTCGCTCTGCGGAGTCCGGCCAAACTCGCCGCCCCAGACGACCAGTGTGCTGTCGAGGAGACCCCGCGCTTTCAAATCCTTGAGCAGACCGGCCACCGGCTTGTCCATCGAACGGCAGAGCTTTGAGTGGTTCTCCTCGATCTTGGCGTGGGAGTCCCACTTGCTCCCCGCCCCGCTGTAGAGCTGCACGAAGCGGACGCCGCGCTCGACAAGGCGGCGGGAAAGCAGGCACATGCGGCCGAAGTCTCCGGTGTCCTTTTCACCGATGCCGTACAGCGCTTTTGTCGCGTCGGATTCCTTCGTGAGATCGACGGCCTCGGGCGCTTCGGACTGCATGCGAAAGGCGAGTTCGTAGCTCGCGATGCGGGCTTCCAGTTCGCTCTGCGCGCGCGTGGCGGCGTGGGCGCGGTTCATCTGCGCCAGGAAGTCGAGTTTCCCCCGCTGCGCAACGGCGCTCACGCCCTCGGGCGGGTTGAGAAACGGGATCGGCTCGCTCCCGGCGGTGATGCGCGTGCCCTGGTAGGACGCCGGCATGAAGCCCGCGCCCCAGTTCCGCGGCCCATTGATGACGCTCGCCGCATTGTCCTGCATGACGACAAACGCGGGCAGGTTCTGATTCTCCGTGCCGAGCCCGTAGCTGCTCCACGCACCGAGCGACGGCCGCCCGGCGAGGATCGAGCCGGTATTCATCTGGCAGACGCCGGAGGAGTGATTGATGCCGTCCGCCCAGCAGGAGCGGATGACGGCGATGTCGTCCACGCACGTCGCGGTTTCCGGCAGCCAGTCGCTCACCCATGTGCCGCTCTGGCCGTGCTGCTTCCACTGGCGCTTGCTCGCGAGGATCGGCGAATCGAACTCGCCCATGGCGGTGATGACGCGCCCGAAGCTCTCCGGGATGGGCTTTCCCGCGAGATCGATCAGCGCGGGCTTGGG
Source organism: Chthoniobacter sp. (assembly GCA_031411535.1). Taxonomy (GTDB): domain Bacteria; phylum Verrucomicrobiota; class Verrucomicrobiia; order Chthoniobacterales; family Chthoniobacteraceae; genus Chthoniobacter. Next base: position 9,240 of record JANOBH010000388.1, on the reverse strand, counting down.
ATCGAAAGTATCGAGATGCGACGGGCCGCCCTCCATGAAGAGGAAGATCACGCTCTTCGCCTTCGCGGCGAAATGCGGCTTGCGCGGAAGCAGCGGCTGCGTGACCGAGCGCGCCTCCTCCTCGATCTTCGCGGCGAGCGCGGAGCCTTGGAGCAAATCCGCGAGCGCGAGCGCGCCAAAGCCGGCTCCGGCGCGGGCGAGGAAATCGCGGCGGGAGGAGGTGAACTGGAAATGCGCCGGGTTCATGTCAGTCGAGGTAGAGAAATTCGTTCGAGTTCAGGAGCATCTGGCAGAAGTCCGCGAGGGCGGCGGCGCGCGGGTCCACCTTTGGCGCCTCGATGATGCGCGGGACGATGTCGGCGTGGCGCGGGGAGGAGTCCTTGTAAACGCCGGGATCGTTTTCAAATTTCCAATAACCGACGGTGCTCTCGGTGGCGGCGGCGCTCGTGAGCAGGAGCTGCTCGGAGGCCAGCGCGGCGGCGGAGAGGCGCACGTCATCGATCAACCCGTCGAAAAGATTCCGCGCTTCGTCGCCGCGGGCGCCGATGCGCAGCGGCGCCGGGGAGCGGATGCCTGCGGTGATCTTGTGGGCTACGTTCGCTACCTGCATGGGCTCGTCGTCGTTCGAGAGATCCTTGCTGTAAAAGGTGACGCCGGTCTCGCCTGTGTCCGCGAGCTTCACGCTAACCGCGACAAAGTAGGGGCGCCCGGGCTCGATAGTCAGCCCGCTAAACACTGGCTCGACGGGATCCTTTTCGCTCCATGGTTCCGTGCCCCGCAGCAGCAGGACGAGCGTCTGCGGCTTGTAGCGCGACTGGGCGCCGGTGACGCCAAACGCCCAGCCGGGGTGCGCTTTGTCTCCATCCCACTGCGAGGCGATGGTGCGCACCTGGCCGTCGGCGTAGGCGGATTTCATGACGATGAAGCTCTCGATCGTGAAGTCGCCGTCTGGAAAGGCGGGCTGGTCGGGAATCGTGAGGCGATCCATCGGCGTGCCGGGCGTGAGGGCGGCGGCGCGGCCGTCGCGGAAGGCCATTTTCTCGGCGGAGAACGGCGCGGGCTCCCGCTCCTCAGACGGTGGCGGGATGAGCTGCGCCTGGCGGTCGAGGAAGGCGAGCGCAGCCTGGCGCTCGGCGTCGCGCGGCGCGCGGCCGAGCGCGAGGCGGTAGGCATCGGTCACGCGCCGCGCCTCATCTGCGGAGCTGTCGCGGCGGAGGCGTGCCGCGAAGGCCTCCGCGCGCTTGAGCGCGGCGGGACTGTTGAGCAGGAGCAGGCTTTGCGTGGGCGTGGTGGTGACGTTGCGCTGGGCCATGCTGTTAAAGCCGTCTGGGACATCGAAGACCTCCAGCAGCGGGTCGCGGGAGTTGCGCAGGACTTTTGTAAAAACCGAACGCAGCGGGGAGCTGGGATCGACGCTGGGGCCGGCTGTGGCGAATTTGAGCTCGCCGGTCACCGAGAGAATGGCGTCGCGAATTTGCTCCGCATCGAGCCGGCGGATGTTGGCCCGCCAAAGCAGGCGGTTTTCGGGATCCTTGAGCCGTGCGGTTTCGGCTGCGGGATCGGTCGCCGCCTGCTGGTAGGTCGCCGAGGTGAGGATGAGACGGTGCAGTGTCTTCAGGCTCCACCCTTCCTCGACGAATCGGCGGGTCAGCCAGTCGAGCAGTTCGGGATGCGAGGGGACGTCGCCCAGCTTGCCAAAGTCGCTCGACGTGCCGACGAGGCCGCGCCCGAAATGATACTGCCAGACGCGGTTCACGATCACTCGCGCGGTGAGCGGATTCTCCGGCTGGGTGAGCCAGCGGGCGAGCGCCGCGCGGCGGCCAGTGGAATCGGGGCGAAGGCGTTTGATCTCGGCCGGGCGCGCGTCGAGCACGGAGAGAAAGCCGGGCGCGATGTCGCCGAGGCTTTGCTTTTTCGGGATGAAAACAGGCGGCGCTTTCGGTCCGATATCGGTGACGGACGGGATGACGGGAAGCTCGGCGGGCTTGTCTCCGTCGAATGCCGCGAGCTGTTTCTGCAACACCGCGACCCGGTCTTTGTCCGCGCCTTTCAACTTGCTGAAAAGCCGCGCCCACTCGTACGTCACCTGACGGAAAGCCAGGTCGGCGATCTGCGCCTCGGCGGGTGTGCGCTCGCCGACTGGCTTGTTCAGGATGGCCTGGGTTTCGGGCGGGAATCTTTTGATCGCCTCCTGGGCCGCCTTCTCGCGGGCGGGCTCCTCGATCCGGGCGATCTGCTCCCGGATGCCGGCGGTTTTTTCCTCCCACACGGCGAGCTTCGCGTCGTAGGCCGCCTGCTGCTCCTCGGTGGCGGCATGCACGACCTCTGGCATGAGGAGCGGGGCAAAGAACGCCTGGAGGCGGAAGTAGTCCTTTTGGAGGATGGGGTCGAACTTGTGGTCGTGGCAGCGGGCGCACTGCACGCCGAGCCCGAGGAAGACATCTGCGGTGACATCCGTGATGTCGTTCAGCATGCCGGTCCACTGAAGGTCCACGTCGCGGTTGTTGTATTCGTAGATCCCGAGCCGGAGGAAGCCGGTGGCGGCGAGCGCCGCGGTGTCGCCGGGGAAGAGCTCGTCGCCCGCGATCTGCTCCCGGACGAAGCGGTCGTACGGCTTGTCGGCATTGAGCGAGGCGATGACGTAGTCGCGGTAGCGCCATGCGTGCGGGCGGTATTCGTCGATCCGGTAGCCGTCGCTCTCGGCGTAGCGCGTGAGGTCGAGCCAGTGCCGCGCCCAGTGCTCGCCGTAACGCGGGCTGGCGAGGAGCCGGTCGGTGAGCCGCGCGATCACCGGGCCGCGCTGGTCCGCAGGAGCGGCGGTGTACTCCCGCGAGATCGCGTCGATCTCCTCCGGAGACGGCGGCAGCCCGGTGACGTCGAAATAGATGCGCCGGACGAGCGGGGCGATTTCCGCAGGCGGGGCCGGCCGGAGTCCGCTGGCGGCGAGCTTTTCGAAAACGAAGCGGTCGATGTCATTCGCCGCCCAACCCCCGTCGGCCACGGCGGGCGGCGTGACTTTGGCGGCGGGCTGAAAGGCCCACCACTTCCGGTCCTCATCCGAGATGGCACCCTTTGCCCGCGTCGCCATTTTTTGTCCGCTTTCCTTTCCGTATGGCGCACCCATTTTCACCCACTCGGTCAGCAGTGCGATCTGCTCGTCGCCGAGCTTCCTGGTCTTGCCCTTGTTCGGCGGCATCTGGAGGTCTTCGTTCGAGTAGCTGACCGCCTCGATGAGCAGGCTTTTCGCCGGGTCGCCAGGCGTGATCGCGGGGCCGGTGTCGCCGCCGGTCAGCGCGCCATCGCGGGAGTCGAGCACCAGCCCGCCCTTGATCTTGTCCGCCGCGTGGCTGTGGCATTTGAAACAATTGTCCGCGAGGAGCGGGCGGATTTTCTGCTCGAAAAACTCGGCTCCTTTCGGGTCCGCGGCATCAAGGGCCAGTGCAAAGCCGCCGAGCGTCAGGCTCAGGCAGAGGGGAAGGATTGCGGGGGCGGCGTTTCGCATGGAGGGCACGGGCAATGAATCGCGAAAATCCGCGCGCTGGCAATGCTGTCAAACCTGTTTCCGTAAAGCGCGGGCACAAAAAAGGGCGCGGCTGTTTTCACAGCCGCGCCCGGAATTCGGAGACTGCCGGGATCACTTCATCGTCGGCGAGTAGCGGTAATAGACCTCGAGCATCAGGATGCAGAGAGTCGTGCGGTAATAGGGGCCCGAACCGTCCGGAGCGCGCTGCATCTCGCCGCCGGGCGACTTGCCCGCCACGGGTGGCCAGCTCCCGTCAGGGCTCTGACTCTTGATGAGCTGATCCTGGAAAAGCCGGTTCCACTTCGTCCACGCCGGGCCACCGACCATGAGGCACGCCTGCGTGTTGTAGTACCACGCGTAGAGGTCGGTACTCTCGTGCCGGTAATCGACCGGGTGATCCTTGTCCGTCTGCTTGAGGATGAACTCGATGCCCTCGCGCACGCTCTTGTCCTTGTCCTGCTTCCAGAAATACGTGCAGAGCACCCCGGCGCCCGTGAGGCTGTAGCGGCCGGTGGACTTGTTCATATAGCCAAAGCTCCCGTCGTCCTTCTGCACGCGCTTGAGATTCAGCATCGCCTTGTCCAGCGCGGGATCGACACCTTCGATATTCAGACCGCTGAGATGCGCGGCTTTGAGCGCCTGGATCTGCCAGCCACTGACCGAAGTATCGCTCTCGGGACCCTGCGCATAGCCATACTGCCACCCACCATCCGCCGCCTGACCTTTGACGATGTAGCCCACGGACTGTTTCAGCAAATCCGCCACCCGCTCGTCCTTGGTCATCGTGTAATACTCGCCCAGCGCGTAGGTGGCGATCGCGTGCTCATACACACCGGGCTGATTGAAGCTCCCGGCCATGCTCAGACGCCCCTGATTTTTCTTCCCGTTCTCCACCAGCCAATCGAGCCCCTTCTGCACAGCCGGGCCAAACTCCGCCGAAACCGGTGTCTCGCCGTGACCGAGGAAAGAAAGCAGCGCGAAGCCAGTCATCGCCCCCTTGTTTGACGGCCCCCACGAACCGTCCGGACTCTGATGCTCCACGAGCCACTTCAGCCCCTTCAGCACAGCGGCTTCCGCCTCTTTCTTGCCCCCTTTGTCCATCATCGCCGCGGTCCGGGCTGCCCCGCCCGCGCGACCAGACATTGCCGAAGGCAGCCCCGAAATACCCTTCAGGCCCGTGACCTGGCTGACCTTGCTCGCCATCGCGTCCGACTGCATCGCCTTCACCTGCGGCACCGCCGCGGCCACCTGAAAGGTCGGCGTGGTGGACGTGGTCGTGATCGAAGCCAGTGAGGGCGCGCTCAGCGAGGGCGCCTGCGGCGTGAACTGCTGCTGCACATCCGGCGGCTGCTCCGCGGGAGCCTGCACCTGCACATCCGCATTCACGAGGCCGTCCGCGGAACTGAAATCCGGCGGATCGGACATCTGCTTGAAAAGCACCACGCTGCCGCCCATGACGATCAGCACGACATGCAGAAGCACCGACACAGTGAAAAAGCGCGACGCGGCGGCGCGCTCCTGCAGCTTTTGGATGAATGACTTTGGGGGCTCCGGTTGTTCGTCGAACATGGGACTTTCATGCGCCCGGCGCGGAGCCGTGTCAATCCCAGTGATCGGCCAGAGTAAAAAAGAGCCGGGGCGAGGCGTCAGCGAAACAGCTCGTGACCCAGCACGCTCAGGCAGTAAATCGCCGCCGTCTCCGTCCGCAGGATGATCGGCCCCAGCGTCACCGGGCGGCAGCCGTTCGACTTCGCCAGCCCCACCTCCGCCGGCGTGAAATCCCCCTCCGGCCCCACCAGGATCAGCACCCGCTTCGGCTTCTTTCCGCCCAGCTCCGCCAGCGTCTCCTTCACCGGCCGCGAATCCGGCTGGAGCGAGGCGATCAGCATCAGGTCGAACTTTTCGCCCGACGCGAAAAAATCCTTCGGCGTCTGCGGCGTGTGCACCCGCGGCAGCCAGTTTTGCCCGCACTGCTTCGCCGCCTCCACCGCCACCCGCTGCCACTTTTCCCGCTTCCCCAGCGCCTCCGCCGCATCCGCCCGCACGATCGTCCGCTCGCTCATCAGCGGCACGATCGCCGCCGCGCCCAGTTCCACCGACTTCTCCACGATGAGATCCATGTTCTTCCCCTTCGGTATCGCCTGTCCCAGCACGATCTCGCACGCCAGCGGCGCGCTCTTTCCCACGCTGATCTTTTTCAAAACCACGCGCCCCTTTTCCACACTCGCCAGCTCCACCGTCGCCTCCGCTCCCTGCCCGTTGAAAACCGTCGCGCGCTCCCCCGCCTTCATCCGCAGCACGCCGAGCGCGTGATGCGTCTCCCCATCGTCGAGCGCGAGCCGGTCGGGATTCCATGCGTGGGGCGGGATGTAAAAGCGGGCCATGAATCCGTCGTAGCCGTTGCCATTGAAAAAGTCAGCCCCGCATTGCCGGCGGCGCGCGCCCCGCGCTTCCCGCCGGCACCATCGCTTGACTGCCGCAGCCACGGCGCTATCCAAAAAACGCCATGGACACAAAAAACTACCGGGCTCGCGGCCACCGCGCGGGTCACCTGCTTCTATTGGCGCTTGGGCTCGCCGCCATGTCGTCCGCCTGCTGTCAGCGCCAGCCGGCGGCCGCGCCAGTCGCCGCCCCCGCCACGCACCACGCGGCGGAAAGCCACGCCGAGCCCGAAGTCATCCCGCCCCACGGCTCGCCCGCGTGGAACCGGATCGTCGATCGCCGGCTGCACATCACCGACAGCGCCGGCCACGGCCCCGACCTCGGCTCGGACGAATGGATGGGCGCCGTCACAAAAAAATCCGGCATCAGCCCGACCCTCCTACCCGGCACCGAAGCCTGGTATCGCGCCGTGGACGCGAAAGTCTTCCGCCCGCTCTGACGCGCCGCCCGCCACCCCTTGTCGCGGCGGGCTAAGGCCATCGCACGCGTCCGCGGGCGGAGGCGGTGAGTGGGTGCGTCGGGGCAACAAGGGGGGACGATTCGCCTACCCGCTGCCCGCCCGCAGCGGCAGGCGCAGCGTGGCGCGCGTGCCGGTGGAGCCCGGCCGGTTCTCCACCTCGATGCTCCCGCCGTGGAGCGCGGCGGCTTCGCGGACGAAACACAGCCCGAGCCCCGAGCTTTTCCGCCCATTGCCCGGACGCGCGAGGGAGTAAAACCGCTCGAAGAGCCGCGGCAGCGCGTAGCCGGGAATGCCGGGCCCCTCATCCTCGACGATGATCTCCGCGCTCCGCCCCGCCACATCGGGTGCGACGCGGACGCGGATCGCGCCGCCCTCGGGCGAGAAGTCGATGGCGTTTTGCAGCAGGTTGTGGAGAGCGCTTTCGACAAGAAAAGATTCGCCCATCACCTCGGGCCGCCCGTCGCAAGCGACGTCCACGCGCAGGCTTCGGGACTCGGCGGCGGGCTGGAGCTGGGCGCACACGGCGTGCGCGAGATCGGCGAGCGGGATCGCCTCGGGATGATCCAGCTTCTTCCGGCTCTCCAGCGCGGAGAGCGCGAGGAGTCGGTCGATTATGTTCTGCAGCCGCCGCGCCTCCGCCTGAATGTTCGCGACGAATTTCGCGCGCCGCTCCGGCGGCATTTCCTCGTGCAGCAGCTCCGCCGCGCCTCGGATCGCGGCCACGGGGCTCTTCATCTCGTGCGTCACGGTCTGCACGTAGTTCTCCACGTAGGCGCGGTTTTCCAGCGCATCGCGCATCTCCTCAAAAGCGCGCCCGAGCGTGGCCGCCTCGCCCGAGCCTCCCCGCGGCGGCACCGCCCGCTCGCCGCGCGCCACGGCCTGCGCGTAGGCCGTGAGCCGGCGGATCGGCCGGGAGAAAAGCGTGACGACCAGATACGTGCCGACCGCCACCGCGCCGAAATAGATCAGCCCCAGCGTCCGGATCCACAGCCGCGTTTCATCGCGAAACGCGAAAAGGCTGCGCTGCGCCTTTGAAACGCTGACCACGCCGGCGATGCGCCCGTCCCGCCGGATCGGAGCGGCGACAAACATCACCGAGCTGTCCGCGTCCGCCGGATCGAGCAGCGTCGAGCGCGCGCCGTACTGCCCGGCGAGCGCGAACAGCACGTCGCGCCTGCCGCGGAAATCCTGCCCCTCGGCGCGTCCGCCATCGGAGTCGAAGACGACGACTCCGCGCTCGTCGGTGACGTAGAGATTCATGTCCAGCGTCGTCTTCGTGAGGTCGTAAATCCGCGCCGCGAACTCCCGCCTTCGCGCAGCGTCCCACTCGCGCCGCAGCCCCGCGATGTCGAACGCCTCGGCCTCCAGACGCGCCGCGAGGAGCTGCGCGACATCCACCATCGATTCCTCGGCGGCCTCCAAATACTGCCGCTCGACGCGCTCCGTCAGCTTGTCATCAAAGGCGTAAAGCCCAGCCGCGAGGAAGACGAGAAAGCCCAGAAGGATGCGCGAAGTCGTGCTCACAAAACCTCGCGCAGCGAGTAGCCGAAGCCGCGGTGCGTCTCGATGGGATCGGCCTCGCGGCGCACTTCCTTGAGCTTCGCGCGGAGGCTCTTGATGTGCGCGTCCACGGTGCGCTCCAGGGCCGCGCCGGGGTCGTCCCACGCGATGTCCATGAGCTGTGCGCGGGAAAAAACGCGCCCCGGTTTCGCGCACAGCGCGCGCAGCAGCCGGAACTCCGTGCCAGACAGAATCAGCCGCACGCCAGTGAAGTGAATCTGCGCGCGCTCCTCATCGATCCGGAACACGCCGTCCGCCGCGGGCGCGCTTTCCGGCGGCGCGGGCGCGGCCTGCATTCGTCGGAGCACCGCCTTCACCCGCGCACTCAGCTCGCGCGGGCTGAACGGCTTCACCATGTAATCGTCGCCGCCGATTTCCAGGCCGACGACCCGGTCCACTTCGCTCGCCCGTGCCGTGAGGAAAATGATCGGCAGATTCGAGGTGCGGCGGATCTCCCGGCACAGGTCGAAGCCGACGATGTCCGGCAGGCCGACATCCAGCACCACTAGCGCCCACGGCCCGCGGAGCAAGGCCGCGCGCGCCTCGCCGCCCGTCGCGCACCCGTGCGGATCAAAGCCCTCGGTCTCGAGCGAGTAGAGGATGTTGTCGAGGATCGATGGCTCATCTTCGACGACGAGGACGCGCGGTTTCATGCGGCGGGAGCGTGAGCGGATGTGGGGCGGCGATCAAGGCGTCAACGTAGGTGGCTCTTCCCAGAGCCGCATCGCGGGCATCGGGACTAGGAAGTCGCGCCTACGTGCCCACGGGCATCGGCGGCGGCACGGGCCGCGAGGTGAGCGCCGCGTCCCATTTCACCCGCGCGGTGAAAGCCATGAGCAGCGCGAGCGTGATGATCGCTCCGATGGTGATCGCGATTCCCGTCAGCCCGTCGAAGAAAAAGCTGTAGCTGAAGAGCACCATGTAGGCGAACTGCGCGACCGCGGAGATGAGCGCAAACTTCACTGTCGTCGCCCGCCACAGGTAGCCCGTGACCAGCGCGACCGAGACCCCGGCGGCGATGAAAAACGCGAGCGTGAGCGGCACCAGATCCACGAGATACGCGAACAGGAGCTGGAAGGCGAAGCAGCCGGCGGCGAGGAAGAAATAGTTCATGGGATGCAGGTCCGTGCGCTCGCGGATGCCCACGATCACGAGCACGGCAAAGAAGAAGAGCAGCGAGACCGGCGCGAAGAATGTCATCCGCCCGGCGACGTAGCCGGGATTCGTGACCGCCGGCATGTCCATGGCGATGGCG
>JANOBH010000387.1:0-2505 GCA_031411535.1 Chthoniobacter sp. | reverse complement strand
CCTATTACCAAAACGCCGCCCGCTGGAGCGGGCGCGCGCAGTTTGGCGAATGGATGCGCCGGCGGGCCAAGTGGCGGACGCGCGATCACCGGGAGTGGGCGCGCCTGCTGCACGCGTGGGGCGATGCGGAGTCCGCGTGGCGGCTCCTCGCGGCGTCCACGCCCGAGCAGGGCTACCCGCAGGTCGCGCCCACCCTCCCGCGCGAGCCGCTCGAATCGCGCTGGCGGATCGCGCCGACGAATTTCGTCAACGCGCAGCAGCTCGCCGCCGTCCGCGCCCGAGATGGAGAAGCCGAGGCCGGCGAGGAGGTGGTCCTCGCTGTCGCCACCCGCGACGAGGCGCCGTGGTGGTTCGTGCAAAGGGCCGCGCACATCTACGCCCGCCGAGCCCGCTTCGGCGAAGCCACCACCCTGCTGCTCAAGAGCACCCCGCCGCCGCGGTCGTGACGGGGGTTTGACGCTGCCGGGAGCGGCTCCTATCCTCCCTCATATGCAGCCCGGCGCAGTTCAAGTCAGATTCCACGCGTTCATCGCCGAAAGAGGCCTGCGCAGGACCGTGCAGCGGGATGCCATCGTCTCCGCCGCCTTTGCCACCACCGAGCACTACACCGCCGAGGATCTGCTCGCCATGGCGCGGAAGATCGAGCCCTCCGTCTCCCGGGCGACGGTCTATCGCACGCTCCCGCTGCTGGTCGAATGCGGAGTGCTCAAGGAAATGGACTTCGGGAAGGACCACAAATACTACGACCCGAACTACAACGAGCACCCGCACCACAACCACCTCATCTGCGTGGACTGCAACAAGATCGTGGAGTTCGAGGATCAGCACATCGAGCTGCTCGAGGACTGCATCAGCAAGCGGCTCGGCTTTTCGCCCTCCTCGAAAAGCCTCCGCATCGAGGCGAGTTGCGACCAGCTCAAGAAGCTCGGCGCATGCGCGAACCGGAAAGAGTGAGTTTTCGATTCTCGAATTTTGATTTTCGATTAGAAGCAGCCTCCGCTTTCCGCGGCGCAACCAATCGAAAATCCCGCAATCGAGAATCAGAAATCCCCTATGTGGAAAGGCCGCTTCCAGCAAGAAACCTCCGCCCTTTTGCAGCAATACAGCGAGTCGATCAGCTTCGACTGGCGGCTGTGGCGGCATGACATCGGGGGCTCCGTCGCGCACTCGGCTGCTTTGGAAAAGGCCGGGCTGCTGACGAAGGAGGAGCGCGCGCAGATCGTCGCGGGATTGCAGGAGATCGGGGCGGACATCGAGGCCGGGAGGTTTCAGTTCAAGAAGGAGCTGGAAGACATCCACATGAACATCGAGGCCGAGCTCACCCGCCGCATCGGGGCCGCCGGCGCCAAGCTCCACACCGCACGCAGCCGCAATGACCAGGTCGCGCTCGACCTCCGGCTCTACCTCCGCGACGAGGCCGATGCCCTCGCCGCCGGGCTGCGCGAAATGCAGCGCGCACTCGTGGCACTCGGCGCGCGGCATGCCGACGTCATCATCCCCGGCTACACCCATCTCCAGCGCGCGCAGCCCGTCTATTTCGCGCACCACCTGCTCGCCTACGTCGAGATGTTCGACCGCGACCGCGACCGCGTGCTCGACGCGAGGAAGCGCATCAACGTTATGCCGCTCGGCTCCGGCGCCATCGCCGGATCCACCATCCTGCTCGACCGCGAGTTCATCGCCCGCGAGCTCGGCTTCCCCGCCGTCACGCAAAACTCGATGGACGCCGTCAGCGACCGCGACTTCGCAGTGGAGCTGCTCTTCGCGCTCGCGCTCGCCGCCGTGCATCTCTCGCGGCTCAGCGAGGACGTGATCCTGTGGGCTTCGAGCGAGTTCAAATTCATCACCATCAGCGACGCCTTCACCACCGGCAGCTCGCTCATGCCGCAGAAAAAAAACCCCGACGTCGCCGAGCTGACGCGCGGCAAAACAGGCCGCGTCATCGGCAATCTCGTCTCGCTCCTCACCACGCTGAAGGGCCTGCCCATGACCTACAACCGCGACATGCAGGAGGACAAGGAGCCCGTCTTCGACAGCGTCGATACCGTCAAAGCCGCGCTCGCCGTCTTCGCCGCGATGCTCGACGGCATCAGCGCCAACGCGCCCGCCTGCGCCGCCGCCGTCGCCGACCCCATGCTGCTCGCCACTGACCTCGCCGACTATCTCGTGAAACGCGGAATCCCGTTCCGTCAGGCGCACGAAGTCATCGGCCGCGCCGTCGCCCTTGCTGCCGAGCGCCGCTGCGCACTGCCGCAGTTGACTCTCACCGACTATCGCGCGCTCAGCATCGCCTTTGCCGAAGACCTCTACGAAATCTTCGACCTCACGCGCGCCATGTCCGCCCGCACCGCCATCGGCGCACCCTCGCCCGCGAATATCGACACCCAACTCGCAAGATGGCGCTCGCGGGAGCAATGAATCGGCGCGGCTTTTTCCTCGTCCTCGAAGGCATCGACGGCTCGGGAAAATCCACGCTCCTCCGCCAGCTCGCCGTGTGGCTCCGCG
>JANOBH010000386.1:0-11311 GCA_031411535.1 Chthoniobacter sp. | reverse complement strand
CCGCCCGGCACCCGCCGCGCGGGCCTTGTCGTTTTTTTTGTTCGCGGATCGCTGATCCCAGCCGGAGCCGAGCGCTCCTGCGCGTCCGGGAGGCGCTCCAGCGCCCGAGCATCCACAGCCTCCGGGGCGCAAATACCTTCTCCCTCCCCGCCCTACCCCCCCATCTGCCGCAGCTCCTCCAGCCCCATCTCCACCGCCAGCCGGCTGTCGGCCGGCGCGATGACCCCGGACGCGCGGCCCCGATTGATCCCCGCTGCGAAATCGTCCAGCTCCGCCTGATACGCCGGTGTCTCGTCGAGCGGCACGATCTCCGTCTTTCCGTCGCGCAACAGATGCAGCGCATCCGCATCGAGCGCGATGTCATGGACGAGCGTCCCCTTTTCCATGACCAGCCGGAACGCATGGCGAAACGCTCCGCCATTCCGGTCCCACGCTCCGTGGATCTGCACGGCCGGCCCGTCCTCATAACGCCACGCGGCATCGATGATCATCGGGAGACCCTGCGGCGCAAACCCCGTGGCTGACACGGACTGCGGACGCCCGAACCACCACAGCGCCACGTCCACATCGTGGATGTGCATGTCCAGCACGCCGCCGCTCTCCGCGCCTTTCATGTACCAGTCATTGTCGCTCCACATCGGCGCGGCGCTGGAGCGGTGAAAGCTGGCGTACTGCGCACGGCCCAGCTCCCCGCTGGTGAGCATCTCATACGCTTTCTTGTACTGCGGCCAGTAGCGCAGGCAGTGGCCCACCATGAACTGCCGCCCGGTCTCGCGCGCCACACGCTCCATCTCCGCGCAGACCTCCAGCGAGAGCGACATCGGCTTTTCGCAAAAGACATGCTTCCCCGCGCGCATCGCCGTGATCGCCAGCGGCCCATGCATCGGCGTGGGCATGCAGATGTCCACCGCCTCCACGCTCGGATCCGCGATCAGATCCTCCGCGCGCAGATGCGTGGCGATGCCTGAGAGATCCACATGCGCCGCCGCCTGGTCGCCGATGTTGAACTGCTTCCCGCCCCAGTCGCCCGCGAGCATCTTCGGATTGCGGTCGCTCACCGCCACGAGTTCGCCATGCCCGCTCTTGCGCCAGCAGTCAAAATGCACGCGCCCCATCGCCCCGAGTCCGATGAGACCGATCTTCGCCTTTTTCATAAATGTGCCGGCGTTTCCTTACTTCGGCGCCGGTGCCGCGGGCGTTTCCGCCGCCTTGGCCTTCGCCTCCTCAGCCGCCTTTGACTTGGCTTCCGCCGCCTTTTTCGCCTTGGCCTCGGCATCCGCCTTCGCCTTTGCCGCGGCCTCCTCCTCCAGCGCCACCCATGACCCGCGCGCCTTCGCCATCTGCGCCGCATCGAGCCCGAACGCCTGGAGCACGCCCGTCGCCATCAGCTTGTTCCCCTCGATGTTCATGTGCACGCCGTCGCCCGTCAGCACCTTCTGCCCCGGCTTGTTCTCCGCCTTTATCCGCTCGTGAAACATCGCGTTCAGGTCCGCCAGCGGCAGCTTCTTTTCCTTCGCCAGCACGCGCAGGTATTCATTGAAAGGCGCGAGCTTCGCATTCTCCGGGCTCTCCAGATTTTCGTGGATCACCGTCGCCGTCAGCAGCACCACCTTTGCCCCGGCCGCCTGCGCCTTGGCCACAATCTCCGCCATGTTCTTCTTGTACGTCCCCCGCTCCGCCACCTTCTCGTCGTACGCGCCCTCCACCGCCGCCGCCGCGTCATCCAGCGGCACCCCGCGCTTGCCGTGCCACACGTCGTTCACGCCGCAGCTCAGCGTCATCCACTGCGGCTTCTTGGAAAGGACATCGCGCTCCAGCCGCGCGAGCATGTCATTCGACTTGTGGCCGCCGATCCCCGCGGGCACCGGCTCCGCCTTCACCCCATTCGCCGCCAGCCCCGCCATGACCAGCCTCACATAGCCCGCCGGACTGCCCCACCCGCCCGCAGTGATCGAGTCGCCGAGGAATGCCACCTTGTCCCCGCTCTTCACCGCGATCTCCGCGGCGGCGGTTTGGACAAACATGGCCGTGAAAATAGCCGCGGCGGCGAAACCGCGGGCGGCAACAACGAGGGGAGAGGTTTTTGTCATGCGCCCGTTGTCCCCAAAACCCCCGCGCCAGCGCAAGCGCCAATCACCGGAGTAAACGGCCGACACCGAGGGCGGCTGCTCGATCGCACCGAACGCGACTCGGGGAGCCGAGTGGGCGCACTCACATAAAAGCGCGTGTCATCCTGAGCGAAGTTCCGTTTGGCTTTGCAAACGGAACGCAGTCGAAGGACCCCGGCGATTCCGTGCGACATCGCCCGTATGTGGCGGGGTCCTTCGACTGCGCTCCGCCCGCCTTTCCTCCTCTGCTCCGCTCAGGATGACGCGCAGTTTGAATCCCCCCCGCCCTACGGATTCGTCACGCGCAGGCGCGCGAAGGACTTCAGCGACGCACTCTTTGGGTTCGGCGCGCGCCAGATTTCCGTCGCCGTGCCGTCGCCGTTCAGGACGCGCGAAACCAGCACACCGATTTCATTCCAGCCCGCCGCCAGCTCGTCCGTGAACTCGACGTGATACGTGATGTCCTCCGCGCCGATCTGCCGGCGGATCGTGATCGTGAGATACTCCGCCACCGTGCCGCCCACATTCAGCGACTGGATCGCGACCGGCACAGCGTTCGCGTCCCGCACGCTCGGACTCGTCCCCTGGCTGTACTCGCCGAAATTCGTAAGCACATCGCCATCCGGGTTGCCGGACGGATCGAGCGCGCCGCCGTACGCAGCGGCCCACGCCAAATACGTGATGCGTCCGTCCGCACCGGGGCTGCCGCCGGGCAGCCGGCTCGTGCGCCAGCTCGACGCAAGCGCGGGATTCGGCAGCGTCTCCGGCCGGATGAGCACGAGGCTGTAGCCCGCGCCGTCCGCCTCGACCGGCCACGGCGCCACATCGTCATACGTGAAGTCGATGATCGCCGTGCCCGCCCCGAATGAGAGCTTCACCTGCTCTCCGCCATTGCTCAGCGAATCCCCCGCCATCCACATCCCGGCGATCGGCTTCCCTGCGCCGTAGCGGTAGTTGAAAGCGTCCGCGTTTCTCACCACGAGCGTACTCGCGCCGGCGGCAAGCTGCAGCCCGGTGGGGAAGTCGAAATTGATCCCTTTCGTAAAGCGCACGTCGCTCAGATCGAGCGTCGTCGCGCTCACGTTTCGGACTTCGAGGTACTCGAAATCATCCTCCACATATCCGAGCGCCATCTCCGCCGCGGTCGGCGGCACCGGGTGGTACATCACCTCACTCACCACGAGGCTTTGCAGATACACGCTCACGTCCGCGGCGGTCGCCGTGAACTGCGACGGATCACTCCACTTGCTCCACCGCCCCGTGTCGTCCATGTGCCGCACACGCGCGCGGTACGTGCGGCCCGCGACCGCCGACGCCGCCGGAAAGCGGAACTGGCTCGTCGCCGCCACCATCCCCGAGTCGTAGGTCGCGTTGATTTCGAGCAGGCGTTTCACACCGGGGATGAAAACCGCGGTCGGATTCACCTCGGCGATCCGCCACTGCACCGCCCACGGCGTCACCCCGCCCTGCGGATCGGAAAACGCGCCCGTCTGGAAACGCAGGTCATTCACCGGACGCGACGCCGCGCCCACGAACATGATCGTCGGCTTGTTCGGCGTCAGAGCGCCCTCGCCGTTCTCGGCCTGCTTCGTGTCGAGAAACGCCGCGCGCCCGCCCACGCCCACATTCGCGCCGGGCCACGAGCTGCCATTGTTGTCCGCGTCGAATGCGAAGTCTTTCATCCCCGCGACATACGCCGCGAGCGATGTCTGCCCGCTGCTGCTGCTCATCCCGAATCCCGCGAGCCCGTCGAAATTCCCCGCATCCGCCGGCGCTCCGTACCACCGCGCGAAGTCCGCATTCACAAACGGCTGAATGACCGCGGCGAACTGGTCGATCAGCGGATTGATCTGATCCGTCTGCCAGAGCAGGTCGCGGATTTCGCGCACCTGATTGTAATAGCGCGGCCACAGCGTCGGGTTCGTCGAGGAGTCGCCGCCGGCATCGCCCGCGTCGTTGAAGAGCGAGTTGTGGACGAGGTCGCGCCCGTTGTTCCAGGTCGGACCCCACGTCGCGTCCACGTCGTTCGGCAGCCACCAGAGCGTCCCCTTGTTGCCGTTCGCCGCGTTGTAGTCCGGGTAGAAATACCACGCCGCATTGTTGTCTCCACTCGGCCAGTAGTCGTAGTGCCGGATCGCTTCGGCAAAGGCGTGGTAGCGCGCCCACAGGTCCAGATGCACCCGGCCCGTGATGTATGCCGGCGTGCTCGTCCCGCGCAGGTTCGCGTGCAGCTCGTCGTGATCGCTCCCGTTTTTCGGCGCGAACTCCGCCTGATACCGCTGCTGCGAGACGCCGCCCACGCCGTCCCGTGTCAGCTTGTAAAGATTCCCCTTCGGCAGGTTGTGCGCGTCGAGGAACTGCACGTCGTAATCCTCATGCACGAACATCAGCCCCCAGAAGTCGCCGCGCCACGCATCCGGCTGCTCGGCGCTCTGCTTGATCGTGCGGAAGTGCGCAAAACTCGCGAGCGGCGCGGGCACGCCGAGCTGGTTCCAGATGTAAAAGTTCACCGCCTCATTGATCGAGAAGGTGTGCGTCGCGCGGTTCTCCCAGCAGTTCTCCGTGATCATCGTCTTCCACTCGCTCGGGTAGTTTTTCCCGTCGTTGTCGCGCCCTTGGAAGTAGCGGCCCTTGTTGAAGAGAAACTTGAACGCCCGCTTGCTCGTCGCCGCCGCGCCCGACACGCCGCTCGCGCTGTAGCGGCCGTTCGCGCCGTGCAGCCGGTAGAGGATATGGTCGTGGACCACGCCATCGCTCACGAATGCCGCCTCCCAGTTTTCAAACGTCCAGCTCGGCGTGTTTGACGTAAGCCGGTCGGCAGCGCCGTACGCCACGCACTGGTCGTAGTCCGCGCCACGCGTGAGGAAGTGGTACGTCGGCAGCGCCGTCAGCGCCGCGGCGGCGGTCCCCTGGTAGGCCGGCACGCCGTCATACACGAAGCACGCGAAATTCAGCGAAGGATCGTCCGCGTGCGGCACGCGGATGTTCGTGCCGGGATTGTCTGCCGCGACCACGCGGTAGCGCACCAGCGTCCGGTTCGGCTGAAAGGGAATCACCGCCGTGTAGATGCCGTCGCCGCCCTGCGCATCCGCGCCGAGTCCGGCGTCATTCATCTCGATCGCGGTCCAGTTCGCCGCGTTCTCAAACGCCGGATTCGCCGGAAGCGGCAGCGCGGTGCTCGTGAACTGCCCGCCGGAAATCCCGCGCGCGAGCGTGCTCGGGATGAATGCGCCCGGCGCTACGATCTGGTAAAGCAACTGCACGCTCGCGACGCCGTCCGGGTCCGTGGCCTTCGCAGTGATCACGATCGGATCGCCCGTCGTCGGCTGCGCCGGCGAGTGGTTCACCAGCCGGATCGCAGGCGGGGCGGTCGCCAAGAATTTCAGGTTCTGCGCGCCCGGCGTCGCCGTGTTGGTCGTCGCCGTGAGCGCGGGGATCGTCGCCGCCCGCCAGTTCCCGCCGAGCCCCTCGTCGAGCTTCGGATTGATCAGCTCCATCGAGGTGCCGTCGCCATCCGCCGCCGTCGGCCACGGAAAGCCCGCCTTGTAATCGACCTCGCTCACGATCGCGTCCGCCGCATTGCGCAGCCGGATCGTCTCGCCCTTGCTGGAAAGCGAGCCCGTCCACGGCCCGAGCGCGGTCTTGCCAAATCGCGCCGAGATCGTCGGCGGATCCTGCGCGACGATCAGATACGCGCCCGCGGCGAGCATCGTGTTCGCGGGAAAGCTGTAGTCCACAGCGCTGGACAGCCGCCAGCCCGTGAGGTCCACCGTCGCCGTCCCGGCGTTGTACAGCTCGATGAATTCGTCGCGCACCGTGTTGTCCACGCCGTTGTAGAGCACCTCATTGATGACGATCCCGCGCGTCACCGCCGCGCAGCTCAGCGTGAACGCCTGCTCGATGAAACCCGCGGTCGAGTCCGTCGAGCGCAGCCGGATCGAGAACGTCTGCCCCGCAAGCCCGGCGAAACTTTGCGCCGTGCGAAGCTGGTGCCCGTTCACCGCGAAGCGCGCGTTGTCCGTCGCGCCCGCGCCCGCGACGAGCGTGTAGGTATGCGCGTCGTTCAGGTTCACATCGGTGCTCAGGATATTCGCCACGAATGCGCCGCCCACCGCCGTGTCCGGCACGACCGTAGTGTCGAGCGTGATCCCCGTCGGCGCGGCAGCGACCGGATTGATCGTCACCGACACCTTCGCCGGCGCAGACTCGTACTTGCCGTCGCTCACTTTGAAAGTGAATGAGTCCGCCCCGCTGGTCCCCGGCACCGGCGTGAAAGTCGCCACATTTCCCGCGATGCTCACGCCGCCTTTCGCCGCCGGCGTCACGATCGAATACGTCAGCCCGCCGCCGTTCGGATCGTTCGCGACAAGCGTGATGCTGAGCGGATTCGGCTGCTGCACCGTGAGCCCCGCCTGCGGAAACGCCGCGGGAATCCCGGGGTCCGCCGCGATGGAAATCTGCGCGCTGTCCGTGCGCGCGCCGCCGCCGACTTCGGTCGCCGTCAGCGTGTAGCCCACGCTTTGCGCCGTGCCCGCGAGGTCGGGGATCGGCGTGTTGAAAACGCCGCTCGCGCTTGTGCCCGTGTAGATCGTCACCGTCCCGCGCTTGATCGTCACCGAGAGCGAGCCCGTCAGCGGCGCGGTATTGATCGTCCACGAGAACTGGACGCTTTCCCCCTCGTAGGCGCTCGCCTTGTTCGCCGTAAATGACGTGATGATCTGCGGCGACAGGTACGAGTTCAGCAGCGCCGCGCTCAGCGCCGCGCCGTTCTCCGCGCTGTCGTACATCTGGATCTCCGCGACGAGGCCGGGAAAACGCTGGAGCCCGCCGCCGGTCATCGCGCCCAGCCCGAAGGCAGCGGAGTTTCGCGCCGCATTGGTGCTGACCGAAGTCGTCGCCACCTGCGCGCCGTCCACGAAAAGCGTGAGCGTCCCGGTCCCGCCATTGTACGTCATCACCGCGGCGTGGATGGCATTCAGCGTCTGCGCCGGTGACGTTACCGTCCTGTCGCCGAAGGGCGACGGGAACCCCGCGCCGCCCTTCACGGCGCCCCCGCTGTCTCCCGTCCATCCGAGCCCGAAGTCGTTCGTCGTGCCAGGCTCCTCCGCGCCGATCAACCCGCTGGCCGAATACCAGTTTGAGCCAGTCGCGCCGAGCCCCGACGCCTTGAAGACCGCGGCCAGCGTGAACGACGTCTTGCCCGCGAGCTGATTGCCGACCGCAGGCACGAAAAAGTAGCTGTTGCCCGCGAAGTTGATTCCCTTGCGCGTGCCGAAGGCGTTCGGCACCACGGTCGGCCCGTTCACCGGAGCCGCCTGAATCCCGAAGATGGAATCAATCCAGTTCCCGCTCGTGTACGTGTCCGCCTTCCAGTTCGCCACCAGCGCGCCGTCCGACCGCCCCGCGAAAGCAAGCGCGAGTGCGAAGGTGAGCAGGAGGTGAAGGAAAGGGCGGAACATTGGAAAACGGGGCTTTCGGCTGGGGAGCATGAATCTGCTGAAACTCCCGGCTGACACCCGCAAAAACGCGCGAAAGAGCGGCGTCCTTACAGAAGGAAGCGGTCGGGAATCTGCACTGCACATCCATGCCGGACGAGGCGGGGGAGTGTCTTCAATACCCCATTCTCCCCATTCCGCACATTTCGCCGTCTATCCCCGCGCCACTTCCGCCTATCCATTCCGCATTACCCAGGCACATCAAAACTGCGTTGTCATCCTGAGCGAAGCGCCGCTTTGGGCGCGCAGTCGAAGGACCCCGGCGCTCCGATCAAAGCGCAGAACGTGATCGAACCGCCGGGAACCGCGCCTCCCACCAACACCCCGGCGCCGTTTCGCGGACTCCGCTCTCGACTGCGCTGCGCCACACCCTCTGCGCCCTCCGCGTCGCTGCGCCTCTGCGTTAAAATGGAAAACGCCAGCTTCAGCTACGGTTCAGCACGACACCGCGCTTTCCGTCCCCCCGCTCAAAGCCGGATCCCCAGCTTCGTGTAAGCCGAGCGGATCTGCTTCATCAGGTCCGCCTCGCTCCGGCCATCGAGCAGGATTTGCAGCGTCTTTTTCTGAAACGCGTCCTGCGCCTCCGGCGTCGCGATCTCCGCCGGCGGTGTCGGCAGCGTCATGTTTCCGCGATACGTGAAGCTCCCGTCCGGCCGCACCGTCACGCCCGGCTGCTTCTTGAACTCCTCCATCTCCTTCCGGAATTTCTCCGCGCCCTTCCGCACCGATCCGACCTCGCGGAAGTAACGCGCCATGAGCTGCCCGTCGCCTTTGCTGTCGAGGTGCATGAAGTAGTACACGAGCAGGTACGACGTGAAGTAGAGCTGGTGCGACGCGCGCGGATTGTCCGCCAGCACCTCGTTCCACTGCTCGTTCGAGATCGGGAAGAGCTTCTCCAGCGGATACGGCTCCGGCACACCGGCCGTCGTCCGTTTCTTGAGAAACTCGATGTAATCCTTCAGCCCGTTTTTCGCCGCGGACACGCGGAAGTTTCCCGTCCGCAGCGGCAGCGTGCCCGTGTACTCCGCCGTGCCCTCGACCACCCACTGCGGCAGGTAATCCATCCAGAAATGCATCATCTGGTGCGTCAGCTCATGCACCAGCGTGTGCGTCTCAAAGTTGTCGTCCTTCGCGTAGCTCTTCCCCACCAGCTTCACGCCGATGCTTTCAAACGGCACCATGAACATCTCGTCGCGCGATTTGTACACGCCGCCGCTCCCCGGCAGCCCGCCGCCCGCGAAATACGCCTCGCGGTTCTTGAAAAGTTTCGCGCGGAAATACTCGCCCGACGCCGGCTTCGGCTCGATGCCCCACGGCAGCACCTTCAGCAGCTCGAACGTCGCCTCGAAATTCCGCGCCACCTCGCGCAGCAGCGTCTGGTTGAACTTCCCCTGCGACACAAACTCGAAGTGCGTCGTGCGATACACGTACTTCTCCTCCGCGGCGTCCTCGCTCACCACCTCCGCCTTGATCTGCGCCGCATCCACGCCCACCGAGTCCGGCATCACCACCTTGATCGGCTGCTTTTTCTGCCACTCCACGAGAAAAGCCTGGTCCTCCGCGCTCAGCTTCGCGGGCACCGTCTGCGCGCGCGCCCCATTCGGCATCTTCAGCGTCACCGTCGTCCCGTCAAAGCTCACCACGGACGCCTGAAACGCCTGCCCTTCCGCCGTCTTCCACGCGCGCGGCGGCTCGACGGTCGGGAGCTGCGCAGCCGCGATCGAGGCCGCGAAAAGGAAAACCAGCGGGGAGAACATTCGCTTCATGCCCGCCATCTACGGGATGCCGCGCCCACCGACAAGCCCCGCCTACGCCAGCGCGTAGCGCGCGTGATCCTCCACGTCGCCCGCCTCGCGCCCAGCGCACGCGATAAGCGGCGCGGTCGGATTCTTGAAATCAATCCCCGCAAACTGCGTGTAGCGGACGAACACGTCCGTGTTTTGCACCACGCCGCGAAACAGCTCCGCGCCCGGCCCCACGGCGCAGAGCGTCACGTAATCCGACGTGTGCGTGTTCCCCGTCCAGCCGATGCCCAGGCGGTTTGCGAGCACCTGCCCGAGTTGCGTCACCGGCGAGTTCATCTGGTCGTAGAGCGCCGGGTATTCGCCCGCCAGCACCTTTGCGTAAAGCACCGCGCGGCGCTCCGACATCCGGTAGCCCGTCGCGCCCGCGATGATGTCGATGACCGCCTTAGGCTCCACCGCCAGCGCGCTGGAAAGCTGCACGGCGGCGGTGAATTTCGTCTTGTCGTCGTCCTTGTCCGTCGCCGGCGGCGGCTCGCCTTTGTCGCCTTCGCTCTTCCCGTCCGGATCGACCTTGGCCATCGGATCGGCCACATTGAGCTTGTCCTCCGGATCGCTCGGCTGCGCCGGCACCTTGATCTTCTTTCCCGCCTTTTCGATACGCTTGAGGATTTCGGGAAAGGACGCCTTCACATCCGCCAGCGTCGCGAACCGCTGCGAACTCGTGCGGTAGCCGCCGCCCATCCCGTTCAGTCCGAGGTTCGAGTTCGCGTGATCCGTCGTCACCACCACGAGCGTGTCGGGATGCCGCCGCTGGAATTCCAGGCACGCCTCCAGCGCCTCATCGAGCGCGATCTGATCGTGGATCGCCGCCGCCGCATCCGAGTTGTGCGCCGCGTGATCCACGCGCGCCCCTTCCACCTGCAGGATGAAATGCTCGTGCCGCTCCAGCCGCGCCAGCGCCGCGCGCGTCAACTGCACCAGCGTCGGCGTGCTCGCCGTGAGCTTCGCATCCGCGCGATGGTCGATCGTGTACGGCAGGTGCCCTTCCGCGAAAGTGCCGAGCAGCTTCGTGTCGAGCGGCGCCTTCTCCAGCTCCGTCGCGCTCAGCACCACGGTGTAGCCCGCCGCCTTGAAGTCCGCGCGCAGGTCGCGCTTATCCTTCCGTGCATTCGGGGAAAAAAACGGCCGCCCGCCGCCGAGCAGCACGTCCACCTTCGCGTCGAGATACTTCACCGCGATCGTCTGCGAATCCCCGCGCGACTTCACCGCCACCGCAAAGCCCGCGGGCGTCGCGTGCGTGATCTCCGCCGTCGTCACCAGCCCGGTCGCCCAGCCTTTCTCCGCAAAGAGCGCATACATCGGCGTCAGCAGCCTCCCGTCCGGCAGCACGTTCACCGCGCCATTCACCACGCGCGACCCGCTCCCCCACGCCGACGACGCCGCCGAGCTGTCCGTCACCATCGAGTTCAGCGAGCGCGTATTCATCAGCGCCTGATGCGTCGCGGGCGCGTGCAGCAGGTCCATCCACGCCAGCGGGCGTTTGCGCGACTGCTCGGAGAAAAGGTTCGCGCACGTCAGCGTCCCGATGCTCATCCCGTCGCTCACGAGATGGATGATCCGCTTCGGCTTCTGCCCCGGCGCGGTCAGCAAAGCCTCAGCCGACCGCGCCAAATGCGGCGCTGCAAAAGTGGAAGCGGTGGCGGCCGCAAGGCCGGAACGGGTGAGGAAGGAGCGGCGGTTGATCATGGCGGGGAGAGGGGTCCGCAATAACGGTGAATGCCCGTTCTTGGCAAGCCGTCGGTCGCACCCAGTCGCCAGGCGCCGCGAATCGCACCCTCGCGGCAGCGCCTCCCCTTGCGCGCGCTTGCAGGAAGTCCCCTCCGTCTTGCACCCTCCGCCCCGTGGCCACGGCTGAACTCCAATCCTCCCTCGCAGCGTTCGTCACCTTCGCGCGTTCGCTGAA
>JANOBH010000385.1:0-4640 GCA_031411535.1 Chthoniobacter sp. | reverse complement strand
CGCGTGCTAAGTAACGAGGGGCTGCTGCTGGGTGAGGCAGTGGAACGCGCCAAGCCCCCAGATAAGTTCACGGCAGTCGATGGGGACGATTTTCCGCTTGGGGAATGCACGCTGGAGGACGGCGCACGCCCATTTGTCATGCGAATCCGCGAAGACCGGGAGGAGCACGACTTTGTTGCCGATGTAAAAATTCGCGTAGCTCGCGGGGAGGCGCTGGCCGTCGCGCACGATCTTGCGCGGCATCGGCAGGGTGTGGACCTCCAGCGGGGTGCCGTCCTCGGCGTCCATGGCGCGGAGCGCTTCGAGGTTCGCGGCGAGCGGCTCGTGGTTGCTGTCGTTTTCGTCCTCCTCGACGACGGTGACGACCGACGTGCGGCTGACGAAACGCGTGAGGTCATCTACATGGCCGTCGGTGTCGTCGCCCTCGATGCCGTCGCCAAGCCAGAGGATTTTCGTGACGCCGAGGAAGTCGCGGAGCTTTTGCTCGATGTCCTTTTGCGTGAGGTCGGGGTTGCGGTTCGGATTTAGCAGGCAGGACTTCGTCGTGAGCAGCGAGCCGGCGCCGTTCACGTCGATGGAGCCGCCTTCGAGCACCATTTTCGGAAAGTAAATCGGCAGGCCCTGCTGCTCGGCGATGCGCTTGGGCACGTCGTCGTCGAAGTCGAACGGCGGATACTTCCAGCCCCACGCATTGTAGTCCCAGTCGATGATCGCCATGCGCGGGTCGGCGTCGCGCGTGAGGTAGATGGGTCCGTGGTCGCGGCACCACGGCTCGTTCGTGGGGATGTGGAAAAAAGTGACGTGATCGGATTTCGCGCGCGCCTTCGCGAGGTGTCCGCGCACGAGCGTCTCGTGGTCCGCGTCGCAGACGTTGATATGCACTTTCTCCGAGCCGGCGAGCGCGTGGACCATCGCGGCGAGCGTGGGGACGATGCGCTCGTAGGAATCGGGAAAGCTGATGCCATCGGGCCGCGGCCACGAGAGCCAGGTGGCCTCGTGCGGCTCCCACTCCGCGGGCATGCGGTAGCCGAGCGCGGCGGGAGTTTCGGTGGCGATTGCAGCGGCGTCTGACATGGCGGTGGGGTTCCTTTCCTCAGTCGATGAATCGCTTCTGGATGTCGCCATACGCGTCTATCCGGCGGTCGCGGAAAAAGGGCCAGTGCGTGCGCTGGGTGTCGAGCGCGTCGAGATCGGCCTCGACGATGAGGATTTCCTCCGCGTCCACCGCCGCCTTGGCGACGATCTGCCCGGAGGGATCCGCGACAAAACTTTGGCCCCAAAACTCGATGCCGTCGCCGCCGTCCGGCGCTTCGTGGCCGACGCGGTTCGGCACGGCGACGTAGCAGCCGTTTGCGATCGCATGGGAGCGCTGGATGGTTTCCCACGCATCGTGCTGCCGCGCGCCATGCTGCGCTTTCTCGCCGGGATGCCAGCCGATGGCGGTGGGGAAAAAAAGGATCTGCGCGCCGGCGAGCGCGGTGAGCCGCGCGGACTCGGGGTACCACTGGTCCCAGCAGACGCAGACGCCGATTTTCGCGTAGCGCGTCTGCCATGCGCGGAAGCCGAGGTCGCCGGGTGTGAAATAGAATTTCTCGTAGAAAAGCGGGTCGTCCGGGATGTGCATCTTCCGGTACTTGCCGAGGTAGGTGCCGTCGGCGTCGATGACCGCAGCGGTGTTGTGGTAAAGGCCCGCGCTCCGCTTTTCAAAAAGCGAGGCGATGATGACGATGCCGCGCTCCTTCGCGAGCGCGCCCAGCGCCCCGGTGCTCGGGCCGGGGATTTCCTCGGCCAGCTTGAAGTATTTGTGATCCTCGACCTGGCAGAAGTACTGCGAGGTGAAAAGCTCCTGGAGGCAGACGATCTGCGCGCCGCGATCCGCCGCCTCGGCGGCCTTGGCCAGCGCCTTCGCGAGATTCTCGCGCGGCTCCGCGGAGCAGCGCATCTGGACGAGGCCGAGGGTGACTTTGTGGGTGGTGGACGACATGCGGAGAGAAAGCTGCGCTGCGCCTCGCGCAGGGCGGGGCGTTGGTTCGTGAAAAGTGTGCGGCGCGCGGCGCGGAAATCAATCCGCCAGATCTGCGTGCGACCGCGGAAAGCGCTTGCCTACTTGATCGAATCCGCCGCGACGATCTTCACGCTCTCCACGCCCACGCGCTCCTTCGGCTTGCTCGGCTCGCCGCCGCCGCCGGCGCCGACCGGCGTCTCGCCGAGTTTCTTCAGCACGTCCTCGCCTTTGATGAGCCTGCCGAAGGCGGTGTACTTGCCATCGAGCTGCGGGGTCGGTCCGAGGCAGAGGAAAAACTGGCTGCTCGCCGAATCCGGGCTGGCCGACCGCGCCATCGAGATCACGCCCAGCTCGTGTTTGGAGTCGTTGAATTCGGCTTTGATCTTCTCATCCGCGCTCCCCGTGCCCCAGCGCGCCTCCTGGCTCGGGTCTTTGGAAAGCGGGTCGCCGCCCTGGATCATGAAGCCCTTGATGATGCGGTGAAATGCGGTGCCGTCATAAAAGCCGCTCTTCGCCAGCTTGATGAAATTCCTGACGGTGTTCGGCGCCTTGTCCGGCCAGAACTCGACGACCATCTCGCCGGCCGCCGTCTTGATGACGGCCACTTCTTTGGCCGCCTTCTCATCCGCGGCGAGCGCCACGGGCGCGGCGAGGAGAGCGAGGGTGGCGGTCGTGATGAGGGAAAGGAAAAGCGTTTTCATGAGGTCGGCAGATTTGCCACGCACAGGCCGCGCTGTCACGCGGAGAAAACGTCCCGCGTCGCGCAATCGTCCTTCCAGCGGCGGGGCGGCGAGCCCGCGCGGATGCGTACCGGCGATGCACGACGCGGAGGTTGCAAGGCGGACGTCGGAAGCTACTATGCGCCCTCGTCATTCATGAAATTCCACGCATTTTTCCTGGCCGCAGTTCTCGGTGCGGCGACGCTCCACGGGCAGGAGGCCATCTCTTCCGAGCCGAACCCTGCGGTGCTCCTCGCGCAGGCCACGCCGCCAACGAAAAGGGAGAACGCGGTGACGTCGCTCAACAATCGAGGCGCGAAAGACGCCGCGTCCGCGCCCGCCCCGGCGGGTGACGACATGATCACAATCCCGGCGGGCAATGTCGGCACCACCGCGGCCGGCGCGGGCGACACGCTGACTCCGGTCACGCTCTGGAAGCTGATCCAGGACGGCGGCTGGGCGATGATCCCGCTCGGCTTCCTCTCGGTGGTCACGGTGATGCTCGTGATCATCTATCTTTTCACCCTGCGCCGCAGCTCCATCCTCACGCCGCAGTATATGAATACGGCGGACGTGCTTTTGAAAAAGCGCGACTACCTCGGTCTGCTCGCGATCTCCAGCCGGCACAGCGAATCCATCGCGCGCGTGGTGCAGCGGACGCTGGATTTTGCGACGAAAAACCCGACCGCTTCCTACGAGGTGGTGCGCGAGATCGCGGAGACCGAGGCGGCAAGCCAGGCGGCGTCGCTCCAGCATCGCACGGTGTACCTCGCGGATATCGGCATGCTCTCGCCGATGATCGGGCTGCTCGGCACGGTCATGGGCATCATCCGGTCCTTTGGCCTGCTCGGCAGCGGGCAGACCGCGACCTCGCGCGATCTGCTGCTGGCCAACGGTGTCTCCGAGGCGCTTGTCGCCACGGCGAGCGGCCTCGTCCTCGGCATTGCGGCGATGTTTTTCTACTCCCTTTTTCGCAACCGCGTGCAGAGCCTCATCTCCGATCTCGAAATCGGCTCCGCCCACATCCTCGGGCTGATCGCGCTGAACTATAACAAGAAGCGCGAAACCTCGCGCGTGGCGGTGGACGAGGAGTTTTAATCCGGCCGCATGAAGCTCCGCAAACGCGCCGAGCCGCACGTCATCGGCTTCCAGATCGCGCCGATGGTGGACATCCTCCTCGTGCTCCTCTGCTTTTTCATCGTCACCTGGAGCTTTGCGAAAAAGGAGATGGATCTGAAGGTGCGCGTGCCCTCCGCGCAGAATGCGCAGGAGTCCGCCTCGGTGGTGAATCAGACGGTGCTCAATGTGCGCACGGACGGGACCGTGATCTGGAATAACAAGCCGGTGCCGCGCGGCGAACTGCTCAAGCGTCTCAAGGAACTGTCGGGCCTTTTCCCCGACTACTCGATCATCGTGCGGGGCGACGAGCATGCCGAGTATCGTTTCATCTCCGCGGTGCTCGATACCTGCCGCGAGGCGAACATCTGGAACGTCGCGTTCGCCACGCGGAAAGTGGAATGAAGCGCCGGACACTCGTGGGTGTAAGTCTGGTCGCGCTGGGTCTCGCGCTGCCGCCTGTGCAGGCGCAGGAGCCGCAGCCGCCAGTCCTCAAGCCCTTCTCGCTCGATGAAAACGGGAAACCCATCCCGCGCGCCGAGCCGGTGGAAAAGCCGATCCCTCGGGCCGAGCCGGTGGTGCGCCCGGCGGCGACGCCGCAGCCGGTGACGCCAAAGAACGACACAGTCGTGGCGCCGCCAAAGCCGATGGCGCCGCCCGAGCTCGAGGATCCCGGGACGATCCGCATCGGCCCCGCGGGTGTCCCGCGCTCGCCCGAGCAGCTCCAGATCGACGTGGCGAATGGATACTACGGGAGGAAGATGTTCGACCTCGCCGCGCCGGAGTACGAGAAATTCCTC
>JANOBH010000384.1:0-18940 GCA_031411535.1 Chthoniobacter sp. | reverse complement strand
GGCGGAGGCGAAACGCAGTGAATCGCTGAAAGTAATGGGCGGAGGCGGCGGGGACGAGGGAACGCGTATTCCGACCAGACCGCCTCCGCCCGTTTCTATCAGAGATTCTTTGCTGCGTTTCAGCCCGCAAAGCCTGGCTGAAACTACACTCAGAATGACGGCCGTGTTTTGGAAGGGCGCAGCACGAACGCCTACTTCACCTTCACGTTCCGCCGCAGGAAGGTCGGCACGTCGAGATCCTGGCCGTCCACGATCGTCGGCTCGCTGCGCTCAAAGCGTCCGCGGGCGACGGGCTCGAACAGCATCTGCTCCTGCTTCACCTCGGCCTTCTTCTGAAGCTGCGCGGCTTTCACGGCGGAAGCGGCCACCCGCGCGGGCGCCGGCTCCATGGACACCGCCTCGTCGGAATCCACATACGCGATCCGCGGCGGCGGCGGCTCGTCGAAGGCGGGCTCCTCCTCCACATCCGGCTCCGCCGACGCCCGCTCCGGCACCCGCGGCGCGGGCGGGACGTAAACCGGCTGCGCCTCCACCGCCCGTGGCGCAGGCCGCAGCGGAGCGACAGCCGCCGCAGGAGCCGCCTCCAGCGCGCTCAGGATCGTCACGCTCATCTTCTGCCCCATCCGCGGATCGACCGCCGCGCCGAAAAGGATGCGCGTCTCGTCTCCGATGTGGCGGTTCAGCCCCTCCATCAGGATCTGCACCTCGTTCAGAGTCATCCCCGGACCGCCGGCGACGTTCACCAGCACGTTGTGCGCGCCGTCGAGCATGCGGCCTTTGTCCATCAGCGGATTCTTCAAGGCGCGCGCGAGCGCTTCATTCGCCCGGTTGTCTCCGTCGGCCTCGCCGTAGCCAAAAAGGCTGCGCGGAGCCGTCTCGCCCGTGCAGCGCAGCGCGGTCGCGAGCTCGTCGAAACCGAGGTGCATCAGCCCGCGCCGCTGCACCAGCGCGGCGATGGCCCGGACGCTCTGGCTGATCGTCTGGTCCGCCGCCGTGAATGCCTCCTGAATGCCCGCGAGCGGCGAAACCGCGTCGCCCATCCTGTCGTTCTCGAAACAGATGACCACGTCCGCCTCGCGCCGCAGCGCCGCGAGCGCCTCCTCCGCCTGGCTCATGCGCCGGCGGCCCTCAAAGGTGAATGGGAGCGTCGCAAACACGATCACCAGCGCTCCCTGCCCGCGTGCCATCGCCGCCACGCTCCGGGCCGCGCCCGAGCCGGTGCCGCCGCCGAGCCCCACGCACAGAAAGACCATCTGCGCCCCCTCCACCGCTCCGCGGATTTCCCCGCCCGACTCCTCCGCCGCAGCGTAGCCGACCTCGGGATCGCCGCCCGCGCCCAGGCCGTGCGTGGTCGCCCGACCGATCTGCACCTTGTCCGCCACGACGGAACCGGTGAGCGCCTGGATGTCCGTGTTGATCACCACGAGTTCCGCACCCGGCAGGCCGTCGAGCGTGATGCGGTCGAGCGCGTTCGACCCGGCGCCGCCGAGTCCGACGATCCTCATGCGCACATCGGGCTGCGCGGCGGACGAATGGTTTCGGTTGATCGGCATCATGATTTCGGACGGTCAGTGCGTTTGGTTTTCAGAACCACATCCACAAAAATGAAAATTTCCTGATCATACTCTTGATCCACCCCTTCGGCCGCTCCGGCTGCATCGCCTCGGCATATTTGATCAGCCCGATGGCCGTGGAAAACTGCGGGTTTTCAAAGGCGGATGTGAGCCCCGCCACGGCGTGGGCATGCGTGAGGTGCGCGGGCGTGCCGAAAATTTCCTCCGCCAGTTGGTCGATGCCTTTGAGCAGGCTGCAGCCGCCCGTGAGCATGATTCCCGCGCCGAGGTACGGCAGGTTGTCCTGCTCGTCGAGCCGCCGCTTGAGCAGTTCCAGGGTCTCCCGCGCCCGGCAGTGGATGATGGTATTCAGCATCTCCCGCTCGACCTCTTTGCCCGCGAATCCCGTCTCGTCCTTGAGCACGATCATCTCCCCCGGCACCGATGCGCCGAGGATCACGCTGCCTTCCTCGACCTTGAGCTTCTCCGCCTTGGCCATCGGAATGCGCAGCCCGAGCGAGATGTCATTCGTCATGTGGTCGCCGCCGATCGGCAGCGAGCCGCTCTGCTTCACCCCGCCATCCACATAGACGATGTAGTCGGTCGTCCCGCCGCCCATATCGACCACGAGCGCGCCCAGGCCCTTTTGATTCTGGTCGAGCACCACTTGCGCGGCGGCGAGCGGATTGTAAACCACGTCGAGCACTTCGGGGCCGACCTCCTTCACGCAGCGCACGCTGTTTTTGATCCGGTTCGCCACGCCGTGAATGATGTGAAAATCCGCCTCCAGCTTCCGCCCGAGCATCCCGATCGGATTGAGCACGCCGTCCTGCCCGTCCACGTAGTAGTGCTGCAGGATCGAGTGCACGAACATGTTTTGCGACGGGATGCTGACCTCGCGCGCGCTCGCCTGCACCTCCTCGAAATCCTCCTCGCAGATCTCGTCCCGCTCCTCGGGAATGTTGATCGCGCCGCGGTTGTTAAAACTCTCGATGTGCGCGCCGGTGACGCCGAGATAGACGCTGCCGATCATCACGTCGCTCTTCTCCTCGGCATCCACCAGCGCCTCGCGGATGCACTTCCCCGCCGTCTCGAAATCCACGATCTCGCCCTTGCGGACGCCGCGCGACGGCGCGTGGCCGACGCCGAGGATGCGGATCGTGCCGTCGCCGCGCGTCTCCCCCACGACGACGCAGATTTTCGACGTGCCGATTTCCAGTCCGACGACGATGTGATCCCTACCCATTGAGATTGAACGGCTTTTTCAAGTGATCCACCGGCGAAGTCGCTTTGACTGGCGGAGGAGTTTTTACCGGAGCAGTCGCTGCCTTTCTGGCCTTCACGACCTGCGGGGCAGGTTTCTTCGCAGGTGCCTTCGCAGGTGCCTTCGGACGCGCCTTCGCCGCCGTCGTTACGCCCTTCCTCGCGGGAGTCCTGCCGCTGGCAGGCGGAGCGACCCTGGGCTTGGAAACCGCAGGCTCCGGCCTTGGCGCCGCCGGCATCGGCGTCGGCGGCTCTTCTTCCGGCGGGTCCACCGCGGGATCATAAAAGGTGACGGGCACATTGCGGACCGGGATGAGATTGATGGTGCGGATTTCCCGGCGCGTCGGCTCGATCGCGTCGAGCAACTGGTTCAAGCGCGCTAGCTGCCCGTCGAGGTCGCTGAATCCGAATGTGATCCTCGCGCGCCGCTGATCGGTGACGACGAGGCAGTAGCCTTTCGAGATGTCGATATTGCGGACCTGAAAGCGGGTGCTGTCGGCATTGAGCCGCACGAGTTCGAGCGCGGCCCGGACGCCGAAATTGCTGACCCGCTGGCCCGCCACGAGGTTCTCCGTCTCCACGCCGGAGATGATCGGCAGGTGATAGTAATGCGGCAGCAGGACGCGGCTGCGCATTACGATGCTGCGTGCGTCGATGAGGAACGAGCGCTCGGAGGTCGTGGGATCCTCCTCCTTTCTCAGGATGACCCAGGCGATGGGGCGCCGCTCGGTGATATTGATCGCGATTCGGTTCGGCAGCGTCCGCTGCACCTCCGCACTTTCCACCTGCGGCAGTTTCCCGACCGCCGCCCGCACCCTGCCGAGATCGATGGTGAAAATGTTCCGCTCCTGAAGGAGATCCGCCGCCGTCAGCACCTGCTCGCGCGTCAGCGTGCCATCGGTCGTCACGCGCGGCTCGCGGACAAAGTACTCCGGATTCTCCCAGACCCAGACGCGCAGGGCCTCCTTGCCGCCGAGCCACGCGCCGCCGGCGAGCGAGACGTACAGGACCGCTTTGCAGATGAACCCGGCGACCGCGCGAAAGCGGCGCTCGCGCACCATGCCGACGCGGACTTTCACATCGAGCACATGCTGCTGCTGGCGCTGCTTCGAGCTGGAAATGCGCTGGTTCCTGGGCGGCTTCATGGGCGGCGGGCGAGCGAAAGTCCGATCACGCGGGCGCATAGCTCCGCGTAGCTGATCCCGGCCGCGGCGGCGGCCTCGGGGAGTAGGCTGACCTGCGTCATGCCGGGGATCGTATTGATCTCCAGGACGGAGGGCTCCCCGTCCTCGGTCAGGAGCACATCGACGCGCGAATAGACCTCCAAGTCGAGAGCGTCCTTGGCCGCGAGAGCGGTCTCCTGCACCCGGCGCGTGACGTCATCGCTGAGGGGCGCCGGGCAGAAGTGGTCCGCCCCGGCCGCCTGCGGATTGAGGAAGTTGTACTTGTTCGCAAAGTCGTAAAACTCGCCGTCTTTCTTCGGGCGGATCTCGATCACCGGCAGCGCCTGGTGGCCCACGATGCCGACGGTCAGCTCCCGCCCGCGGATGAATTCCTCGACGAGCAGTTCGCTTCCGAACTTCCACGCCTCGCGCATCGTCTCCGCCACCTTCGCCGCGTCGCGCACGATGAACACGCCCACGCTCGATCCCTCGCGCGGCGCTTTCACCACATACGGCAGCGCGAGCGTCGGCATGGCGCCATCGCGCAGAATCTCGAATGCCGCCGTCGGCACGCCGCGTTCGAGAAAGCGCCGCTTGGTCGCGATCTTGTCGATCGCCAGCTCGCTCCCTGCCACGCCTTCGCCGGTGTACGGCACGCCGCGCCCCTCTAGGATGCGCTGCACCTGCCCGTCCTCGCCGAAGGTTCCGTGGATGACATTGAACGCCACCTCGGTGCCGGCGGGCAGCGTGAAATCCGGCCCCGCGACATCGACCTCGGTGACATCCGCCCCGAGCCCGCGCAGCGCCTGCGCCACGCCCGCGCCGGAGGCGAGCGAGACCTTCCGCTCATTGCCCGGCCCGCCCATCAGGACCGCGATTTTTTTGTGAGTCAGGTCAGTGGACATGGATGGAAGTTTGGGGTGCATCCCGGCAAATACGGCAGGAGCGCGGCGGTTCTTGCAGCGACTCGTGATGATCTCGCCAAAAACCGTGTGTCATCCTGAGCGGAGTTCCGCCGCGGGCCAGCGGGGGCGGAACGGAGTCGAAGGATCCCGGCGATCCCATGCGACCGTGCCCGAGAAGCTGCGGGATCCTTCGACTGCGCTGCGCCCACCTTTCCGCCTCCGCTCCGCTCAGGATGACACGCGCTTTTTGCGTTTCGGTTGCTCAGGTCAGTCATGGATGCCTTTCTCCTCGCCAACGATCTGCACCTCGGTTTCGAGCGTGATGCCGCGTTCGCGCAGCGCCGTCTCCTTCACCTTGTCGATGAGCGCCAGCATGTCCGCCGCCGTCGCGCCGCCGGCATTCACGATGAAATTCCCATGCACCTCCGAGACCATCGCCCCGCCGATGCGCGTGCCTTTCAGTCCGAGTTCGTCCACCAGTTTGCCGGCCGGGCACTGCTCCGGATTCTTGAAAAAACAGCCCGCGCTCGATTCGCGCGGCTGCGTGGTGCGGCGCTTCTGCGTCGAGGCTTCCAGCAGTCGCTCGATCTCCTCCGGCGTGCCCGGCTGGCCGAAGAACGTCGCGGAGACCGCGTAGTTTTTCACCAGCGTCCCGCAGTGCCGGTAGTGGACGTCCATCTCCGGCGGCGTCTTCATGTGGAAATTGCCGTGCGGATCGACAAAGCGGACGCTGACGACCTGCCGGAATGTCTCGCCGCCCATCGCCCCGGCGTTCATCCGCAGCGCTCCGCCGACATCGCCGGGGATGCCCTCGAACCACTCGAACCCCGCGATCTCCGCGTCGCGCGCGGCATAGGCGAGCTCCTTCTGCTTCACCCCGGCGCCCGCGTGGATCTGGCCCTCGCGGACTTCGATCTTCTTAAACTCGCCGCGTGAGAGATGCACCACCACGCCCCGGATTCCGCCGTCGCGCACGAGCAGATTCGAGCCGCGGCCCATGACGAAAAGCGGGATTTCATTCAGCGTGCAGAAGCGCACCAGCCGCGCGAAGCCCTCCTCGGTCTCGGGCTCCGCCCAGAACTGCGCGGGCCCGCCCACGCGGATGGTTGTGTGCTTCGAGAGCGGCTCGTAGAGCTTGATCGGCCCAGCGCCCATCACGGTCTGGAGTTCGTCGAGCTGCCGCACGTCCGCGGCGAGGATGGAGGCGGCTTCGTGGATGTTTCCCGCCCCCAGGCTGATCACGCAGTCGCCCGGCTCAAGCTGCCTCCCGATCTCCATCGCGATCTTTTTCCGGTCGGGTTGAAACGTCGCGCCGTCGTGCCCTTCGCGGACCATTTCATCCACGATCGTCTGCCCGCTCACGCCGGGGATCGGCTCTTCGCTCGCGGGATACACGTCGGCGATCACCGCGATATCCGCGTGATGAAACGCGCGCCCAAACTCCGCCTTCAGCTTCTGCGTCCGCGAATAGCGGTGCGGCTGGAACATGCAGAGCACGCGTTTGCGGCCCGTGTTCTTCGCCGTGGCGAGCGTCGCCTTCACCTCGCTCGGGTGGTGCCCGTAGTCGTCCACGATCATGTAGCGGTCGCTGCGGTACTTGATCTCGAACCGCCGCCGCGCACCGCGGAAGGACTCCAGCGCCTCCGCGATTTTCGCAAACGGCACGCCGAGTTCCGTCGCCAGCGCGATGACGCCGACGGCGTTGCTCACATTGTGCCGGCCCGGCACATTCAGCGTGACCGCGCCGAGCGGTTCGCCGCCGCGCAGCACGCGGAAATGCGACTGGAAGTCCTTCGCATGCACGTCGTCGAACCGGTAGAACGCGGTGCGCGCCTCGCCGTAGGAAATCGCGCCGGGATGCCCGCCGCACACCCTCGGCGCGTGTGCGTCGTCCGCGGAGTAGATGACCTTTCCCCGCGTCTGGCTGAGCAGTTGATTAAAGACGACCTCGATCGCCGCGAGGTCCGCGTAGTAGTCGAGATGCTCCTCCTCGATGTTCAGCACGATGGCGTGCTCGGGGTGGTAAAAGGCGAGCGTCCCGTCGCTCTCGTCGCCCTCCGCCACAAAGAATTCGCCCTCCGCATCCCAGTTCGCGTTTGTCCCGAGGATCGGGATCTCCGCGCCGACGTAATGCGACGGATGCAGCCCGCCGACCTTCAGCACGTGCGCGGCCATGGAGGACGTCGTCGTTTTCCCGTGCATGCCGCAGATCACGATTCCCTTTTTGCAGTTCAGGATCGCCGCGAGCGCGTCTGCGCGCCGCACCATGTTGCGGCCCGTGAGCAGCGCCTCGTCGTACTCCGCGTTGCCCGGACGGATGGCGGAGGAGAAAATGATCAGGTCGGCGTCCGCGACATTCGCCGCCGCCTGTCCGATGTGAAACCGCAGCCCAAGCTTTTCCAGCCGGTCAGTCTCGACGGTGCGCGCTCTGTCCGAGCCGCTGACGGTGTGCCCGAGCGAAATGAGCAGGCCGGCGATGCCGCTCATGCCGGAGCCGGCGACGCCGATCAGGTGAATCTTCAATTCACCTCCGACGAGGATGTCTGCAAGGATCTGGCCTGTGTCCATTATGCGCAAAATTTGAGTATCGTGTCGGCGACACGCCCGGCGGCTGAATGCGGCGCGAGACTCGCACTGCGGGCGGAGGCTTCGGAAAGCCGGGCGGGATCGTCGAGAAACCAGAGCAGCTTTTTCGCGAGATTTTCGCCGGTGGTTTCGCGCTCATTCAATAGCGCCGCCGCACCCGCGCGTTCAAAGATTTTCGCATTGAAAGTTTGATGGTCGTCCGCGGCGAACGGATACGGAATGAGGATGCCGGGCAGCGCGAAGTGCGAAAGCTCCGTGAGGCTCGCCGCGCCGCTGCGCGCGATGGTGAAATCCGCGGCGCTGTACGCCTCCCGCATCTGGTGGCAGAACGCAGCGACATACGCGGGAATTCCCGCCTTCGCGTAGCTTTCATGCATGAGCTGCTCGTCCTGCCTGCCGGCAAGATGAATGATCTGAAGCGGCTTCCCGGCGAGCTGCGGGAGCGCGCTGACCAGCGCCTGATTGATGCCGTGCGCGCCCTGGCTGCCGCCCATGACGAGCAGCGTCGGCCGGCCCGGCTTGAGGTTGAAAGCGGCGAGCGCCTCCGCCTTGTCCATCCGCTCGGCGAGCGAGGTGCGGATCGGCGTGCCGGTGACATCGGATTTCCCCGCGGGAAAATGGCGGGCGCACTCCTCGAAGCCGACCAGCACCCGGGTGACGAGCCGGGCATTGAGCCTGTTCGCCTTGCCTGGAATCGCGTTTGATTCGTGGACGAACGTCGGGATTTTCCGCGAGCGGCCGGCGAGGATCGGCGCGGTCGAGGTGAAGCCGCCCATCCCGAGCACCGCGCTCGGCGCGAAGTCGCGATACAGCGCCTTCACCTGGTTCAGCCCGGCGCGGAATTTCATGGCAAACCTCACCAGCGCGAGCGGCGACCTGCTTTGCACGCCCACGCCCGGCACGCGCTCGATGCGGAACTCGCCGCGCCCCTGCGTGGCCAGCGAGTCGATCTCCTTTTCCGAGATGATGAGCATGACGCGGTGGCCGCGCGCGAGCAGCACCTCGCCCACTGCCAGTCCCGGAAACAAGTGCCCGCCGGTGCCGCCGGCCGCGATGACGAAATTCATACGCTACAAACGCATCACCCGTCTTGCATTCCGCGTCCGGGCGGCGAGGACCACGCCCGCGCGTTTCCCGTCTTTCTCGTTCGCGCCCTGCCGGTAGATATTGATGAGGATGCCGATGCCGATGAGGCAGAAGACGAGGTTTGTGCCGCCGTAGCTGATGAAGGGCAGCGGCAGTCCCTTGTTCGGCAGCAGCGCAGTGGTCACGCCGATATTCACCGCCGCCTGGAGCGCGATCATGACCGTCACGCCAAAGCCGAGCAGCAGGCCAAAGCGGTCCCGCGCCCGCATGGCGATCGCAGCGCCGCAGAGGATGATCACGAGGTAGGTTCCGACGACGGCCAGCGTCCACCGAACGCCGAGTTCCTCGCCGATGACGGGGAAGATGAAGTCCGTGTGCGCGAACGGCAGATACATCATCTTCTGCACCCCGTTTCCAAGCCCCAGCCCATCCACGCCGCCCGAGCCGAGGGCGATCAGGCCCTGCACGGTCTGATACGCATCGGCGGGATATTTTTCCGGATAGAGGAAGGCAAAGAAGCGCCCGGTGCGCTCGGGCATTTTGTAAATGACCAGCCCCAGCGCGGCGGCGCCGAGAAGCACCGTCGGCGCGAGATACCGGATCCGGGTGCCGGCGATGAACATGAGCAGAAACGTGGTGCCGCCGATCAGCGCTGTGGTGCCCACATCCACCTCGGGCGCGATCAGCGCCATCAGCGCGCCAGCCAGCCCCAGCGGTGCGAGATAGCCGCGCACAAACTCCCGCTCGTAGCTTTCCTCCCGCGAAAACCACCACGCGATCGTCACGATCGCCGCGAGCTTCGCAAACTCCGACGGCTGGAATGTCACGCCGAGCGTGATCCAGCGCCGGGAGCCATTGATGCGGTGCCCGATGTGCGGCACGAAGCAGAGCGCCAGCAGGACGACCGCGATGCCAAACCAAAGCCACCACGTTTTTCTCAGAAAGTGGTGGTCAAAAAATGCCGCCAGCGCGCACAGCACCACGCCGATGCCCAGCCAGCCCACCTGCCGACGGAGCAGGTACATCGGATCGCCGTGGCTCTCCGGCGCATACGCCGAGGTGCTCGACATCATGACGAGCCCCAGAGCGATCAGTCCGATGACGGCGGCGACAAGGAGATAGACGCTGGTGCGATGGGTGTTCAATGACGGGCGGTCACCCTTTCTTTTTCGGAATCGTCAGCGCCTGGCCGGGCTGGAGCTTTTTGGCGTCGGTGATCTTGTTGAGCCTGAGCAGTTCGTCCGCGCTGAGCCCGTAGGTTTTCGCGATGGAAAACGCTGTGTCGCCTTTTTTGACGACGTGCTTTCCGGGCGTTGTCCGCGTGGGCAGCACATCGGAATCCCGGGCCGGCGTCGCCGTCTTTGCAGGCTCGGTTGCTGCGGATTTCCCCGCCGTTTTCGGAGCGGGAATTGTCAGCACCTGCCCGATTTTGAGGATGTCGCCGTCCTTGAGGCCGTTCGCGGCGAGGAGTTCCTCCGTCCGCAGGCGATACGCGATGGCGATCTTCGTCGGGTTTTCATTCGCCTGCACCGAATGCTGGGTGGCCCCTGCGGGCTTCAGGCTCGCGACTGCCGGCACAGGCGCGGCGGGCGTCGGGTGCTCCGCCGCGCGCGGCACGGCCGAAGCGGGTGCCTGCGCCGCGGCGGCCGCCGGAGATTTCGCAGGCGCGTCTGCGGGCGCGGCCGCCTTCTCATGGGTGAGCCGCGAGGCCTTGATGCTGTTGAAGGCAAAGATGCCAAGGACGGCGACGATGTGCAGGATGAGCACGACGACAAACGCGCTGGACAGCTTCGTGGTCGGCTCGTCGGCGTCGTAGTCGTCCATCGCCGCGCGCGGCACGGCGCGGGCGGTGGCCTGGAGTTTCTTCCTCGGACGCGGGATGAGGACGGCAGACAGTTTGGTGATGAATTTGGGCGTTTTCATTTTGGTTGGAGAGCTTGGACGAGGGTGCGGAACTGATTGCCGCGGTCGGCGTAGTTTTTGAACATGTCGAAGGAAGAAGTGCCAGGGCTGAGCAGGACGACATCGCCCGGCTGCGCGAGTTCGTGGGCGAGCGCGACCGCGCGTTCGAGCGACCAGCCTGCATTGACGACGCGCAGCTTGTCCCTCCACAGGGCCTCGATGCGATCCCCCATTTCGCCCAGGACCACCGCGGCCCGGCAGCGCTGCGCGACCAGGCTCGTCAGGGCGTCGTACTCAAAACCCTTGTCCTTCCCGCCCGCGATCAGCACGACCGGGCGCGTCTCGGAGTGCAGCGCCTTCTCGACCGAGTCGGGATTCGTGCCTTTGGAATCATTCACGTATTCCACGCCATCGAGCGAGCGGATGAGTTCGCAGCGGTGCGGCAGCGCCTTGTATTCGCGAAGCGGCGGCGTCATTTCCGAAAAACTCAGACCGCGCACGACGCCGACGCCGAGCGCCGCCATGAGGTTCTCCGCATTGTGCGAGCCGCGAAGCTGCGTGTCCGCCATCGCGAGCACGCGCTCGCCGCGGAAATAGATCACCCCTTCGCGCAGCTCGAAATCCGCGCCCGGGACATACGCGCTGAAGGTGATCTTCCTCGCCTTCAACTCGGGCAGCTTGTCGCGGAAATTGACGACCGCCCAGTCGTCCGCCGTCTGGTTTTCAAAGATGCGGATCTTTGCCCGGTAGTACTCGTCCATCGAGGGGTAGCGGTCGAGATGATCGGGCGCAAAGCCCAGCCAGACGGCGATCTCGCAGCGGAAGCGCGTGATGGTTTCGAGCTGAAAGGAGCTGACCTCCAGAGTCACGATGTCGAGGTTCGCGCTCTCGCTGACCTTGGCGGAAAAGGCGGGGCCGATATTGCCGCATGCGACGGTTTTCACACCGCACGCGCTGAGCATTTTCTCCACGAGCTGGGTCGTTGTGGTTTTGCCGTTCGTGCCCGTGATGCCGACGATCGGGCACGCGCACATCTCGTAGGCGAGCTCGAGTTCACCGATCATCTCGATACGGCGCTGGATGAAGTTTCGCACCAGCGGCACCGTGGGATCGATGCCTGGGCTGAGGATCGCGAAGTCGTAGTGCCCGTGCATGCTTTCGTGCTCGGCGGCGAGCCCCGCGATGACGCGGATGCCGCGCGCGCCAAGCGCGTCGATCTTCCTGCGCAGCTTGTTCTCTTCCGCGGTGTCTAGGATCGTGACCATGGCTTTCTCCTGGTGCAGGAGCACGGCGGCGGACTCTCCACTTTCACCCGCGCCGAGCACTGCGATGGACTGGTTTTTGTAACGCACATTCAACGAAGTTTGAGGGTCGCGAGGCCGAGCAGCGCGAACATCATGGAGAGGATCCAAAAGCGGACGATGACGGTGTTTTCCTTCCATCCCTTCAGCTCGAAATGGTGGTGCAGCGGCGACATCAGGAAGACCCGCCGGCCTTCGCCGAAGCGGCGCTTGGTGATCTTGAACCACGAGCGCTGGATGAGCACGGACACGGCCTCGATGACGAAGACGCCGCCCACGACGACGAGCAGCATCTCCTGTTTCGTGCAGATCGCCACGACGCCGAGCATGCCGCCGATCGCGAGCGAACCGGTGTCGCCCATGAAGACTTTCGCCGGGTGGCAGTTGAACCAAAGAAAGCCGAACGACGCCCCCACCATGGCCATGCAGATGACCGCGAGCTCTCCGGCGAATGGGTAGAACGGGATGTCGAGATAGCTGGCGAGTTTCCAGTTGCCCGCCGCGTACGCCAGGATCCCGTAGGTGAAGGCGGCGGTGCATGTGCAGCCGGCGGCGAGTCCGTCGAGGCCGTCGGTGAGGTTCACGGCATTCGACGAGCCCATGATGACGATGGCGAAGAAGACGAAGGTGAACGCGCCGAGATTCAGGATTACGGGCTCCTTGTAAAACGGCACGAAAAGCTCGCGCGCCTGGACCTGATACTGGGGCTGCAGGAGAAAATATCCGGTGACGATGGCCGCGAGGATGGCCTGGGCGATGAGCTTCGTGCGCTCGCTGACGCCGGCGGAGTTCTTCTTGGCGACCTTCAGGTAGTCGTCCCAGAAGCCGAGGGCTCCGCAGAAGAGCAGCGTGAAGAGCAGCAGCCACACGGCACTGTTATCCGGCCGCGCCCAGAGGAGCGCGGAAATGAAGACGGTGCCCAGGATGAGGATGCCGCCCATTGTCGGCGTGCCCGCCTTCTGGCCGTGGAGTTCGAAGAGCTTGTTCACTTCCTCCTTCGTCCGGATCGGCTGGCCCACCTTGAGCGAAATGAGGCGGCGGATGACCCAGTTCCCGCACATGAGCGAGAGCAGGAAAGCCGTCACCGCCGCGGCGATCGCGCGAAAGGTGATGTACTGAAAGACATTCAGCGCGCGCAGGAAGTCATGCTCGGGAAAGTGCAGCGGCAGTTGGTGGAGGTAGTACATCATGGCGCCTGCAAGCCCTCCACGATGCGCTCCATTTTCTCCGAGCGGCTCCCCTTGATGAGCACCACGTCGCCCGGCTTTGCCAGCTCGCGCACCGCCTTCGTGGCCTCGTCGGCGGAGCCGACGCTCACGACCTTTTCCACGCCGCCGCGCCATGCCGCGTCGGTGATCCACTGCGCCTCCTCGCCGACGCCGACGACGCAGTCGATATGCTCGCGCGCCGCCACCTCGCCGACCTGGCGGTGGCCGCGCTCGGCCTCCTCTCCCAGCTCGCCCATGCGTCCGAGGACCGCGATCCGCCGGCCTGCGGCGGGCATCGAGGCCAGCGTGCGCAGCGCCGCGCCGACGGAGTCGGGATTGGCGTTGTAGGTGTCGTCGAGAATCTGGATGCCGCGGACGACCTTCTGTTCGAGCCGGCCTTTGGACAGGCTCAGTTTGGAGAGACCCTCCGCGCACTCGTTGAGCGAGAGTCCGAACACCCGGCCCGCCGCCGCCGCGAGGACCGCATTGCGCACCATGTGCTCGCCGGGGACGGACAGCTCGGCCCCGACCTCGCGCCCGTCCGCATGCAGCCGGAATTTCGTCCCGGAAAAGTGCGGCCTCAGGTCGCTCGCGAAAACCTCGCCGACGCCGATGCCGGCCATCACGACATCCGCCCGGGTGCGCGCGGCGATGGACGGCGAGAATTCATCGTGCGCGCTCAGGATCAGCGTACCGCCCGGCTGGAGCGCCTCGGCGAGCATCCCCTTCTCCAGCGCCACGGCCTCCCGGCTGCCCATGTGCTCGATGTGCGCCATGCCGATGTTCGTGATCATCGCCACATCCGGCGCGATCATCGCCGCGAGCGGCGCGATTTCGCCGGGATGGTTCATCCCTGCTTCAAACACGCCGATCTGGTCGCCGGCGCGCGCGCGCAGGAGCGTGAGGGGGACGCCGATGTGGTTGTTCAGATTGCCCTCAGTTTTCGCGACCTGAAAGTGAACGCCAAGCACTGCGGCGGTGAGGTCTTTGGTGCTCGTCTTGCCGTTGCTGCCAGTGATGCCGACGACCTGGAGCGAGAGACTGCGGCGGTAGTTCGCCCCGAGCCGCTGCAGCGCGCGCAGCGTGTCCGGCACCTGGATCACCGCGAATCCCGGAGGCAGATCGGCGGGAATCTCCGCGACCATCGCTCCCACCGCTCCGCGCCGCGCCGCCTCCGCGACAAAGCTGTGTGCATCGAAATTCTCCCCGCGCAGCGCCACGAAAAAATCGCCCGCCTTGAGGGCGCGCGTATCGGTGCAGACGACCGTCGCCCGTCCCGTCGGCTCGCCTGCGACGAGCCGTCCTTCGGCCCATCGCGCGATTGTCTCGAAACTGGTCGCGTCCATGTCAGCCGTTGGTGTCGGTTCGCCTGTCGTCCAGTGCTCCCCGCGCGACGGCAACGTCGTCAAAGGGTGCGGTATGGTCGGAAAATTCCTGGTAGGTCTCATGCCCTTTGCCCGCGATGAGAATGATGTCCTTCGCCTGAGCCATGGCGATCGCCCGGTAAATCGCCTCCTTGCGATCCGGGATCACCTCATAGTTGCCGCGCCTCATTCCGGGCTTGATGTCCTCGATGATCGCGAGCGGGTCTTCCTTGCGCGGATTGTCCGAGGTGATGATGGCGTAATCGGCGTGCTGGTCCACCACCGCACCCATCCGCGGACGCTTGGTCTTGTCCCGGTTTCCGCCGCACCCGAAGACGACGATGAGCCGGGCCGGATTGAGCT
The DNA here is from genome assembly GCA_031411535.1 of Chthoniobacter sp. Taxonomy (GTDB): domain Bacteria; phylum Verrucomicrobiota; class Verrucomicrobiia; order Chthoniobacterales; family Chthoniobacteraceae; genus Chthoniobacter. Next base: position 4,246 of record JANOBH010000384.1, on the reverse strand, counting down.
CACGGCACGTCTTGATGACGTTCTTCAGCGCGTCGTCGGTGTGCGCATAGTCCACGAAAACGCGGAACTGCCTCTGCGCGGGCACAGCTTCGAGGCGGCCCGGCACGGGCCCCGCATTGGCGAGCGCGAGCACGCCGCTCCGCACCTCCACGCCGAGCGCATCCGCCCCGGCAAGTGCGGCGAGGGAGTTATAGACATTGAACTGCCCGATCTGCGGCAGGCGCACGAGGTAGCTCTTGCCACCCGCATCGAGCTGGTAGCTGGTGCCGCTGAAGTCGATCCGGACATTGCTCGCGCGGAAATCCGCGAGCGCGCCGAGCCCGTACGTGGTGACTGGGATCTCTTTGCCAAAGCGGGTCGCGAGCTGCGCACCGTAACGGTCATCCAGATTGATCACGGCCTTCCCCTTTTTCCTCATCTGCTCCGCGAGGCCGCTGAAAAGCCGCACCTTCGCCTCGAAGTAGGCGTCCATCGTCTTATGATAGTCTAGGTGATCCTGCGTCAGGTTGGTGAAGATCGCCGCGTCGAATTCCACGCCGCGCACCCGGGACTGCACGAGCGCGTGCGAGGATACCTCCATCGCCACGGCCTTGCAGCCGGCGGAGCGCATCTGCCAGAGCAGGTCGTGGAGATCCAGCGACTCCGGCGTGGTGCGCGCGGCGGGCAGCACGCGGTCGCCGACTTCGTAGCGGACTGTGCCGATCAGGCCGCAGCGGTGCATCGTCACCTCGCAGATATGCTTGAGCAGAAACGCCGTCGTGGTCTTGCCGTTCGTTCCGGTGATGCCGGCGATTTTCAATGCCCGCGCCGGATGCTGGTAAAAGGCGGCGGCGAGATCGGCGAGCGCGTGCCGGGCGTCGGTGACGATGATGTTCGTCGCCTTTGTCCGAAACTCGGCGACTTCGCTCACCACGGCCTCCGCCCCGGCGGCGATCGCCTGCTCGACGAACTGCGAGCCGTCCACCGTCTCTCCCCGCAGAGCGACAAAGAGCGTGCCGGGTTTCACCCGGCGCGAATCGTAGGTGATGGCCGTGATCTCCCGATCAAGCGACCCGTCGATTTTGATCGTCGCAGTATTTTGAATGAGGGCGGCGAGTTTCATCTGTCGCGAAAGTTTTCCCCGTCCCTGCCCTCCTTGGCGACGATGCCGCCCTCCGGTTCCTCGAAAGTCGGCGTGAGCCCGAGATAACGCGCGGCCCTTTCACCGATGCGCGAAAAGACGGGCGCCGCGACGAGCCCGCCGACATCCTGACCGCGCTTTGTCTGCGCCTCGTCGATCAGTACCAGCACGACGAAAGCGGGGTCCTCGGCCGGCAGATAACCCACGAAAGAGCAGACGTGCTTGTCATGCACATAGCGGCCGTTTTCCAGTTTCTGGGCAGTGCCGGTCTTCCCGGCCACCTGGAAGCCCAGAACCTGCGCGAGCCTCGCTGTGCCTTTTTTGCTGACCACCTCGATCAGGGCATTGCGGACCTGCTCGGTGGTTCGCTTTGAGACGACGCGGCGCACTTCGCGAGCGGGAAAAGCCGCCGTCACCGCGCCGGTGTCGTCGGTGATCTCGCGGACGATCTGCGGCACCATGAGCGATCCGCCATTGGCGATCACGCTCATCGCGGTGATGATCTGCAGCGGAGTCGCGCCCACCTCGTGGCCCATCGGCATGCGGGTGATGCTGATCTTTGACCACTCGTGCGGAGGGTGAATCTCTCCTTTGCTCTCCGCCGGCAGCGCCACGCCGGTCCGCTCTCCAAAGCCGAAGCGGTGGATGTACTCGAAGAATTTCCGGTCTCCCAACCGCATGGCGATCTTCGCCGCGCCGATGTTGCTCGATTTCACGAGGATATAATGCGCGGTCAGTTCGGCGAAGGGATGGTCGTCCTTGAGTTTGCACCATTCGTAGTAGCCGTTCTCCACGTCGAAGACCGTGTCGGGCGTCACCAGTTTTTCATTGAACGCCGCCGCTATCGTGACCGGCTTGAAGGTCGATCCCGGCTCGACTTGGGCTCCGATCGCCCGATTGAATCGCGATTCCGCCGTCACGCCATCGAGGTTGTTCGGGTTGAAGTTCGGCCGGTTTGCCAGCGCGAGGATTTCGCCGGTTTTCGGGTTCATCATGATGATCGTCGCGCCTTTCGGGCGAAACTGTTGGATCGCGGCATCCAGCTCCTGCTCGACGATGTTTTGCAGCCCCATGTCGATCGTCAGCCGCACGTTCCGGCCGTTGCGCGCCTCATTTTCCTCGCCGCGGTACGGGACGATCTCCCGCCCCTTCCGGTCGATCACGATGTCACGGAATCCCTCGTAGCTGTGCAGATGCGCGTCCATCGTGCGCTCGATGCCTTCCGCGCCGCGGCCCGCACCGTCCACGAAGCCGATGACGTGGCATAGCATGTGTCCGTTCGGATAGATGCGGTTTGCGGACTGCTCAAAGGAGACGCCGCGCAGTTTTCGCTGCGCCAGCTGCGACGCGAGATCTTCCGCGACGCGTTGCGGCACGTCTTTCTTCACCACGATGTATTGCGCGAAGACATTCCTCCCCTTGGTCTCGGAAAACTTCTGAAGCGTGATCCTTTCAAACAGCGGAGCCTCCGGCAGCTTGAGGGCGCGGGCCACGAGACCCGCGACCGCCCTCGGGTCCGTCACCAGGCTCGCGTCCACGACCACGGTTTTCACGGGATCATTCTGCGCCAGCGGCTCGCCGTGCCGGTCCAGGATCGCGCCGCGGCTGCCGTGGAGTTTCTGGCGGGCCCCATGGTTCCTCTGGGCCAGGTCCGCGTACTCCGGATGCTGCGTGACCTGCAGATGCACCAGCCGGGCGGAGAACGCGGTGAAGCAGGCGGCCAGCAGACAGCTCGTGATGAACACCCTCGTTCTGGCCGCGCGGTTCACTCGTGTTTCCTTCCGTTCGCGACGGCGCGCAGTTCACCCCCGCCGGCGGGTTTCGCGGCACTGCCCACGACCACGAATCCGCCGGGAGGAATGGCCACCAGCTTGATCCAGCCTTGGGCGTGGCGCTTGTCGAGTTCGGCGGTGGACTTCAGCTTGGCGATGTTCGTCATCGTGGCTTCGTTGCGGCTGCGCAGTTGCACCAGTTCCACCTCGAGCTTCCTGATCTGCGCGCCCATCGCAAACAGGTCGTTCTTGCACCACACGTAGGCGAGTCCGGCGACGCAGGCGAAAACGCCGATCACCAGGAAGGTCACGAATTTGGCAATCGGGACGGCATTGGCGTGGCGGCGGCGGTTATCCGGCATGGGAATTCCTTTCAGCGACGCGGAGCTTGGCGCTGCGGGACCGCGGATTGGCGCGCTGCTCCGCTTCGCACGCGACGACGGGCTTGCCGGTGACGGCCTTGAAAATGAAATCCGGATTTGGACGCGGCGCAGGCCACTCGGGACGGTCGAGAAACTCGACGGTGTGCCCTTTGAAAAACTGCTTCACGATGCGGTCCTCAAGGCTGTGAAAACTGATCACCGCAAAGCGCCCCCCGGGCGCGATGCGCTTGGAAAACTCGGAGAGTCCCGCAGCCAGCACATCCAGCTCCCGATTGACCGCGATCCGCAGCGCCTGAAAGACACGCGTCGCCGGATGCGTGCGCCCGCGCCGAGGGACGGCCGACTCCACAGCTTCGGCGAGCTGCCGGGTCGTCGTGAACGGCTGGACCATCCGGTCGCGCACGAGTCGCGCGGCGATTTTTCGCGCCGCAGGCTCCTCGCCGAAGTTGCGGAAGACCCTCTCCAACTGGTCCCCCGCCATCGTGTTCACGAGATCGGCGGCGCTGACCGGCGCGCTCGGATCCATGCGCATGTCCAGCGGCCCGTCATGCATGAAGCTGAAGCCGCGCTCGGGCGAATCGAGCTGGCGCGAGGAGACCCCGAGATCGAGCAGCGCGCCATCGATCAATCCGATCCCCAGCGCGTCGAGCGCCTCGCCGACCGCGCTGAAGTTGCAGCGCACCGCGCGAAAGTTTTCATCCCCGTCGCCCAGCCGCTCCCGTGCGAATGCCAGCGCCTCAGGATCCTGATCGAGCCCGATCACGCGCGCGCCCGCCGCGAGCAGCGCCGCCGCATGTCCGCCTCCGCCCAGCGTCCCGTCCACGATGGTCTTGCCCGGCCCGGCCACAAGCAGCTTCACCGTCTCCGCAAGCAGGACCGATTCGTGATATTCGTAGTCGCGCGGTTTCAAGGTTTTGGTTCTGGTGCCCGCGCGGCGGCGGGTGGAGACTTCGGTCATCGCGATCATATGC
>JANOBH010000383.1:0-6531 GCA_031411535.1 Chthoniobacter sp. | reverse complement strand
CGCTGGCCATGGTGTTCGCGGTGTACATGCCGCCGCAGGAGCCTGCGCCGGGGATGGCGTGCTCCTCGATGAGGGCGAGCTCGCGGTCGTCGAGCTTGCCGTTCGCATGCTCGCCCACGGCCTCGAAGCAGCTCACGATGTCGAGATTCTTGCCTGCGAATTTTTCGCGGCGGTCGCTGCGCAGCCGCTTCTCGGCGAGGATGCCGGTGATGCAGCCCGGCAGGATCGTGCCGCCATAGACGAAGATGCTGGGGCGGTTCAGCCGGGCCATCGCCATGACGCAGGCGGGCATGTTTTTGTCGCAACCGCCGATCGCCACGAGGCCGTCGAAGCCTTCGCAGCCCATCACGGTTTCGATGCTGTCGGCGATGACCTCGCGGGAGACGAGCGAGTATTTCATCCCCTCGGTGCCCATGGAGATGCCGTCGGAGATGGTGATCGTCCCGAAGATCACGCCTTTGGCGCCCGCGGTATTCGCGCCGGCCTCGGCCTGACGCGCGAGTCCGTCGATGTGCATGTTGCACGGCGTGACCATCGACCAGGTGCTGGCGATGCCGATCTGCGATTTTTTGAAGTCCTCCCGCGCAAACCCGACCGCGTGCAGCATCGCGCGGCTCGCGGCCCGCTCCGCGCCATCGACGACGAGCTTCGAGTGCTCGCGGTGCAGGCTCACTGCACTGTACACATTGGCTTTCTTCGAGGGGGCTTTGGGCTTGGTGGTCATAAAAGGGGCCGTGAGGCTATCGGGCCGGCCAGCCGCTTGGCAAGGGCGGGCAAGCTTGCGCTGGAAATGGGGACGGGCTCCCTGCTAACAAGCGCGGATGCCCCCGACTCCCTCCCGCGGGAAACTTTATCTCACGCTGATCGCAGCCTTTCTCGGATGGATGTTCGACGGGATGGAGATGGGTATTTTCCCGATCGTGGCGGGACCGGCGCTGGAGGAGATGGCAAAGGGGCTGCAAGGCTCGGAACTGAAGAGCTTTGTCAGCGGCTGGATGGGCTGGGCGACGGCTTTTTTCCTATGGGGCGCGGCGCTGGGCGGGATCGTCTTTGGCTGGCTCGGCGACAAGGTCGGGCGGGTGCGGGCGATGAGCCTGAGCATCCTGTGCTACTCGGTGTTCACGGGGCTTTCGTATTTCGCCACGGAGCCGTGGCACCTGCCGGCGTTCCGTTTCGTGGCGGCGCTGGGGATGGGCGGCGAGTGGTCGCTGGGGGTGGCGCTGGTCATGGAGATCTGGCCGGAGAAAAGGCGGCCCATGCTCGCGGGCGTGATCGGCGCGGCGGCGAATGTGGGCTTTGCGCTGATCGCGGTGATCGCGATCGCGTTTCCCGTGATCAAGGACTCGTGGCGCTGGGTGATGCTGGTGGGGGCCGCGCCGGCGCTGCTGACGTTTTTCATCCGGCTCTTTGTGCCGGAGTCTGAGCGGTGGAAGGCGGCGGTCGCGAACCGGGTCACGCATCCGCTGCGCGAGATTTTCCAGGCTCCCCTGCTCCGCCGCACGGTGCTCGCCATCCTGCTCTCGTCGGTGGTGCTGATCGTCACCTGGGGCGCGGTGCAGTGGCTGGCGCTGGTCGGGCAGGACCGCGCGGGGAGCGCCGATCCGCGGGCGAAAGGGATCACGCAGACCGTGTCGGCGATCGGTTCGGTCTTTGGGTGCCTGCTCGGAGCATGGCTGGGGCGGTTCGGACGGCGGCCGGCTTACTTCGCGCTGTGCGTGCTGGCGCTGGCGGTGACCACGTATCTCTTCCGGTTCACGCGCTTTTATGACCTGGAGTTTTTCATCTTCGTCCTGCTCGCCGGGGTGTTCACGGGCGCGTTTTACGGCTGGCTGCCGCTGTACCTGCCGGAGCTTTTTCCCACGCGGGTGCGGGCGACGGCGCAGGGGCTGAGCTACAATCTCGGGCGCGTGGCGGCGGGATTTGGCGCGCTGCAGATGGGCACCCTGGTCGAAAAGCTCGGCGGCAGCTACGAACGGGCGGGTGCCACCATCGTGCTGGTCTATTTCGTCGGAATGATCACGATCTGGTTTGCGCCGGAAACCCGGGGCAAGCCCCTACCCGAATAAATGAATCCGCCGCCCAGACCAGGCTCCGAAGGCCTGCCCGAGATCCAGTTCGATCTGGCGATGATGGACGACTTTCCGGCGATGGTCTGGGGGGTGCGGCTGGACGGGACGGTGTGCTATTTCAGCAAGGAGGCGCTGGCTTTCGCCGGCAAGGCGTCGATCGCGGACGCCACCGGTGACTGGTACGACCGGGTGCATCCCGAGGATCGCGAGCGATGCTTCGCGGCGATGCACGCGGCGTTCGCCGCGGGTGCGCCGTTCGATCTCCAGTTCCGCATGCGGAGGCACGACGGAGCCTACCGCTGGGTGGTGGATCGCGGCGCGCCGGTGCGCAATGCCGCCGGAGAGGTCGCCGGCTACATCGGTGTGGCGCACGACGTGACCGTGCAGCACAAGTCCGATGAGCTGCGGAGCGAAAGCGCGCGGATGGTGCGGATCCTCGAGGCGACAACGGACTTTGTCGGGATGGCGTGCGCGGAGGGAAAAGTGCTTTTCATCAACGCGGCAGGCCGGCGAATGCTCGGAATGACGCCGGACGAGCCGATCTCCGGGCACATCTCGCTATGCCACCCCGAATGGGCGAACGAGATCGTCCTGAAGGAGGGGCTGCCGGCGGCGATACGGGACGGGTGCTGGGAGGGTGAATCCGCGCTCCTCACCCGGGACGGTCGGGAGATTCCCGTTTCTCAAGTGATCGTCTCCCATGCGGGCACGGACGGAAAGGTCGAGTTTTTCTCGACGATCATGCGCGACCTCAGCGAGCGGAAGATCGCCGAGGTGGCGCGCATCGAGTGGGCGAACCGCTATGACGCAGCGATCCGGGCGAGCGGGCAGGTGCTCTATGACTGGGATTCGCGGACAAACGAGGTGACCTACGCAGGCGACCTCCAGCGGGTGCTCGGCTACGGCGCAGCGGAGATGCGTGGCGGGCTCGATACGCTGCGCCAGCTCCTCCATCCCGCAGATCTGGAAGTCTTTGACCGGGAAGTGCAGCGAGTGGTGGGTGTCCGCGACCCCTTTCACCTTGAGTTCCGCCTCCGTCGCAAGGACGGCTCCCACGTCGTCATCGAGGCTAAAGGATACTTCTTCCTCGATCGCGAAGGACAGATCGGGCGGATGGTCGGCTTTTTCGCCGACGTGACGGCTCAGCGTGCGGCGCAGGAGGCACTGGCCGACGCGCGGGAGGGGCTGGAGGCCCGTGTCCAGGAGCGCACGGCGGAACTGGCGCGTGCGTATGTGGTCAATCAGGACCGCGCGCTCCAGCAGGAGGCGGTGGCGCATCTCGGCCAGCAGGCGCTGCGCGGCGTGATGCTCGACGCGCTGCTCGACGAGGCGGTCGCGCTGGTGCGAACGATCCTACACGTGGACTACTGCTCCGTGCTCCAGCTCGCGCCCGGAGGCGGGGAGTTCATCGCCACCGCGCAGGTCGGCTGGCCCGACCTGAGAAAGGGAAACCGGGTGCCGGTGGGCAAGCGCTCCCAGTCGGGCTACACGCTGCTCACCGGCGAGCCGGTGATCGTCGAGGACATGGCCAAAGAGACGCGCTTCGAGGTTTCCGAGGCGGTCGCGTCGAGCGACGCGGTAAGCAGCGTGAGCGTGATCATCGAGGCCGGCGAGTCCCCGCTCGGCGTGCTCTGCGCTTTCACCACGCGGCAGCGCAGCTTCGGGCAGGACGATGTGCATTTTCTCCAGGCAATCGCCAACGTGCTCACGGAGGGAATCCAGCGGCGGCTTGCCGAGGAGCGCCTCCGCCAGGCGCACGCGCTGGCGGAAGCCGCCAGCCGGGCGAAGAGCGAATTCCTCTCCCGCATGAGCCACGAACTGCGCACGCCGCTGAATGCGATCCTTGGTTTCACCCAGCTCCTGGAAGTGGACAACCCGACCCCGACGCAGGCGGAAAGCATCGAGCACATCTCCCGCGCGGGGAAAAACCTGCTCTCACTGATCAATGAAGTGCTCGACATCGCGCGCATCGAAGCCGCCCAGCCAGCTCCGGCCGCCGAACTGAAGGCGGCTGCAGCGCAGCCCCCAGCCCCCGCGCACGCACCGCTCGCGCCTGGCCACACGCAGACGCTGCTCTACATCGAGGATCAGGATCTGAATCTGCGCCTCGTCGAGCGCATCCTCCAGCCGCGCACCCATTACCGGCTTCTCACAGCGCGGCTCGCCCGTCCCGGCCTGGAGCTCGCCCGCGAGCAGCTTCCCGACCTCATCCTGCTCGACCTGAATCTGCCCGACATGACCGGAGCCGAGGTGCTCCTCCGGCTGAAGGAAGACCCGGCGACCCGCGCAATCCCGGTCGTCATGGTCAGCGCCGACGCCATGGGCGAGCGCATCCAGGAACTCCTCCTGCAAGGGGCCAGCGGCTACCTCACCAAGCCTTACAAGGTCGCCGAACTCCTGCGCATCATCGAGGAGACGCTCGCCGTATCCGGCAGCGGCAAAGTTTCACCTTCATAATTGCCGGGCGCTCCGGCACCCTGCGCGGCGTGAGACGCGCGATCTATCCCGGCAGCTTTGACCCTGTGACCAATGGCCACCTCGACGTCATCGGACGCGCGGCCAAGCTTTTCGACGAGGTCATCGTCGCCGTGGCCATCAATGACCAGAAACGCAGCCTTTTTTCCGCTGCCGAGCGCACGACGCTGATCACGGGCTCGGTCGCTGCGTTTGAAAACGTCCGCGTCTCCAGTTTCGACGGGCTGCTCGTCGAGTTCGCGCGCCAGCAGGGCGCGGCGGCCGTCGTCCGCGGGTTGCGCGCGGTCTCGGACTTCGAGTTCGAGTTTCAAATGGCGCTGATGAACCGGAAACTCGAAGCGGAGATCGAGACGATCTTCCTCATGCCGGCGGAGAAATACACCTATCTCAGCTCCCGCATCGTGAAGGAAATCAGCCGGCTCGGTGGCGTGGTCGATGCCTTCGTGCCAGCTTCCGTAGCGGTGGCGCTCCGCGAAAAGCACGCGGCGAACGCCACATGACGCCGCCTCCTCCGCGCCCTTTTTCCCCCGCGAAAAAATAGAGGAAGCTGGAGAGGGAGAAGCAGGTATCTTCACCGCCCGCTTTTAAAAAACGACCTATGAAAGTCCATCTGAACCAACTCCCCGACGAGGGCATGCACCTCGAAGGCACGGAAAGCAGCCAGATGCTCGACCTCCACGCGGAGGGCGTCCACCCGGTGAGCGACGTGCGCTACGCGCTCGACGTCGGCGTGAGCGAAGGCGGCCTCTTTGCCACCGGCATCGTGGGCGTCGATCTCGATCTCGAATGCGTGGCGTGCCTCGACCACTTCCGCTACCCGCTGGAGGTCGCCGATTTCGCCTGCCAGGTCGAACTGACAGGAGCCGAATTGGTGGACTTGACAGGCATGGTGAGGGAAGACATCTTGCTCGCCCTTCCGCCCCATCCACGCTGCGATTGGGATGGCCGGAGAGTCTGTCAGGGCGCATCGCTTCGGTCCACCACCGAGGCTGCGTCCGAGCCTCTCTCCGACACCCGAGATGCGTGGGGCGCGCTGGACCAGTTAAAAATTAAAAAGACCAACTGATATGGGAGTTCCAAAACGTAAAACATCTAAGATGCGCCTGCGCACCCGCAAAGCCGCAAACCGCTGGCACGCCGCCGCCCTGAACAAATGCGGCCAATGCGGCAGCGCCGTCGTTTCGCACCGCGTCTGCCCCTCGTGCGGCTACTACAAAGGCCGCCAGATCCTCACGATCGGAGCCGCCTAGCCGTCTGCCACGGAGAGCCGAAATCCGAAATCTGGAATCCGAAACGTCCGCCCTGGCGGTGAACTGTTTCGGGTTTCGGATTTCGGATTTCGTGCTTTCTCCCCCAGGCGACGGCCGTCCTTTTTGCGCTTGATCTCTCTTTTCTCCGCGCCCGAAATGCGCCCATGAAGATCGCGCTCGACGCCATGGGCCATGACAGCGGCCCGGCGAAGCTCATCGAGGGCGCAGCGCTCGCGCTCCGGGAGTTTTCCGAGATCTCGAAACTCTTTCTGACCGGCGACACGCCGCGCCTCGAAGCCGAACTCCAGCGCATCGGCTGCCGCGACCCGCGCATCCAGATCGTCCACACCACGCAGGTCGTGGAGATGCACGACAGCGGGATCGACGCCGTGCGGCGGAAAAAGGACTCCTCCGTCAGCCGCGCCGTCGATCTCGTGAAAAGCGGCGAAGCCGAGGCGGTGGTCAGCGCGGGAAACACCGGCGCGGCCGTCAGCGCAGCCACGATAAAGCTGCGGATGCTCCCCGGAATCGAGCGCCCGGCCATCGTCGCCCACATGCCCACGGAGAAGGGCGGGCATTTCATCCTCTGCGACGCTGGCGCGAATCCCGACCCCACGCCGCAGCAGATCGAGGACAATGCCATCATGGCCCTCGCCTACTGCCGCCACGTCGTCGGAATCAAGAACCCTACCGCCGGCCTGCTCTCCAACGGCGGCGAGGAATTCAAGGGGAACGAA
>JANOBH010000382.1:0-4042 GCA_031411535.1 Chthoniobacter sp. | reverse complement strand
GACGCGCTTTTTCGAGATGTACGAAAGCACACTGCGAAACAAGGTGTGCTGGCCCTCGATGGGAAATCACGAGGGCGCCACGTCCAGCGGCAAGACGGGCACCGGGCCGTACTACGACGCTTACGTGGTGCCGACGCGCGGGGAGACGGGCGGACTGGCGTCGGGCACGGAGGCTTACTACTCGTTCGATTTCGCGAACATCCATTTCGTCTGCCTCGATTCGCACGACCTGAAACGCGAGCCGAATGAGCCGATGGCCGTGTGGCTGAAGGCCGACCTGGAGAAGACAAAGGCCGACTGGATCGTCGCGTTCTGGCATCACCCGCCTTACACCAAAGGCAGCCACGACAGCGACAAGGAGGGCGACCTCACGGAGATGCGGAAATTCATCATGCCCGTCATCGAGGCGGGCGGCGTGGACGTGGTCCTCACCGGCCACTCGCACATCTACGAGCGCTCGATGCTGATGGACGGCGCCTACGCCACGCCCACCGTCTCGGACAATGTGATCCTCGACGACGGCGACGGCGACCCCGACGGCGACGGCGCGTATCGCAAAAGCAAGGGCATCCACGCGCACGAGGGCACCGTGCAGGTCGTCACGGGCAATGCGGGCAAGGATCTCGGGCGCAACGGAACGATGCCCGTGATGCGGCGCATCATCCTGGAGCACGGCTCGGTGCTCGTGGATGTGAAAGGCGACACGCTCACCGCGCGGATGATCAATCGCGACGGCGCGGAGTCGGACCTTTTCAGCATCGTGAAACGCGGGAAGGTGACGCCCGCACAGCTCGCGCTCCCGTGGATGCCGCCGGAGTACAAAAAGCCGGAGAACGCGGCAAAGCCGCCGGCGACGCCTCCCGTGGACCACCGGCTCCTGATCCCGCAGGGCGCGGAGTGGCGCTACACCCACGCGCTGCCGGTGCGCGGGAAAGCGTGGACCCAGCCGGGCTTCGCGGCCGACGGATGGAAGATCGGCGCTTCGGGATTCGGATACGGCGCGGTGGCGTTTCGCACGGATGTGCGGGAGATGCGGCGAAAGGAGACGGTGCTTTACGCACGGCGGGAATTTCAGGTGGAGCAGGCGGACCGCATCGCGGAATCGGGGCTGCTGATTGATTTCAGCGACGCCTTTGTCGCCTACCTCAATGGGAAGGAAGTGGCGCGCAGCGGCGTCAGCCGCAGCAGCGGGCGCAACGCCCAGGGCGTGAAGCCGCGCGAAACGAAAGGCCGCCAGTATTTCGTCCTCAAGGACGCCCGGAAATATCTCAGGGACGGCGCGAACACGCTGGCCATCGAAGCCCACAACAGCACGGCGGACAAAGCGGACTTCCTGCTCGATCCCGTGCTCATCGCGGAGGACTGATGCGCACGACCGCCGCCCGCATCTGTCTCGCCGCGCTGCTCGGCTGCGCTCCGTTTTCCGCGCGCGCGCACGACGGCCCGGAGCACGAGATCGAGGAACTCACCGCGCGCATGACGAAGGACGGCGAAACCGCGGAGCTGCTGACAGCGCGCGCGGTCGAGTACCGCATCCTCGGCAAGCTCGCGGAGGCGGCGAAGGACCTCGATCGCGCCGCAAAGCTCGACCCCGATTCCGTCGCAATCCCGCGCGAGCTGGGGCGCGTGCTTTTTCTCGGAGGAAAGGCGGGCGACGCGCTCGCCAGCGTCGCGCGCGGGCTGACGCTCAAGGGCGGCGAGCCGGCAGACTTCGCCGGGCTGCGGATGCTGCGCGCGGAAATCCTCCGGTCGCAGAACGAGAACAAGAAAGCGCTGGAGGATTGCGACGCCGCGCTGCGTCTCCACAAAAAAAATCCCGAGTGGTACCTGCTGCGCAGCGACATCCAGCGACGGCTGAAAGCGCACAAGGAGCGGCTGGCCGGGCTCGACGACGGAATCCGCGAAACCGGCGCGGGCGTGCTCGAGATCGAGCGCGTGGAGGCGCAGATCGACGCCGGGCTGTTCGCCGCGGCGCTGCCGGTGATCGAGAGGGAACTCGCGGATTCGCGCATCAGAAGCTCGTGGCTCATCCGCCGCGCCCGCGCGCGGCTCGGCCTCGCCAAGCGGGCGGACGCCGACCGGGACTTGCGGGAAGCGCTGGCGGAGATCGGTCAGCGCCTGAATCCCAAGTCACCCGACGCGCCCCTGCTCCTCGACATGGCCGTGGCGCTCGAACTCCTCGGCGAAAAGGCGGAAGCCATCCGCGCCTACGAAACGGTCCGCGACATCGGCGCGGGCGACGCCGCGAAAGAGAAGATCAAATCGCTCAAGGACGCCGCGCCGTCGTCGCCTCCCGCGGACACCAAGCCCTGAGAGAATTCAACGAAAGCGTGTCATCCTGAGCGGAGTTCCGTCGCGGGCGAAGGCGGGACGGAACGCAGTCGAAGGACCCCGGCGATTCTGTGCGACGCCGTTTGAGAATGCACGGGGTCCTGCGACTGCGTTCCTTTTGCAGAGCCAAACGGAACTCCGCACAGGATGACTCCATATTTGGAGTTTTGGTTCACTCCGGGACTCGACTCCGCGAAACAGCACCGCCTACTTCGCAGGCTTGCGCAGGTCTTTCGAGCACTCCGCATCCGGCGGCACGGGCTGGCCGACCTGCTCGACCGGGTGGTTGAAAAGGTACCGCCAGACGCCTTCGTGGATGTACTTCCCGGACGCGTCTTTCACCGCGGAGCCGCCGGGTGTCACGGAGCCGTGCGCGCGTTTGTCGTCGCCCTTCACATCGGCGTCGGTGATGAGCCGGCGCGAGTTTCCGAAAGGCGCTGCAGTCTGGTCCACGTTCACGACGGGACCGAACTGGTTCAGACCCATCAGCTCCCATGAGCGGCAGTAGTGGTCGCCTTTCCACCCGCCGTCGAGGACGTGGCTGAAGCCGAAATAGCGGTTCGACGGCGTCGCCGAGGGCAGCGCCTGCCACGTCTCCAGTTGATCGCGCGGCCCGCAGAACATGACCACGCGGTCCACGCGCACGTGCTTGGCCATGCGCCCCGCCGTCGTCGCGCCGTGCGACGCGCCGGAGAGGATCACGCGATCCCAGCGCAGCCCTTTTCCATCCGGCGTGAGGAAGGCGTCCCAGCGCCCCTGCGGATTCTCTTTCGCGAGCCATTTCACAAACTGAAACGAGCGCTCCATGATGCCGTCGGGCTTCGGGATCGCGACCACGCTGCTGAAGTCCTCCCCCGTCGCCGCTTCGAGCCGGATCTTGCCGAGAAATTTGTCGTCGTCCGCGGGCGCGGCATTGCCGAATTTCCCGAACCAGCCGTTCGCGTAGTGGACCTGGATCGTGTGCAGGCCGTAGCTCGTGAGCCGGTCGGAAAGCTGGCCGTTGTGCCCCATCAGCCAGATCACCAGCCGGCCCTGCGGCGCGACGCGCGTGTCCACCGCTGCGCGCTCCGTGTCGGCGGGCTTGCCGCTTTTTTCAAAGATGAAGTCGATCTCCGGGTGCGCCTGCGCGCGCGGGTCGATCTCGCTCGCGCGCGCGGTCAGGTCGTAGCGCTTCGGTGCGGGGTCGGCGAATTTCAGCGGCGCATCCGCGGCGGAGAGCGGCAGGAGCGGAGCGAGCAGGAGAGCGGCGAGGAGGAGTCGTTTCATGGGGCGCGGGGAAAAAGGTGCGTGCAGGATATGGAGCGCCGCGGCGTGCCGAGACAAGCGCATATCCGCCGCCTTCGGGAACCGCCCGCGATCTTCCGGAAGCGAGGTGCAGCCATACGGCGTTTGGGGAGGCAGAGGCAGCTTCGTAGCGGGCGCGGCAAGGGACATGCTTAGACCAACTCCCAAGATGCAGAACACTTTCACTCACAAAGTCCTGATGTGCATGATTGCCGGCTTCGGCGCGGCGTGCATGTTCTGGGCCTTCCGCCACATCGTGCAGGAGGCTTTCTGGGAATCCGGCGCAGGCTGGAGGGAAAGCCTGAAGGGCGGTACGGCGGAAAGCCCCAGACGCTGACCTTTTCCCGCCCGCTCCGGCAGTCGGAGAGGCGCACGCAGCGCTCCGGGTGACTTCCTTTCGGGAGCCCTTCATCGGCAGCGGAGGTTC